>CAYXDM010000143.1:0-3307 GCA_964463595.1 uncultured Aequorivita sp. | reverse complement strand
CCATATTGATCACAAATAGTATAGAATTTCCTATCGGCGAAGAAATATTTGAAATACTTTTTCCCATTCCTTAAAGTCGCTATTCTAACCTCACCTTCATAAAAAATCATTTTCAAAAGAAAACTAAAGGCATAGCTGTTCCAAATATATAGAAATCTTAGGTTTTATTAACATTTAGGTGTAAAACATATCTTAATCAGTCCGCTCTTATTTTTAATTCTATTTGAGATACTGAATTTTTCCATTTCTATTTCAAATCCAATTTCGCCAAAAGATACTACCTTTGGGTTTTTCTATTTTTGTGGCTAAACAAAGAAACCTATGACATTTTTCCGATTTATGTTTACCAGAACCTGCCTAAAACAGGTGGTTATTGCTTTTCTGGCCATTGTGGTTTTGGGATTTATCATTCTTTGGTGGCTGCGCATTACCACTAACCACAACGAGAAAATCCCTGTTCCAGACCTGGCTAAAATGACCCTGGACAAAGTGGAGGAAAAGTTGGACGAAATGGATCTGCGGTATGAGATTTTGGATTCGGCCAACTATAATCCGAAATACCCAAAATACTCGGTCATAGATCAAATTCCAAAACCAGGGAAATTCGTAAAGGAAAACAGGAAATTATACCTGACCTTGAATCCTTCTGGATATAGTAAGGTAGAGGTGCCCAATGTAATCGGTCGTACGCGAAGGCAGGCAGAGCCCACGCTTTTGGCAATGGGCTTCGAGATCGGGACAATAAGCCATCGGCCGCATATCAGCGATAACGTTTTGGAATTGCGATATAACGGCGAAAAACTGGAACCGGGGACGCCCCTCCAAAAAACGTCGGTCATAGATCTGATTGTCGGGGACCAATCCCTTAATATATTGAAATCCGATTCCGATCTAGAGTCGGACAATGATGAACCACCCGTTCCAATTGATGAAGGTAGCCAAGATGAGTTTTAAAGAAGAAGAAATAGAGGATCCAGGGAGTGATGATCTTTATGAACATTATCGGTTTAAGGCCGACAAGGGCCAAGGAGCCCTGCGGGTTGATAAATATTTGATGAACCTGATTGAAAAGGCCACCCGCAACAAAATCCAAAAAGCTGCGGAAGCAGGCAACATCCACGTGAATGGCGCGGCAGTAAAATCAAGTTACAAAGTTAAGGGCAATGATGTGGTAACAGTCTTGTTCGAACATCCTCCTTATGAGTTCCTGCTTGTTCCTGAAAACATTCCGTTGGATATAATCTTTGAGGATGATGCGGTAATTATAGTGAACAAACCAGCCGGAATGGTTGTGCACCCAGGACATGGAAATTACAGTGGGACCTTGATCAATGCCCTTACCTATCATTTTGAAAATCTGCCATCTTCCGAAGTAATGGGGGCGGCCAATATAAATAGACCGGGTCTGGTACACAGAATCGACAAGGATACAAGTGGACTGTTGGTCATCGCAAAAACGGAACAGGCGATGACCCATCTCGCCAAACAATTTTTTGATAAAACTACAGAACGCGAATACGTTGCCCTAGTGTGGGGAAACATAGAGGAGGATGAGGGAACGATTGAGGGAAACATTGGCAGACATCCAAAAAACCGCCTCCAAAACACAGTTTATGAAAATGGCGACGAGGATAGGGGAAAGCCCGCAGTTACCCATTTTAAAGTTCTGGAGCGTTTTGGATATGTTACTTTGGTATCCTGTAGGTTGGAAACCGGAAGGACCCATCAAATCAGGGTACATCTAAAGTATATTGGGCACACTCTTTTCAACGATGAAAGATATGGGGGCGACAAGATATTGAAAGGGACAACTTTTTCAAAATACAGGCAGTTTGTTGAAAATTGCTTTAAGATTCTTCCCCGTCAGGCGTTGCACGCCCGTACTTTGGGGTTTGTACATCCCGTTACCGGAGAATATATGCGGTTTGAATGCCCTATTCCCCCAGATATGGAGGCATGTTTGGAAAAGTGGCGTAATTATTCCCAACATATTTCTGACGACAATATCCTTCCAAAAACCTAACACGCCTTTCGAAATCACTAGCTCTGAACCAATCCTTGTGGGTTAAAACGGATATTTATTTTCCCGGATTATTTTTTCCGCAATTGTTCTCCGCAATTGGCCGATGTTGGGCATGTTTTGATATTTAGTGAATCGTCTTAATCCCATTAGCATCATCCGTTGCTCATCACCTTCGGCAAAAGAAAGAATGGATTCCTTAGCCTTTATGGTTATTATATCTACCGTATGATACAAATAGAGCTGTGCCATCGCAATTTGAACTTTCTGGCTTTCCTCTCCCAAGCGGGCTATATTTTTCTCCGTCCTTAGAATTGCGCTTTCTGCCATATAGATTTCAATCAGTATATCGGCGGCGGCCAGAAGAGTCTGCTGATGTTCTTCCAGTTCGGTCCCATATTTTTGGGCCGCACTCCCTGCAACCATTAAAAATACTTTTTTCAATTTGCGGATCATATCTTTCTCTTCTGATAGTAATTCCGAGTAATCCGGAACGTCAAGGGATGGGATTTCCATAAGCTCGGAAGCAACTTCCTGGGCGGGATTCAAAAGGTCAACGTGGCCCTTCATAGCTTTTTTCACAAGCATTCCCACGGAGAGCATCCTGTTTATTTCGTTGGTTCCCTCATAAATACGGGTAATCCGCGCATCGCGCCAAGCCGACTCCATTGGGGTGTCCGCACTATACCCCATACCCCCATAAATCTGGATACCCTCGTCGGTACAGCTTTGAAGATCCTCTGAAAGGGCAACTTTCAATATCGAACATTCTATGGCATATTCCTCCACGGCTTTTAATTCGGCCTTCTGAGGGCTATTGCCAGCAGCAATGCGCAGGGCAATCCGATCCTCAATGTTCTTGCCGGCCCGGTAAGTGGCACTTTCACCCACATACATATTCGTGGCCATTTCGGCCAATTTCAATTTAATGGCACCGAAAGAAGAGATTGGAACATTAAATTGAATTCGTTCGTTCGCGTATTGCACAGATTCAGAAATTACACGTCTTTGGGCATCCAGACTAGCAGCGGCGAGCTTGATGCGGCCTATGTTTAAGGCGTTCATCGCAATTTTGAAGCCTTCGCCTCTCGCACCGAGCATGTTTTCAACGGGGACTTTGGTTTCATTGAAAAAAACCTGGCGGGTAGAGGAGGAGTGGATTCCCAATTTATTTTCTTCCTCTCCCATGGAAATTCCGTTTTGGGAATCATTCTCCACAATAAAGCCAGTGATATACTTGTCGTCCTCGATTCGGCCCTCGAAATACCTTAGCCTCATTTGGAAAAA
>CAYXDM010000142.1:0-5793 GCA_964463595.1 uncultured Aequorivita sp. | reverse complement strand
TGAACTGGGTTTGGGCCTCAATGCCGGCCATGACCTCTCCTTGCAAAATATTAAATTTTTTAAGGAGAACGTTCCCAATCTTTTGGAGGTGAGTATTGGCCACGCCCTAATTTGCGAATCTCTTTACGACGGTCTGGAAAAAGTTATTGGCAGTTATCTCCAAAAACTTTCTTAAGTTGAAGCGTGGGGTATAAAATGCCGGTATTGCCATTTTAAGTTTTAAAAGGAAAAAATATGATATTACATTCTCAAATATTGGGTGCGGGAAAACCCTTCATTATTCTTCACGGTTTTCTTGGAATGGGAGATAATTGGAAAACTCTGGGAATGCGCTGGGCTGAGGATGGATATGAAGTGCATCTGGTCGATCTTCGCAATCACGGTAGAAGTTTTCACAGCCCCCATTTCTCCTATGAAATTATGGCAGAGGACGTAAACCGATATTGTGAGGAACACGATCTGAACGAGATAATAATTCTTGGACATTCCATGGGCGGGAAGGTGGCCATGCATTTTGCAATGGACTTCCCCGAGCGGATTTCCAAACTTATTGTGGCCGATATCGGTCCACAGGAATACCCGACACATCACCAGGATATTATTGACGCTCTCGCGGCCCTTGATTTCTCCGTAATAAAATCCCGACGGGATGCCGAAGCGGCCCTTTCCGAAAATATCAAGGAAAAAGGAACCCGATTGTTTGTTTTGAGAAATCTGTATCGCAATGCAAATAAGGAACTGGACCTCCGGCTTAACCTTCCCGTGCTTTCCGACAATATTGATGCGGTGGGTACTGCTCTCCCCGAAAGCGCTGTTTATAATGGAGATACATTGTTTTTGGGGGGCGAGAAGAGCAAGTATATCCGGCCCCAGGATGAAGTGCTGATTAAAGAACACTTTCCCCAAGCTGAAATAAAGAGGATTTCCTCTGCCGGCCATTGGCTCCATGCCGACAATCCGGACGAGTTTTATACGCGTTGTATGGAGTTTCTTCAAGAGGATTGACTATTTTCCCAGCTTTCATTTTATAATTGTTCATTCTATAACTTTGTAACCGTCCTTCATTTCGGGAGGTTTTTTTATATTTGACGATTCGCGAATTGTGATTGAACTTATTGGTATGGCCCTGGGGCCAAAGAAAATTGCATGGTACTTATACTGAGACTTCTTTTGACCGCTATAGCTGTAATGGTTTTAGCAGAGATTTTACCCGGTGTGAAGGTAGCAGGATATGGCTCTGCAGTGGTGGTGGCCATAGTGATAGCCCTTCTGAGGCTTATCGTAAAGCCGATTTTGGTGATCCTAACCTTACCCATAACTATAGTTACCTTCGGGATCTTTCTTCTTTTTATAAATGCATTCATCATATTGATGGCCGCCTATCTTATTGATAGTTTCCATGTATCCTCTATTTGGTGGGCATTGCTGTTTAGCCTTTTGTTGTCGTTATTTCAAGCAGTTCTGTTTTCAATTCTGGAAGAGCGGCGGTAAGCCTCTATATAAGAGTGTGTAAATGTTTGTTGTCTTTGGCAAAAAACCGTACTTTTGCAACCCCAAAATCCAGAAAAAGAAATGAACATTACGAAAAAAGACATCGATAACCTAAACGCTGTTTTGACAGTGGAAATATTAAAGGACGATTATTCCGGCAAAGTGGACAAAATGCTGAATGATTACCGAAAGAGCGCCAATATTCCGGGGTTCAGAAAAGGTCATGTGCCCATGGGAATGGTGAAAAAGCAATTCGGGAAAGCCGTTCTTGTAGAAGAGGTAAACAAACTTCTTCAGGATGCTCTCCAGAAATATTTGACCGACGAAAAACTCGATATTTTGGGAAATCCTCTTCCAAAAAACGAAGCGGATATAGACTGGGATGCCGATGATTATTCCTTTGAATTTGAACTTGGTCTTTCCCCTAAATTCGAAATCGACTTACAAGGGAAGGAAATTACCCACTATAAGATAGTTGCCGACGACAAAATGATCGACGATCAAGTGAAGACCATTCGCAAGCAGTACGGCAAATTGATCTCCAAAAATGAGGTTGAAAACGGGGATGAGGTAACCGGAAAATTCATTTCCGAGGAAAATGGGATTGATAAGAAAACCACGCTTTCCACAGATGACATCCACGGAAAGGAGCAACTTGACGTTCTTTTAGGAGCAAAGGTCGGCGACAGCCTTACCTTTAAGACCAAGGGCATGTTTGCCGATGATCACGACAACCAGAGATACTTTGGAGTTTCACACGATGATGCCCACGGACTGGATATTGCGGTTTCCTTCACGATAGAGGAAGTCAATAAACGCGAAATGGCCGAGTTGGACCAAGAATTGTTCGACAAGCTTTTTGGTGAGGGCATAGTTACTTCCGAAGAGGAACTTAGGGCCAAGATAAAGGAAGATGCCGAAGGACAATATGCACAGCAGAGCGACCAGCAGTTATTAAATGACGTTATCGATTCCTTAATTGAAAATACGAAGTTTGATCTTCCCTCGAATTTTTTGCAGCGTTGGATTGCTATGTCCGGTGAAAGTAAGCTTTCTGAGGAAGAAGCCAAGGAGGAGTATGAAAAAAGTGAAAAAGGCCTGCGATATCAATTGATCGAAGGAAAGCTTAGGGCGGAAAACAACCTGCAGGCAACTTTTGAGGAATTGAAGGAATTTTCAAGGAATATGATAAAATCGCAAATGGCCCAATTTGGGCAAATGGATCCTTCTGAGGAGGAATTGGATGCCATTACCGCACGAATTCTTTCCAACAAAGAGGAGGTTGAGCGTTTGGGCGAACAGCTGAACACAAATAAATTGCTCCATTTCTTTAAGGAAAACGTGAAATTGGAGACTAAGGAGATTACCTACGAGAAATTCATTAAGGAAACCTACGCCTAATTCCGCGGGGAAATAGTTATCTTTAGGCGTTGGATTTTTAGATTTGACGCCTTTTTGATTTACAAAGGGAAAGCTTGGATTACTATGACAACCGCAGGTTGCCATTCTCATATAACGAACATATTTATGGACTACAGTAAAGAATTTAAAAATTTTGCTATAAAGGATAGAGGCGTCAACAATATGTACTATGATAAAATTATCAGCAGTATGTATCCAGTGAACTTGACGCCCAATATAATTGAGGAACGCCAGATGAACGCGGTGGCGATGGACGTTTTTTCACGACTGATGATGGACCGGATTATCTTCCTCGGTACAGGTATAAACGATCAAGTGGCAAATATTGTACAGGCCCAGCTTTTATTTCTGGCGAGCACCGATGCCTCCCGCGATATCCAGATTTATATCAACTCTCCTGGAGGGAGCGTTTATGCAGGTTTGGGAATCTACGATACCATGCAATTCATAAAACCCGACGTAGCAACTATCTGTACGGGAATGGCTGCCAGCATGGCGGCCGTTATTCTCTGTGCGGGGGAAAAAGGAAAACGCAGTGGCCTAAAGCATTCACGGGTAATGATCCACCAGCCGCTGGGAGGTGCCCAGGGGCAGGCAAGCGATATTGAGATTACGGCCAATGAAATACTATCCTTAAGAGAGGAACTTTATAGCATTATAGCCCAGCATACAGGCCAAACTTATGAAAGGGTATATGAAGATAGCGACCGTGATTATTGGATGAAAGCCGAGAAAGCCAAGGAATACGGAATGATTGATGAAATCCTTACCAGAAGCTAAGGAGCGAAACAGAAAAAAAATTATGTCAAAAGAAGATTTGGAATGTTCTTTTTGTGGACGAAAAAAATCGGAAACCAGCTTGCTTATCGCGGGTTTGGATGCCCATATTTGCGACCGCTGTATTGAACAAGCACATGGGATTGTAGTAGAGGAGGCCCACCATGCAGGGAAGACCCAATTGTCTGCAGACTTGATGCTGAAAAAGCCGACTATAATAAAATCATTTTTGGATGATTATATCATTGGTCAGGATTTTACCAAAAAGGTAATGTCCGTTGCGGTTTATAACCACTATAAACGCCTTTTACAGCCAAAGAGTGATGATGATATTGAGATCCAAAAAAGCAATATCATAATAGTAGGGCAAACGGGAACAGGGAAAACCCTTATTGCAAAGACAATCGCACGCATGCTGAATGTGCCCTTGGCCATTGTGGATGCCACGGTTTTGACCGAGGCCGGCTATGTGGGAGAGGATGTTGAAAGTATTCTCACCCGCCTGTTGCAGGCCGCAGATTACAATTTGGAAAAGGCGGAAAACGGGATCGTATTTATAGATGAGATCGACAAAATAGCCCGTAAGAGCGATAATCCTTCCATAACCCGGGATGTAAGCGGGGAAGGAGTGCAGCAGGCCTTATTGAAATTGTTGGAGGGTACCACCGTAAACGTGCCCCCAAAAGGAGGGCGCAAACATCCCGATCAAAAATTCATAGAGGTAAATACGGAAAACATCCTCTTTATTGCCGGCGGTGCCTTTGACGGTATAGAGCGCCATATTTCCAGGCGCTTGAATTTGCAGGCGGTGGGATTCAATGCCTCCATGAACGAGAACCAAATGGATCGTGAAAATATTCTCCGGTATATTATCCCAAAGGATTTAAAGGATTTTGGACTCATTCCCGAGATTATTGGGCGCCTGCCCGTGCTCACCTATATGAATCCACTGGACAAGGAAACCTTGAGGGCCATTCTGACCGAACCCAAGAATGCCATTATCAAGCAGTATAAAAAATTGCTGGAAATGGACGGAATCGAATTTGAGATTACCGAGGAGGCACTGGATTATATAGTAGAGCAGGCCATTGAATATAAACTTGGAGCCCGTGGCCTCCGCTCACTTTGTGAGGCCGTTCTCACCGATGCGATGTATGAATACCCGGGAACGGATGTGAACTCCCTACTCGTCACCAGGGATTATGCCGAGGAGAAGTTGAATAAATCTTCCCTCAAAAAATTAAAGGCGGTATCCTAATTTTTACCGCACATTGAAAAAACAAAGAAGCCGTCCCATATCCCGAGGCGGCTTTTTCCATTAAATTATTTGTTTAAACATCGGTTATTTCGTATCTCCATGCTCACATAATCGGCGATATTAACACCAATTTTCAAGATTACAACCTACAGCAGAATTGGCTTTTTCCACTCTCCATTGAAGAATTGATCCACAGGACCATCCCGTGCGCGTGGTCAATGGAGTAATCGAGCAGCTTGACCTTGCCCTTTTTATAAAAGAGTACAGCAAGGAGGGAAAGCCGAGCTACCAACCAAAAATGATGCTCTAGGTAATGGTCTGGCTGGCCGCCCAGCAAGTGGCGGACCACCATACCATTGCCCGTTTTCGCAGCAACAAGCCCAGGGCCATTTTTAAGGATATCTTCAAACAGGTAGTGCTCCTTTTGGCCCGGGAAGACCTTGTTTCCTTAAAGGAGGGCTTTACCGATGGCACCAAGATCGACTCCATGGACGGCAGATATACTTTTGTCTGGGGCAACGCCATCAAGACGCGCAAAGAGAAAATGGCGGAACAGCTCGAGGCCCTGTGGCAATATTCCCAGAGCATCGCCGATGAGGAGGACAGCGGTCCCGCACCGCCGGACTTCAGAAAGATCAATAGGGAAAAGGGAGAGGGAACGGCCAGAAAGATAGAGAGGAACCTAGAGGTACTCCCCATCAACTATTATGATACATACGTGGACTACTGCGTTGGGGGGAGACCGCCCTGGACGGCTATACCGATATGGTCCAGATAGATGCCACCACGGACGGTACCCTCTACCACACCGCAGGGGAATGGTCGTGGCCCTCACGTGCCCAGAC
>CAYXDM010000141.1:0-5857 GCA_964463595.1 uncultured Aequorivita sp. | reverse complement strand
AAATGGCACTTGGGCCATACTTCCTGGTTTTTTGAGGAGTTTGTCCTAAAACCGTTTAAGCCCAATTATAAATTGTTCCATCCCGACTTTGCCTTTGTCTTCAACAGCTATTACGAAAACGTGGGCAAACGGGTGCTGAGAACCGACCGTGGGAATCTGTCGCGGCCCAGTGTTTCCAAAGTGTACGATTATCGACACTATATCACCAATGAAATTATGGATTTCCTCTCACACGAAATTTCGGGGGAGGTGATGCAAATTTTGTCAATAGGAATCCATCACGAAAAACAGCACCAGGAATTATTGGTCACCGACATCAAATATATACTGGGAAACAACCCGCTGTTTCCAAAATACGACAATTCCTTTTTGGAAAACCCCGTTCAGGATTTCAAACAAAATTGGATCGAGATGGAAGAAGGGGTATATGAAATTGGCCATAATAAACCAGAGGAATTCTGTTATGACAATGAATTGGATGGACATAGAGTTTATCTACAGAAATATAAAGTCTCCAATAGGTTGGTTACAAACTTCGAATATCTGGAGTTTATCGAGGATGGGGGTTATTCAAACTTTAACCTGTGGCATGCGGACGCCTGGGAGTGGGTACACCAAAATCGCATCTCGCAACCCATGTACTGGCACAAAATAGAGGATGCATGGCATCAATATACCCTGCGGGGTCTCGAAAGGCTTAATGGGAATGCGCCCCTTTCCCACATCTCCTATTACGAGGCCTTTGCCTATGCCCAATGGAAGGGTTGCCGACTTCCCACCGAATTTGAATGGGAAGCAGCTCAGGAAAATTTTGACTGGGGCAGCCGATGGGAATGGACCGAAAGTGCCTATCTTCCCTATCCCGGATACAAAAAAGCTCCCGGAGCTATTGGGGAATACAACGGAAAATTTATGGTAAACCAGAAAGTGCTTCGCGGGGGATCTGTTGCCACGCCGCCCCAGCACACCCGACCCACCTACCGGAACTTTTTTCAACCCAATTTGCGATGGCAGTTTACCGGCCTCCGATTGGCAAAATGATCAGGACTAAACAACGATGGAAAACAACCCCCAAAATATACGCAATACAGCATTCAAAAGAGATGTCCTGGAAGGACTAACGGATTTTCCAAAACACCTTTCCTCAAAATACATTTACGACAAAAAGGGAGATCGACTTTTTCAGGAAATCATGGCGATGCCTGAATACTACCTTACGGCGTGTGAATTTGAGATTTTGTCCACCCACACCGTAACTATAGGAGAATTGTTCCGGGATAGGGAAAATGGCCTGGACCTGATTGAACTGGGTGCGGGGGATGGAAAAAAGACGAAAATTCTCTTAAAATATATGGTGGAGAATAAATTCAATTTTATTTATAAACCGATAGATATCAGTGAAAATGCGGTGGAAATGCTTACTGCAAACCTCGCTCAAGAAATGCCTGCCTTACATATAGACGCCGAAGTGGGAGAATACTTCGAGGTACTGGAAAGGCTAAAAAGTTTTGACAAGCGCAAAAAAGTAATCATGGTCCTTGGCAGTAATATCGGAAATTTGCGCCATCCGAATGCCATCGATTTTCTTACAAAACTCAAGGACACCTTGGGTCCAGAGGATCTATTGTTCATGGGTTTTGATCAGAAGAAGGATCCACAGACCATTCTGGACGCCTATAACGATAAGTCGGGAATTACCGAAGCTTTCAATAAAAATATTCTTTCACGTATAAACCGGGAACTGGGCGGGAATTTCGATATTGAAAAATTCCAACACTGGGAAAGCTATAATCCGGAAACCGGAACTGCCAAAAGTTTTTTGGTCGCTACGGAAGCTATGGAAGTATCCATTGAACAGTTGCATACGCGCCTACATTTTGATCGGTGGGAAAGCATCCATGTAGAAATATCACAGAAATACGACGATAAAACCGTGGCCTGGTTGGCCCAACAATCGGGGCTTGAAATCGCAAATTCCTTTACGGACCAAAAGGGTTATTACAAGAATTATGCCTTCAAAAAAGGAATGGAATAAATATCGACTGCCAGCACTATTTATGTAAGACCTCGAGCAAATAATCCAGATCCTCCTCGGAGTTGTAATAATGGAAACCCACCCGAATGCCGCCCCCTCGCCATGAAGATATTATATTGTTTTCCTTTAATTTTTGAAACAGGGCTACATCTCCCTTAAGGTTGAAAATAGGGGAAAGATCCCGGCGAAATAAGGTGTCATCGTTCAACAAGCCCATTTCAGCAAAATGTGTTTTCGCCATTGAGGAAAGGGTTCTGATGTTTTCGTAAAGTTTATCCTTCCCCAACGCTTCCACAAATAAAATCGATTGTTCCAGGCTACCGAAATTCAGCGTGTCCAGATGTCCCGGCTCGAAATGTTTTATATAGGCAGTGTCGGTGGCCTCACTATCAAATCCTTCGGCCGAGTTAAACCCTATGGTCCTTGGGAAAATCCGTTTTCGCGCGGCTTCCTTGATCATCAAAAATCCATTTCCATAGCCGGCCGTCAGCCATTTATAGGCACTGGCTCCCATTACATCGAGTGCACTTTCAGCAAAATTGAAATGCTCCGTGCCCAAATATTGTGTTCCATCGGCAATTAACAACAGATTTGGATGGTCACTCTTCAGCTTCCTTAGAAATTCGAGATCTATTTTAATCCCATTGAGCCATTGCACCATACTAAAAATAAACACCTCCGGTTTGTGTTTTGAAACGGCCGCTTCGATGTTCCTTTCCAGATTTTCATCCGTTTCGGCGTAACATACATTGAAATCGCGTGTTTCCACTGGCCATTTTACGGAGGGATAGTCGTTTTTTAGAAGTAATATTTTCTGGTTCTCCGCAAGTCCTTCCAACACCATATTCAAGGCCAAAGAAAAATTCGGGACCAGTGCCGTTTCCCAGGTGGAAGCCTTAAAAAAACGGGAGACAGTTTTGCGGATTTGCTCAATATGTTGTTTGTGGCCATCCCGAAAAATACCCGCATGGTTCATCAAATCCAGATCGTGTTGTCTTCTCCAGTCAATTATGGGTTTGGGAACAATGCCGTTTGAGGCGGTATTCAAATAAACCTCCGAGTTTAAGGCGGGAAAGTGTTTTCTTATTTCTTCCATAGTGAGGATGTCAAAATTGACAAAATTAGGTATCTTTACGTGATGCGGTATGAGCCATCAGAACTCAGATATAGAGATAAAAGTAAGAAACTATGCCTTCAAAAGTCAAGAAATCCGAAAGAATCGATTCGGAACAGCGGGAACAATACGAATATGCCCGCAGACGAATAATCCAGAAAAAAAACCTGATGCGCCATTTTATAGCCTTTCTGGCTGGCTCCGTATTGATAATCGTAATCAATCCACTGTTGGGGTATGGTAATGATATTATATTCCAGGACTGGTATATTTGGGCCATTCTTATATGGGCGCTCATTTTCCTGATCCACGCCTTAAATGTTTTTCTTTTAAATTCATTTATGGGAAAGGAATGGGAAAACCGGCAACTGGAAAAACTAAAGGTTAGGCAGGCCGAAAAAATAGCAGAGCTTCAAAAGCGTGTTGATAACGAACTGCCACTCCCAAAACCAACCTCCCATACTCCGTATAATTCCTTAGATAACCCTTTACTTCCTGATGTAGAATGATAACACTAGTTGCCGCAGCGGGCGAAAACAACGAACTTGGCAAAAACAATGATCTATTGTGGCATTTGCCGGATGATTTCAAAAGATTCAAGGAAATTACGAGCCATCATTTTATTATTATGGGCCGAAAGACGTTTGAATCCTTTCCAAATCCACTCCCAAACCGGGTGCATATCGTGCTCACCCACGACAGAAGCTATGGCCACGTGGGTGCGGAAGTAGTTTATAGCCTGGAAGAAGCCCTCGAAAAAGCAACCTCCATAAAGGACATATTCATCATTGGCGGAGGGGAAATTTTTAAACAGGCCTTGAAAATCGCAGATAAAATTGAACTTACCCGCGTCCATGCGACTTTTGCCGATGCCGATACTTTTTTTCCTGAATTTTTAAAAGAAGATTGGGAACTCATTTCCGAAGTAAAGCACGAAAAGGACGAAAGACATAAGTATGCGTTTACTTTTGAAACCTGGGTGCGGAAGAACTGACAAAAATCCGCTTCGATAAGGGACATTTATTTTTGCTCGGAACTCCAAAAAATGCAGTGTACAAATTCCTACATACTGTAGCATCCCAAAACAACCTCAATTTAATTGAGGCCAAACCCTTATCGGGAGGAGATATCAACGAGGTTTTTCTTCTGGAATGCGAGGAAGGAAATTTTGTCATAAAACGGAATGAGGCCGCAAAATTTCCGGAAATGTTTGAAGCGGAAGCCAAAGGGCTTAGACTTTTGGGCAATTCATCATCCTTTAGAATCCCCAAAGTCATCACAACCGGAAATCTTGGAAATTCCTCATTTCTGTTAATGGAATATATTTCCCAGACTTCCCCAAAAACGAATTTCTGGAGAAACTTTTCCCATTCCCTGACAGAACTTCACAAAACTACTTCTGATAAATTTGGTTTGGACCATTCCAATTATATCGGGAGTCTTCCGCAACAAAATGTGTATTGCGGAAGTGCTGGGGAGTTTTACATCTCCCAACGTTTGGAGCCACAGTTTAAGCTTGCTTCCACAAAAGAATTCAACTTTAAAAGCAAGGAAGCCTTTTATAAAAATATATTGGATGAGATTCCCCCCGAGGCCCCTGCCCTTATCCACGGTGATCTATGGCGGGGAAATTTCATGGTGTCCGACACAGGGATGCCCGTTATAATAGATCCGGCGGTATCCTTCGGCCCACGGGAAATGGATCTCGCAATGATGCAACTCTTCGGTGGATTTGAGACTGAAGTTTTCTACGGTTACAATGAATATTTTCCCTTAAGTGAAGGTTGGGAAAATCGGACGGATATTTGGCAATTATACTATTTACTCGTACATCTCAATCTTTTCGGTAGCGGATATCTTCCGCAGGTAGAGACGATCCTCAACAAATATTCTTAACATTCCCTTGTTGTTTTTTAGCAATGAATTGGGGAGCCCTTTTTCTTTAAGTACCTATTTTTAAACAAAAAGAACTTTATTATGGGCAAAGAAAATTTATCACAGGTAGAAGCTAAAAAGAAATTCCGTGAAATGGTAGAGGATGTCAAGATCGCTATGTTCGCCACCCACCTGACGAAAAAACCATTTGACGTGGCGCCTATGTACACAAAAAGGGTGGATGAGTCCGGAAATTTATGGTTTTTGAGCAGTAAGAACAGCGACCATAACCACAACATACTTCAGGACCCGGATTGTCAATTGCTATTCAGCGGAGGAAGTTCCGACTTTCTGAGCGTATTTGGCAGGGCTGAGATCATCGATGATCGGGATACCATAGAATCCCTTTACAAAAAAATGGACAATGCCTATTTCGACGGCTCCGAGGATCCGCAGATTAGGGCAATAAAATTCTCTCCCAAAGAGGCGGCGTACTGGAGTGCCGATGGCAACAAACTGGTTTCCCTATTTAAAATGGGAGTGGCTGCCTTGACTGGCAAGGATCAGGATTTGGGTACGTCGGGAAAAATGGATTTATAAAAATCCAGTTTCCCTTTGGGTCAGGTGAATACACGATTATTTAGTGGGGCGTGATTTTTGCCACGAATATTTTAGAGGGGGCGTAATCTTTTGCCACGAATACACGAATGTTTTGGGGGTGGTGTGATTTTTACCACGAATACACGAATATTTTTTGGAGGTGGCGGGTTTTTTGCCAAGAATATTTTAGAGGGGGCGTATCTTTTGCCACGAATACACGAATATTTTTTGGG
>CAYXDM010000140.1:3963-5909 GCA_964463595.1 uncultured Aequorivita sp. | reverse complement strand
GAAGTGCAATGTGAATAGCTTCTTCAACGGGTTTGTTGATGCCATCGCTTTCACAGGAAGACAAAACGAAAAGAAACAATACGGGAAAAAATATGAGTTTAAGAACAGATGGATCCATTTGTCAATCGTTGGTTTTGAGGGGCTAGAACCCAAATGTAACAAAATTTGACGAAATGGGTTTCGAGATTGAGGGTTTCCAGGTAAAAATCCCATCTGCCAAAACAAGTCGCTATTATCCTTGTGCAAAGCTACCAAAACAATAATTCTTTCAACCTAGTTGTGCTAAATCAAGAATATCCGGAATTGGTCTATTTAAAAAAGGACAAAGAATTTTTCCGATATTATCCAAAGGTTAAACCTCCCTTCAAATTGGGCGTGCTGGATGCTTAATGTATATTTGCAAAAATTTTGTTGTACAATGGAAAAATCAATAAAAGTATTTAGAATGATAAGCACTCTTGAGGCAGTTTCCTTTCTTGTCCTTCTTGGAATAGCCATGCCTCTAAAATATATTTGGCACATGCCACAAATGGTCCAGATGGTGGGCATGGCCCACGGAGTTCTTTTTTGCCTATATGTGGGAGGCGCCTTTTTTATGTACAAAAAACTCAATTGGTCCATCACGGAACTTCTGGTCGTAATACTTTGCTCCGTACTTCCCTTCGGACCGTTTTATGCCGATCGTAAGTACTTACCATGAACCAGGAGAAATTGATAGAATATAGCACCTTAATCCAAAATTACCTTATAGGCCAAGGTATGGAGGAGGGCTGGGCCATATTCTTAAATGTGCTTATCAATTGTATTATTGTTGGGGCTGGCCTTGTTTTTATTGGGGTCATTTTTCGCCGGCTTGTAGTGGGAGTATTCACTGCGTTCAGCAACAAGACGAAATCTACCTTCGACGATTTTCTGGTCCAGAGTAATTTTCCACGTTTTGTCGCGAGGTTACTGCCGCTTGCCATCCTGTGGTTCTTCATTCCTATAATATTTGTTGAGTCTGCCTTCGTTGCCGGAATTGTTTCCACCGCCTTTCAGGTATATTTGGTGGTGTTATGGGTCCTCATTTTCCGAAGTATCCTGCGAAGCACCCACCGTTTTCTTGAAGAAATGGATCGTTTCCGGGATAAACCGATGGAAAGTTACGTCCAGGTACTTATGATTTTTGCCTGGGGCATTGGCATCTTCTGGATCGTACAACTGCTCACCGGATATTCCTTAAAAAGCTTTGCCACCCTGGGAGCCGCCTCGGCTATTATCCTTCTGATTTTTAAAGATACAATTTTAGGTTTTGTGGCCAGTATCCAGGTTTCAGTAAATGACATGGTCCGGATTGGCGACTGGATCACGTTTGAGAAATTTGGCGCAGATGGATTTGTGATCGAAATAAATTTGGCTACCGTTCGGGTCCAAAACTGGGACAAGACCTACACTACCATCCCTACCTATAGTTTGATCTCTGATTCCTTCCATAACTGGCGGGGAATGTTTGAAAGTGGGGGGCGACGGATAAAACGGTCTATTTACATCAAACAATCCTCAATAAAATTTCTCAACCCGGACGATCTGGAAAGATTGAAGCAGATCAGTGTGATAAGACCCTATATTGAACATCGGCAAAGGGATATAGACAAATTCAATGAGCGAACGGGAGCAGATAAAACGATGCAGATCAATGGCCGAAACCAGACCAACCTGGGTATTTTTAGAAATTATGCCAATACCTTTTTGGACCAAAATACCGCTATCAGTAAGGATTTGATGGTATTGGTACGGCATTTGGCCCCTACCGACAAAGGAATTCCCCTAGAGATATATTGTTTTAGCAAGGATACGCGTTGGGTGAATTATGAACATATCCAGGCCGATATTTTTGAACATCTTTTGGCAGCTATTCCCTACTTTGATCTGGAAGTCTTCGAAACACCTACCGGACAAGACATTAA
>CAYXDM010000140.1:0-3863 GCA_964463595.1 uncultured Aequorivita sp. | reverse complement strand
AAAAATCCTTTCTCTTAGCGATCCTCCAAATGAAGAACGTGGGAATCGCAACCCAGAGCATCAACATTATGGACGATAGGATCACTCCGAAATTGGTGCCGAAGAATTTTTGGAAGACAGCTCCGGTATACCCGAGCAATGCGGAAATATCGAGTTTCAACAAAATCAGCACCCGGGAAAGATCCACTGGGTTTAGGATGGTGGCAAAGAGAGAAAACTTATCCAGAGGGTATTCCTGAAAGTAAAGGAGCGACATCAAAAAAATGCCATCATAGATTACGGCCAAAAACAGCCAAAGCAAGATGGCATATCCGAATCCCTTGATCCGGTTTTCGTTGGAAAGGGCAATAACAAAGGCCAGGGCCGTAAAGATAAAAGTGAGGAACCCACCGGTTATCAGCAGTAACGAAAAATCCCAGATAGCGTTACTGTTGAAAATTCCGTAAAAAATAAATGGCACCCCCAATCCTACGATCAGGCTCATGGATAAGGAAGTGGCCACACCGAAATATTGACCCAGAAAGATGGAACTCCGCTTTATGGGCTGGGCCAAAAGCAGTTCGGTAAATTCGCGGGAGTTGTAATAGTACATCACCCCGAAGATGGTCCCAATAAGCGGTACCAGAATGATGATAACGTTCATCAAGGTAATAACCGCCTTGGAAAGGTCGTTGTTCAAAAACAGGAGAACAATGCCAAGGAGCAGATAGAACAGGAAATATACGTAGCTCCAACGGCTGCGCATCAAATCGTAAAAACTGTATTTTAATATCTTAAGCATAACTAGAGGATAAAATGGACGCTATTGCGTGTTCAAAATCGGGCTGTTCGGTCTTGGATTTCAGTTCGGGAATGGTTCCCTTAAAATAAATTTTCCCTTCCAAAAGGAAAACGATCTCATCGGCCACTTCTTCTACAAAACTCAAAATATGTGAGGTTATAAGAAGCGTTTTTCCCTTTTCCCTTTCGGAAGCTATCAATTTCTTCAATCGCAATAAGGAAATGGGATCCAGGCCGCTGGTGGGTTCATCGAGAATGATCAACGGACTGTCAAACATAAAGGTAAGCACTAGGTTTACCTTCTGTTTTGTTCCTCCGGAAAGATTTACCAAACGTTTACTCAGGTAGGGCTGCAATTTAAAAAGTTCGATCAGTTCCTCTTCATTGTTGTTTTTAGAATCGCGAAGATCCTTGATCATGTTTATCAGTTCCCTCACTTTCAGGTTTCCCGGAAAATTGGCGATTTGCGGGAGATAATCTATGGTTTCCCTGTATTTATAGTTATTTTTCAACGGGATTCCATCGATGGTAATCTCACCGGAATCCGGTATCACCATTCCCAAAATACATTTTATGAGCGTGGTCTTTCCCGAACCGTTGGGCCCGAGAATGGAGAAGATTCCGCCTTCGCCAATGGAAAGATCGATGCCCTTGAGCACCTCGTTCTTTCCGAATTTTTTATGTAAGTCCTTAACTTCTATCATGGTCTATGGGTTTCATTCTTGGATTTTCATCCATCAAATCGTTGGGTGTAAACACTGGGGAAACTTTTTCTGAAAAGTCGATAATGTCTATAAACATACTCCGCAACAGAATGATCGTTTCCGGGGTGCGGTTTACAATGTATGAGAACAATTTTACGGGGCGGTATGCCACATCGCCGATTCCGTTTTTATCCAAATCGTATCCGGTGTAATTGCTCCAATAATTATTGTTGAATTTATTGTCGTTTATCCTCCCGTTATATGAAATATCGAAGGAATTGTACAGGAAATTATTATTGATGATCTGGTTTTCATAACAGGCGCCCTTCACTCGAAGCGCATAGCCATTGCTGGTGAAATCGTTGTTGGCATACACCAGGCGATTACTTCCTTCAACAGTGATGGCGACGGTATTTTCAAGAAATACATTGTTCTTGATATTTACGTCATTTACCTCCTTCAGCAATAAGCCATAGGCGGCCGTGCCCCAGTTTTTCTTGATTACATTGTTTTCAACCTCCATAACTTTTGAAAACATCAAGGCAATTCCAGCTCCATTTGTTTCAAATACGTTATCATACACACGGTTGTTGTGGCTGAACATAAAATGCAAACCGTAGCGCACATTGTTCTTGCTGAAATTATTGGTGATGGTGATTTCGTCGGAAAACTCGAGATAGATCCCATCCCGAACGTTCTGGACATCGTTGCCATCGACAACCACATTCTTACAGTGCCATAGATGGATAGCATTTCCGGAGTTGAATTCGGTTACGGCCTCTCCCCTAACCTTGTTGTGCAAAATTTTTCCGTTATTGGCTTTTTGAAGGTATATTCCGAAGAAAAGTTTTTCGAGCACCAGATTCTGAATGGTGAACCCAGAACTATTGACCACCCGAACGGAAGCATAGTCGGTAGTATAACTGAGGCCAACGTTGATGATCTTAAAACCATCAACCGTTACGTTGTCAGCTCCGATAGTGATAATCTCACCTTCCTTGTTGCCATCAATCGTAGGCATATCCTCACCGATAAGGGTGATCTCTTTGTCAATTTTTATGTTCGCTTCCTTATAGATTCCTTTTTTCACCAAAATGGTATCCCCATCAACTGCTTGTTCCAAGGCTTCCTTTATGGTTTTTACGGAACAAGTGCTACACACGGTAATGGTTTTGGCATGCGTTTGGAATACGGCAAAAACCATTAATAGGAAAGCGATTATATTGTGTGTTTTCTTCAACATAGAAGTTTTAGGTCTATACTATTAATTCAGTAATCAAAAATTAGGATCGAGGTTCAATGTCTTAAGTGTTCCTGGATTTCGTCCCAGGAATATAGTGTTCCTGAAAATTCATCCTTGGTCTTCCCTGCCGCGTCCCTATTTTCGAAAGCGGAAAGATTGGCACCCATAGGGCTTTGTATTTTTTCGCTGACCAAATAAGTTGCGGGCCGCGCATCTATCAATTCACCGGGTTTATCAAAATCGGTAACCAAATACAGTGCAATATCGGTTTCGGTCATATCTTCCTGAAGGGAATGGACCATACATTCAATGGCGTCATATTTAAAGGCTTTGCCCTTTGCTGAAACCAACTGTGAAGCGTGTTGCTTGTCTACAATGGTCATATCACAATAATGGCAGGCATCGGAGCCATATTCAATTTTCTGTGGACTTATTTCACACGAAACAAATAGGACGGAAATTATGCTTAAAAGAAATAATCGTATCATTAGGCTATTGCAGTTTTTAGAATTGGTTGGGTTTCAATTTTTTTTTACTCTCATGCTTGCCGACGAAGAAAGCAACAACAGTGAGCAACATTCCCAAGAACATCAAATAAGCACCTGGAGCTGGCCAAGAGTCCACATCGAAGTTCAACATTTTTTGGTATCCCAAAAGCGGCGGTTTGTACGTCATTGGGGTGCCATCGGGGTTTAGGAGTTTCATAATGGCCTTTGGGTCGAGGTCGGTTCCATAGTCAATCAGCCATAAGTTGAAGTCGTACATTCCCAGAAGACCGAGAATGGACATAAGCACGAACCAGCCCAAGAACCATTTATAATTCACCTTTCCAAGGAAACCTAACAGACCTATAATAACACCAAGAGCAACCATTGCTGCAATTACTTTAGGGAATACACTGAACTCCCACATTTCCTCCACTTTGGGTATGGTTTTCATTCCGATATAGTGGTTAAGATTATCGATATTTTGAATATCGAATTCGTCAACACCTTCTATTCCCTGGATATAGATATTCATTCCCAGGGGATCTGGATATTGCGGAGCGCCGAGAACGATGTTCCACAATGGGAATTTAAAGAGTCCCAATAACAGCAAGGAGCCAATGATCATTATTATTCCTGCTTTTTTCATTT
>CAYXDM010000139.1:0-6000 GCA_964463595.1 uncultured Aequorivita sp. | reverse complement strand
CCAATTACAGCGAAACCGTGCGGTACGTCGAAATCCTGTTCCAAGTTTGTAACGTGGAAGTACACTTTATCGCCCACTTTTATTCCTTCAATATTATCTGGGTTAAAGTGGCTTCGGATCATGTTCATATAAACATGGACCTCTTTTCCTTCGCGAACAATCTTCACTTCGTCATCCGAACGGGCGGCATAAGGGTGATTGTTATCCGCCAACCTGTATATTTTTTTGGAATTTGGCGCTACCATTTCCGCAGGGATACCAGCGGCATAATGAGGCTCTCCAATGGTTGGAAAATCTAACAACAGTTCCATTTTTTCTCCTGTAATATCGAACAACTGCGCAGATTGGGTAAGTTCGGGTCCTGTTGGCAAATATCTATCCTTTGTAATCTTGTTTAGGGCGACAAAGTATTTACCAAAGGGCTTGCGTGAGTTCCCTCCGGGGATCATTCCGTGACCTACAGAGTAAAATACGGGCTGACGGTCAATTACCTCCCAACTTCCCAGTTTCCATTTCACTACCTCAGACGAGATAAAGAAAGTGGTATATGCATTGCCTTTGTCATCAAATTCTGTGTGAAGTGGCCCTAGGCCGGGTTGTTTTACGACGCCTGCAAGAATATCCTCGAATTTAAGGATTGGAATTCCATAAGCTTCACCATCAAATTGCTTGTTCCCAATAGCATCGATCATTTTAGTAAAACTGTGCACAGTTAGGTCGGCAGAAAGTTTCCCGTTTCCGATAATATACTCACCAGTTGGATCGACGTCCACACCGTGTGGGGATTTTGGTGTCGGCAAAAAGTAAACCGCTCCGGGAACGTCCATAGGATCCACCTGCAGCACTTCTTTTATCATTGTGGAGGTTGCCACGTGGGTGTGCTCATCCATAACGTTGTGCGCATAGTTGGCAGGAACTGTTTTTCCTCCGCCGTTGTTCACGTACTCTTCAATTATCTTCCAGTTGATGGCGGCGATATAATCCTTATCGTTTTGGGAAGCGTTAACTTCCAATAAGGTGTGGGCTTCTTCTGTATTATAAGTAGTAAAGAAAAACCACCCGTGACTCTTATCCCTACCTGGGTGGGAAAGGTCATAGTTGAAACCGGGCATCATCAGTTGGAACTTAATATTCATTCTTCCGGTTTCTGGATCAACTTTAATAAAAGTAAGAGAGCCCTTAAAGTTCCCCTTATACTCTTTTATAGACATATCCTGTTGCGGAATGGGCACGGAGAAACGAGTTCCTGCCACCACATATTCGGTGTTTTCAGTAATAAAGGAGGAACTGTGGTTTCCGGCACTGTGGGGGATTTCAATGATTTCTTCGGTCCTGAACGTCTCCAAACCTATTCGTGCGATTCTAGGGGTGTTGTTCCCATTTATAAAAATCCAACGCCCGTCCAAAACACCATTTGTCTGGGAGATGTCTGGGTGGTGGGAATCATCCCACGGCACAAATCCGAAGGAAGTGTTCAGCATGGGTTTGGTTTCCTCGGTATATCCCCATCCGTTTTCGGGGTTTTGGGAAAATACCGGAAGCACTTTTAACAGCCGGCCCGATGGCAGCCCATAAACTCCCAATTGTCCACTAAATCCACCGGACATAAAAGCGTACATTTCGTCGAGTTCGCCCGGGGCCACATACACTCTTTCTGCGGCATTGGTAGAAAGGCCCCCTTGGGTTCCTCTTTTGCCCTGCTTCCCTCCATCGTTACAGCTCACCAAGCCCGCAACCATAACCAGGGAGATTAAAATATTGATTGTTCTTTTCATTGTTCTATTGTTTAAATTAAATGTGATTAATTGATCAGTTTGCAGGGAGGATTACCTTATCCACTACGTGCACAATTCCATTTCCGGCAGGGACACTCGCTATAATTTTGGCACCTCCCACATAAACATCGTCACCTTTTACTTCCACGGAAGCATCATGGTTACTGGCTTGGCCCACTTTTTTGAATTTCTTCAAAAAATCCTTGGAATAATTTCCAGGGGTAACGTGGTGTTTCAGTATGAAGGCCAGTTTTTCCTTGTTTTCCGGTTTAAGCAAATCTTCCACGGTGCCCGGCGGAAGAGCTTCAAAAGCTGCATTGGTGGGGGCGAAGACCATTAAGGGTCCCGCATTTACCAAGGCGTTTTCCAATTCCGCAGCCTGTACCGCTGCTACCAGTGTAGAGTGGTCGGGAGAACCGAATGCAATTTGAAGAACATTTGGTGCAGATTCATCGTTTTCAATAAAAGCTTGACCTTGTTTTACAGGCGCTTCAGTTTTGGCGGAATTCTCAACTAGGGTTCCGCTCCCTTCGGAGTTTGTTTCATTTTTACAAGAAAGAGCAAGTAAGGCAATTGAAACAAAGAGCAATTTGATGGCTGTTTTCATCTTACGACTTGGTTTTAGACCTCCGCAGGATCTGTCCTTCGAAGGAGGTTGGTTAGTAATGTATATTAAAGGGTCCTAAAGTATTCCAATATTTGTCTGGCCTGCTCCTCGCTCATGTTCTGGTTTGCCATTGGAGATCCGTTGTGTTCGATCAACAGGTCCTTGGCCAGTGGATCATTTGCCACCATTCCCTCGGGATCCATGATCATATTCATGATCCACTCTGGGGTCCTTCTTTCCAAAATTCCCGTAGGAGCGGGACCGATAAACTTTCTGTCCGCTTTATGGCAAGCGGTACAATTTGTTTTGAAGAGTTCAGCTCCCTTTGCCACCATAGCTTGATCGACTTCTCCAAGTTCCACAGACTTGATCGGCCCAACACCTTTGTTGGTAAGATCGATTCTTTCGGAAGCTTTTACGTTGGAGACAGGGGCTTCTTCCCTTTTAACTTCGGTAGTAGGGCTCTGGCCGATCTTGACAGAGGTGTCTTCCTTTTTCTCTCCATTTCCACCACAGCTTATTAAACTGAGTATGGCAATTGCGACAATTGATTTCATTAAATGTTTCATAGTTGTGAGATTAAATTTCAGTACAAACTTAGTTGGCCCTACATTCAAAGGAAATGATTTTGGTCATATATTAAGACTTATTTATCCTATTTATTCCTATATTTGAAACCATTTTCACCTAGATCAATTATTTATCACAAAGATGAGATGGATTTAAGATTAAGTCTATGACCACGGTCATATCCTAAAGTAATTCTAAGAAATAGTGATAAAACCCATAATTAATTTCAGAATTATGGAATCGTTCGGAACCTCAGAAGAGACCGAAAATCTTAAAAAAAAATGCTATCTTTCCTACTGCATCCGTAGGATCGAAATCCAAAGGAACAGTGAACTAAACAATCAACAGTTAAACAAATTTTAAAAAAATGAAAAAAGGAATCATTACGGCAGCCATTCTTTCAGTTCTTCTGATCGGTTGCAAGGACACCAAAACTTCAAGCACGGAAATTTCAGTGGAAACCGAAACCCTACATGACCATGAACTGGATCAGGCACTAAGCAATTCCTGGGTAAAGGAAATACAGCTTGACAATGGCAACAAATGGGAAGCGAACCGCGAAACCAATGACGGGGTGCACAAAATGGAATATCTCATAAAATCCTACGATCCGCAGACCGTGGAAGAATATCACAAACTGGCCGAGGAACTGAACGAAATCAAGAATTATGTGGTAAGGGAATGTACTATGAAAGGAGCATCCCACGATAATCTACACGTCTTCCTACATCCGCTTATCGACAAAATTACAGCCTTGGGGAAAGTCTCGTCCATTGGGGAGGGTGAAGTGGCAACCAAGGCCATTCAAGAAAACCTACAGGCATACCACCAATTTTTTAGGTAGAGGGAGAAGTGATCATTGGTGAATTTTTGCGGGGTTTCCTAGGCAATAAAAAATGGAAACCGAGATGATTTCGAAGTAAGGATTTTTGTCATTGTCTTTCATGAACTTGGCCGCATTTATACCTCCAATCGATTTCGAAGTAAGTACTGTTATGTCATTGTCCGTCCTTTCATTTCCTTGGCAACATCCAAGTCAATAAAACACCTTAGCACCTCGTGTTAGGATATTACCCCTTGGCAAAATTTAATGGCCAAGTTGATTGGGAGAAGCCTAAAGGAGTTTGGCACAAGGGATCAACTACTATTTTGTTTTTTTCCATTCCGAAAAAATAATCATAGCAGCACCTCCAAATTGAAATTGATCTCAATCTCCTCTTTTATCACTACCAACCCGAGAAATTTCCTCGGGGGTTGGAGGCCAAACTCTCTGATGTCCAATCTCAATTTCCCGATGAAACAATGGGTTGGTGAGGTTACGATTTCAAGAGGAAGGAAATAATACTGTTCCTTGCCCACCATATTTATTTTAATTCTGGCCTTGCCCTTTGCTGCACTTTCCAAAGTAAGATCGGTCAATTCCAACGTGATTTTTGGATATTCCTTTGTGTTGAGAAGTGCATGAAAATCTTTGTTTATACCCTTATTTCCGCAGTCAAACCCTTCATTTCGTAAGGAAAGGACAGCATTCCTGAACTCAAAATGGTTTCCGTTCCTCTGGTAAACTATTTCCCGGCACTGTTCCAGAAAAAAGGTATTAAAAACACATCTAAACCCACTTATGTTCGTATCGCCAATGATTGAAAGCTCGCTGGTGGGCAGGATTTCGATCGACTTTGCAACAAAACCATTTTGGCCCCAACCCATCACTCCAACTAGGAATATTGCATAATGAAGAATGAAACGACCCATTATTTGTTGATTTAAAAAGGTGGGAAAATTACAATCCTCCCACCTCCATTTTCTCTAGAAGCTAATTACAGCCTCTAGCATAACTCCGTCAAATTCACCTCCATTTCTGATATCAGAGGCAGGAAACCCATCATATTTCTGGTTTACATATTCCAACTTGGCCAAGATATTCTTGGTCATAAACCATCCCGCGGCGAGGTTGAATCTTGTAATGTCCACATCCGCACCCCCCATCATTTCTCCGGATACAAGGTTGTAACGTCCCCCAAAATAAAGGTTCTCATGAGTTCCGAAACGATAAATCAATTCTGCGGCATACTGGTTAAAACTTCTTTTTCCAAGCTCTGTTTCTGCTTTTCCGGACGCTATTTCCAAAGTTCCAAAGAATTCCAGGCCCTGATATTTCACAAATGGGTTGATCATAAATGCCGTTAGCTCATTTTTTAAGCCCGGATTGAACCTGCCGGAAGTAAAGTTGCCGGCAGAAGTAGCGCCCTCTGCTTCCATTACGAAATAATATCTTGAACCGGCTCTATCGGCACTGTACAGATAGGCATTCGCACTTTTATTGGTGTGATATACGGAACCAGTAAGTCTGAATCTTAAATCATCCGAAATCATATTGTCGTATCCCAGTTTAGCCAAAAATGACGGATCCGTGGTACCTGGATTGTTTACTGCTTGGTTCAATTTACCGTTGGTCACCCCCAACATTCCCAAAAATCCATTTTTGAAATAATAGACCTCGGCTCCCACTTCAGTGGTAAAAGCGTCCATTATCAGGTTTCCAACGAATGGGTTGAAAATGGCTTGTGCGTTGTCACTTCTTCTGAAGTGTGCATCCCCATAATTGTTTTCCATATGCCCGATTAAGATTCTCACATCCTTCATGACATTTTCCATAAAGCCTTCGCTTATGAAATCAAGTTTGTCGATCTGGATGAAGCCTCCCTTGACATAAGGTTCTGGGTGGTGTCGGGAGGAAAGGTAGGTTCTAAGGTGCATCCGTACCCCATCGTATAATTCTACATCAAGGTCTAAATTGGCAGTGGGCAGGTTAAAGTTACTGCCAATTTCAATTAGTTTAACGGGAGCGCCATCAGGGCTTACGGGTTGTCCGGTGTTTTTGTGATCCAGCGCCTGGAACTGGATCGTGGATGCTCCGCCAATTCGAACATTGACCCCGTTAAAAGTTGAAGTGGTGTCTTTCTGGGCTTCAAATTGCGAAAGCCCCCGTTGATCGGGATATCTGTAATTGTCCAAATCCCGGGCCTCTCTTTCCTGGCCAATGGACTG
>CAYXDM010000138.1:0-6000 GCA_964463595.1 uncultured Aequorivita sp. | reverse complement strand
CAATGGCATTGCCCTTTGCTCCCACGGAAGCGATATAATCCGCAGATTGTTTTCGCAGATCCTTGTAGGTACTGCCCTGAACTATGGGGAAAAAGGTTTGGTCGTAACCGTATTTCAATGGGGTTTTTTCCAGGTGATCCATACATCTATCCAACCATCTGTGGGTCATGTGCATAGAGCGTTTGGCGTAATGGTAATCGCAGGGATATGGGGTACATTCATCAAAAGCCATAATGATATCGGCGCCAATAGTACGCTGGATTTCCATTACGTTTTCAGGAGTAAAGACGTGGTAACTGCCGTCTATATGGCTTTTGAATTTCACCCCTTCCTCCTTGATCTTTCGATTTGCAGAAAGGGAATACACCTGGTATCCGCCGCTGTCCGTGAGGATATTTCGATCCCAATTTATGAATTTATGGAGGCCACCGGCCTTTTCAAGGATTTGGGTCTGGGGGCGCAAATATAAATGATAGGTATTCGAAAGAATAATGTCGGGATTGATATCCTCCCGCAACTCACGCTGGTGTACACCCTTCACGGTTCCCACGGTGCCTACGGGCATGAATATTGGGGTTTCAATCTTTCCGTGATCCGTTGTAATGGTGCCGGCACGTGCCTGGCTCATGGAGTCTGTCGCTTCTAAATCAAAGTGCATTCAGCATTTTTTAAGGAGGGAACAAAGATAATTTTATTAATCCAAAATAAAGGAATCAGGGTGGGAATTCGGGCATGAAAGGGCTATGGTCCAGCAAATATCCGAATCGTGTAAAAAAGCAAGCCTTTAAACTTTGACCCCCAATCGGAAAAGCTTACTTTTGAACCCGAAATCACACATAGATTATGATAGATTATAACGCATTGGAAGACCTTGTCATCCAGGTAAGAAGGGATATTTTAAGACAGGTACACAAGGTGAATTCGGGCCATCCCGGAGGGTCTTTAGGTTGTGCCGAATTTTTTGTGGCTCTTTACAATGAAATTCTCGACCGGAAAGATACCTTTGAAATGGACGGAATTGGAGAGGATATTTTTTTCCTTTCCAACGGTCATATTTCGCCGGTCTTTTACAGTGTTTTGGCAAGATCAGGGTATTTTCCGATAGAGGAACTGAACACCTTCAGGCTATTGAACTCGAGGCTCCAAGGCCACCCCACCACCCATGAGGGTCTCCCGGGGGTGCGTATGGCATCGGGGTCTCTGGGGCAGGGAATTTCCGTTTCCATAGGAGCCGCCCAGGCCAAGAAACTGAATAAGGACAACCATTTGGTCTATACCCTTTGCGGAGATGGGGAACTGCAGGAAGGCCAAAATTGGGAGGCAATCATGTACGCCGCGGGAAATGCAGTGGATAATCTGATAGTGACAGTGGATTTGAACGGCCAACAAATAGACGGGGCCACAGACAACGTTCTCCCCATGGGAAACCTCAGTGCGAAGTTTGAAGCATTTGGTTGGGACGTCATGGAAATAGAAAAAGGGAACGACCTCCAGGCTATTGTTTCAGGAATGAACAAAGCCAAGGAAAAAACCGGAAAAGGAAAACCTGTTTGTGTCCTTTTACATACCGTGATGGGCCATGGAGTGGATTATATGATGCACACGCACGAATGGCACGGCAAGGCTCCCAATGACCAGCAATTGGAAACTGCCATGTTGCAGAACTCCGCCACCTTGGGAGATTATTAGTAGAACAAGAATAAAAAAACCTCCTCAAAGCCTACACTAATAAGCTGCCAGGAGCATAAAGCACCCTTTGTGGTCATTAGATATGAAAAAATATACAGATACGGGCAAGAAAGATACCCGATCCGGTTTTGGGGATGGACTTACCGAACTAGGAAAAAGAAATGAAAATGTAGTTGCCCTTTGTGCGGATCTAACAGGATCCTTAAAGATGGACGACTTTAAAAACAACCATCCCGAACGATTTTTCCAGGTAGGGATTGCCGAGGCCAACATGATAGGCATGGCCGCCGGAATGACCATTGGCGGAAAAATCCCCTTCACCGGCACTTTTGCAAATTTCTCGACCGGAAGGGTTTACGACCAAATTCGACAGAGCATTGCCTATAGTGGGAAAAATGTGAAGATCTGCGCTTCCCATGCCGGCCTGACCTTGGGAGAGGACGGGGCTACCCATCAAATCCTGGAGGATATTGGATTGATGAAAATGCTCCCGGGAATGACCGTGATCAACACCTGTGATTACAATCAGACCAAGGCAGCCACAATTGCCATAGCCGATTATAAAGGCCCTGTATATCTTCGATTTGGAAGACCGAAAGTGGCCAATTTTACCCCTGAGGACCAAAATTTTCAGGTAGGAAAAGCGGTTCAACTCCAGGAAGGAACAGATGTAACAATCGTCGCCACTGGCCATTTGGTCTGGGAAGCATTATTGGCTGCCGAAACCCTCCACAGCGACGGCATCACGGCCGAGGTGATCAATATCCACACAATAAAACCCTTGGATGACACTGCTATTCTGGAAAGCGTAAAAAAAACAGGGTGTATAGTAACAGCTGAGGAACATAACTTTCTGGGTGGCCTTGGGGAAAGCGTTGCAAGACTGCTTACTACCCAACACCCCGCTCCCCAGGAATTCGTAGCTACCCAGGACACCTTTGGTGAGTCGGGCACACCGGAACAGTTGATGGATAAATACGGACTAAATGCCTCCGCAATCGTCAATGCCGTGAAGAAAGTTATGGCCAGAAAGCAGTGACGGAGCTAGAAAAACGTCTGCATTGATCATTCCAGATATTTGAGGATTCGCAACAAAACAGGTCTTTAAATCGAAATTGACAGAATCGAACCCAACGGTAAGCTGTAATTGTCTGTGAAGAACCAATACCTGGTTTCCGTGGAATAATAGATTTGGAGAGTTACAAAAAATCCATGGCTTAACCCCACTCTCGGGCCATTGTGCCTCATTTAGATGCTGGGATCCAGATAATCGGGGAGTCCATTGCCGTTCCTATCGGGAAATTCCAATGATCCGTCTTCGTGGATGATGATTTCATCCCGGGTCAAGCGCCGATCGCCGTCATCATCATTGTCCAAATAATTCGGTACCCCATCCCCATCCGTATCGTCATCCCTTAAATATTGATTGCCGTTCAGATCTTCCATATAAGAAGGAATGCCGTCCTCATCGTGATCCATCACCCTGCTTGAGAACAGTTCAAAAGAAAAAATAAGTTGTTCATAGGATTTCAGACCTGATCCTGAAGGCGGATATTGATAATAACCCAAACCGGAAGGGACAAACACTGCTCCTATTCCATAGTTCTCAAAGCTCAAGGAACCATCGGGATTTGAAGTAACATTTGAAGCCCCCTTAAACTCGATTAGGGCCATTTGTAATCCTCTTATTATTCCAGAACTATTTATGTTGTCCACAAGATTGAACTCGACAGGAGTCACAGCACTGTCGAACAAGTCCAGTTCTAGGTTTCTTCCCTCGAAGGTATTAGTGGTGTTATCGGAAAAATGGGGCCTTTCCCCCTGACCTTCCCTAACCTTCAGATAATACAGTTTGTACACCACGCTATTGTCAAACACGTCCGTGATTTCCTTAAAATCGACCTGCTGAATTAACGGAATCTTGGAGGCATTGTCCCCGGCAATGGTATCGAAGACCAGTTTGAAATTCTCAGGATCCGCTTCGAAATCTTCATAATTGTAGAAGTGCGTTTCCAAAAAAGCTTCAATTTCGGCCTGGGCACGAACCGCTTCGGGCCCTCGATCTCTCGGAGGAATCGGTGGCTCAAGACCGTCGTCATCCTTTTTACAGGAAACAGAAAAGAGAAAAAGGGAAACTAAGAGAAGAATTCCGGATTTAATTCTGATCATCATCATAAATTTGAAGGCGCAAGATACAATTTTCGGTTATTTTTGTACACCCCATTAACTTTGTTTTTTAAGTTATACTCATGAGAGTTGATAAATATTTATGGTGCATACGCTATTTGAAAACCCGCAGCCTGGCCACCCAAGCATGCAAAAAGGGAGCGGTAAGGGTAAATGGTGATATCGTAAAACCCTCCAGGGAAGTTTATCCAGGAGATGCCATTACCCTCAGAAAAGATCAGGTAAATTACCGCATAGAAGTTCTGGACATACCCGAAAGCCGTGTAGGCGCTAAACTTGTGGATATATACAGAAAGGACTTAACTCCCAAAGAAGCTTTTGAAACCAATGAGATGCTTGGATATGCAAAGAGTTATTACAGAAAAAAAGGGGTGGGACGGCCAACCAAGAAAGACCGAAGGGATCTGGATGATTTTACTGATCCCGAAAATCCAGAAAATGATACCCTTTAATTATCTTTGATCCCATTATGCAAAAAGTAGAAGCACTCATACTGAAAAAGACCCAGATTGACCATAAGATAAAACGGATGGCTTACCAGGTCTATGAAGCCAATGTAGATGAAACCGAAGTGATAATTGCAGGGATAAAGGAGAACGGTTTTATCCTGGCGCAGAAAATCAAGGCCGAACTGGAGAAAATTTCACCAATAAAGGTGCTGTTATGTGAAGTGCATATCGACAAGAAAGATCCGACCGCGCCCGTTTCCACTTCATTAGCGCCGGAAGAGTACACCGGCAAATCCTTATTGCTGGTGGATGATGTGCTGCACTCTGGCACCACCTTGATCTATGGGGTCAAACATTTTTTGGACGTACCTTTAAAGCAGTTCAAAACTGCTGTCCTCGTAGATCGCAATCACAAGAAGTACCCAGTAAAAGCAGATTATAAGGGAATTTCACTGTCAACGTCGTTGAATGAGAATGTTAACGTAATCTTTGATGGCAGGGACGACAGGGCGATTCTAGAGTAATTCCGAAAGTATTCTTCCTGCAACCATATCAGGGGTATCTTCTCCCGTATCCACTATCAAGCCAGCTTGGTTATAAAAATGAAGGCGCTCAAAAAGATGGATGCCCACAAACTCCATCATGGCCTCTTTTGAATCCAAATGCGACAGCAGAGGTCTTTCCTTTCCATCGCTTAAAAGCCGATCTACCAATAATGGTATCGGAGTTTTAAGATAGACACTCAATACACCTTCCGCCTCCAAAATAACAGATAGGGAATCTGCATAGCAGGGGGTACCGCCTCCCGTAGCCAAAACAAAATCGTCTCCCGTATCCAAGAGTTTTTTAAGGATTTTATTTTCGGTCTTTCTAAAATATATTTCGCCTTTTTCCTTAAATAACTCAGGAATAGACAGTTGTCCCCCGGTTTCGATTTCGGCATCAAGATCCTTAAAGGCAACTCCCAATTTATCTGCGAGTATTTTGCCCACGGAAGTTTTCCCACTTCCCATATAACCCATTAAAACAATTTTCATCTGTAAACTTTAATTGGGATAGAAACTACACAAATTCCACCAATAACCGGAAAAAATATTATTTCTACTCCCATTTTTGAAATCACCCTTAATTAAATACCCGACCTCCCAACCGGAGACTTTGAAACTCAGTCCTTTTGAATTTTCTTCAAATTTAATTGATTTTCATTTTGAAATATAAATTTAATGATGGTATATTTGCACCCTCCTACGGACAAGTGCTGAATTGGCTAATCTCGGGGAAGTTCTTAAATAAATTTGACCTGGTAGCTCAGTTGGTAGAGCACCTCCCTTTTAAGGAGGTGGTCCTGGGTTCGAGCCCCAGCCAGGTCACACATAAGCCGAAGGTTACATATATGGTAGCTTTCGGCTTTTTTCATGTCCATTGTTACTTTTACTATTTAAACACTTTAGATTCTTCACGCTGCTCAGAATGACTGCGTCTTAAAGGGTTAGGAGCCTTGGATTTTATCTCTTCCAATCTCTTTGCAGTTGCTGTAAGGTGTTTGTGAAGTGTTCCATGGGTAGGTTTGTTTGTTATTCCAGTTAAATATTTTTCAAAGTGGGCTCCGTCTAATTACACTATTCTATTCTTCTTATAATTCTCTGCCTGCTCAAATATATCCTGATACACCTCA
>CAYXDM010000137.1:0-6015 GCA_964463595.1 uncultured Aequorivita sp. | reverse complement strand
GTATTTCCTCTTATTTTCTGTTGGGATTTATATTCGCTAATAATAATACCCAGAAACACTCCGAAAGCCACTATTAATATTTCGAAAGTTACTTTACAATTTCTTCTTTTCTTTTCATAAAGGATTTATTAAATGTACGCTCTAAGAACTTAAGCGTTCTCTAAAATGTGGCATGTAAGAATATCCTTTACATTCTTCAAAAAAAATAATTTTACTTTACCTGGGTCACCCTAAGCGTATTTACCATCCCCTTATCCACTATGGGCATGGCTGCCAAATTGACCAAATAATCACCTTTGTGAACATAGCCTTTTTCAAAAGCGATTTGGTTAATGTCTTCCACTGTTTCATCGGTGCTGACATATTTGTCGTAATAAAAGGCTTTTACGCCCCATAGTAAATTTAGTCTGGCAAGAATCCTTTTATTGGAAGTAAAGGCAAGTATAAAGGCGGATGGTCGCCACGCAGAGATCTGGAAAGCGGTATAACCACTGTTGGTCAAGGTACAAATGGCCTGGGCCTCTATTTCGTTGGCCATGTTTGCCGCATGGTAACAAATGGATTTGGTGATATATCTATTGGTCTTGATCTGTGGGGGTTCCTGGGGTACCCGTATCAACTCGGAATTCTCTACACTTTTTAGAATTTTGGAGATTGTTTTTATTACCGCAACGGGATAGTTTCCTACAGAGGTCTCTGCAGAGAGCATAACGGCATCGGCCCCGTCCATAACGGAATTGGCTACATCATTCACCTCTGCTCGGGTGGGACTTAGGCTGGTGATCATGGTTTCCATCATCTGGGTGGCGATAATTACCGGGATCCGTGCGCGTTTGGCGGTAAGGACCAATTCCTTTTGGATAAGGGGGACCTCCTCGGCCGGCACCTCTACCCCCAAATCGCCTCGGGCTACCATCAAACCATCTGCATAGGAAACAATCTTGTCGATGTTATTTACGGCTTCGGGCTTTTCGATTTTGGCGATAATCGGGATCTTATATTCGGAATGGGCCTCAATCAACGCCTGCAACTCCTTAATATCCTGCTCGTGTCGAACAAAGGACAGCGCCAACCAGTCCACGTTCTGTTCAATGGCAAAAATGGCATCCTGTTTATCCTTTGCGGTCAATGCCGGTAGGGAAATATTGGTATTCGGAAGATTGACCCCTTTCTTTGAACGCAACGGGCCTCCCTGGATTACAATCACGTTTACTTCGTCAATATTATTGGTTTCCAATACTTCGAAAATCAGTTTTCCGTCATCCAGCAGCACGCGTTCCCCCGGGTTGACATCTTTTGGGAAGTTCCCATAGTTCATATACACTTTTTTCCGGGTGCCCTCAAATTCCTTTCCGGTACAGAAGGACAAGACATCGCCTGGCTGCACTACCACTTCTTCCTTCATCATTCCTACCCTAAGCTTTGGGCCCTGGAGATCTCCTAAGATAGCCACATGGGTATCCAACTCATCGGAAAGGCTTCTAATGGTTGAAATGGATTCCCTGACCGTCTCGTAATTGGCATGGGAGAAATTGACCCTAAACATATCCACCCCTTCCTGCATCATCAATTTAAGTGTTTCCCGGTCTGACGTCGCGGGTCCAAGAGTCGCCACTATTTTAGTTCTTTTTTGTTTAAACATTCAATCAAAAATTAAATTGTTCTTGTTTTTTATTTCGCTTAAATCCACTTCATAGACTGATATTACCTCTTTTATCTGGCCTATTTTACGAATCAGGGTTGGCAGGGAAATGGATTCAAAATCTGAATAAATCTTCATGAAATAATCGACTTTCCGGAATTCCGGAAACAAGTGTTGGACCTGGGATTCCGCAAAATCGGAAGATCCAAACAAGTCGATCGAGTTCTCGATGGTGGGCACTGTAAATCGGCATTTATTGGCCACCAAATGGTAGGTGTCATAATTCTTTCCGTCCTCAAAATCGTATATGGGAAAACTTGCCACCCATTCCCCCTTTGTAAAATCCAGATCTTCCCTTCTTCTGGTGAATCTAGTTCCCAAATGACGATTCAACAAATATGCGAGTTTAAATTCCTCTTCACTACTGTGAATGGCCATCAGGAGAAAATTGTCCTCCCATCCATCCTCAATATCAAGTTTCAATTGGACCATATCTCTATTTTACGAATTATTCCTAAGCTTCAGAATGGCAGAAATCCAGTTGAATTAGGTATTTCCAACATTTATATTCCACCATTAACAAAAATACGCAAGTAAAAGAACAAGCCCACCGAAAACATCTTAATAATTAGCCAATTCGCCGATAGAACTGACAGTTTAATAGGGCTGCGAGGCCTTTAAAGGGCCAAGTATAATAATATTGCAATATTACGATGCCTTCAAGAAAGTCTTGGGAAGTATTTCCCTCTAAAGGAATAGATAAGTACAAGTAATTTGGGCTTAAGAGGCGAAAAACCTATGAGTGGGGCAGTAATGTAATACTGCAAACTTTACGTTCTCCCAGGCGCCATAAGCTCCTACGTCTCTTTTGACTTAAAAAACCATTCGGAAAAATACAAGCAAGACGGTAAAAAGGACACTACTTTTCCGAATCCATTTTGGACTGAAGCTTGTAATAGGCGCGTTTTGCCGCACGTTCCTCGGCTTTCTTTTTCGAGGTGGCGCGAGCTTTGGCCACAATTTCATTCTCGAGTTTCAGCCGGACCGCGAAATGTTTTTGCTCATCCTTGCCGTTATCCTCATAAATCTCAAAATTGAAATTTTTCTTATGTTTTTGGCACCATTCAATGAAGAGACTTTTATAACTTATCACCTTACCTTCCAGCTTCTTGATGTCCACATAAGGTTTGATCACCCGTTTTTGGATAAATTTTTCGCAGTACTTTATCCCTCTATCCAGATAGATAGCCCCAACCAGTGCCTCAAAGATATTTCCATACACATTGCCGCCGAATTTTTGTGCGGGAACCCCGGATTTCAGAAATTTCACAAGATTTAGGTCCCTGCCCAACTCATTCAAATGCTCGCGACTCACCACTTTGCTCCTCATCTTTGTGAGATAGCCCTCATTGCCTTCTGGCACCTTTTTATAGAGATGTGCGGCAATAACAGCGCCCAACATGGCATCTCCCAAAAATTCGAGTCGCTCATAATTCTGGGGCTGGCCACTATCATTTTTTTCATTGGTGGACCGGTGGGTGAAAGCGGTTTCGTAAATAGTTAAATCCTTGGGCTTAAATCCCAATATTTTTTTCAGGGAATCAAAAAATTCCCCATTCTTATCGTGACGGGAAGAGAATATATTTTTAATGGAGCCCATTGAGGTCTAGGCATCAAGTTTTTTAAAGAGCACGCAGGCGTTATGTCCTCCAAACCCAAAAGTATTGCTCATGGCAACTTTAATCTCCCGTTTTTGGGCTTTATTTAAGGTAAGGTTTAGGGAAGGGTCAATATTTTCATCAACTGTGGTATGGTTGATGGTAGGGGGAACAATTCCATTTTTCATTGCGAGGATGGACGCAATGGCTTCAATGGCACCTGCCGCTCCCAAGAGATGCCCGGTCATTGATTTCGTGGAATTGATGTTTATATCCTTGGCGTGTTTGCCAAATACCTTGACAATGGCCATCAATTCGGCTACGTCCCCAAGTGGGGTAGATGTTCCGTGGGTGTTTATTGTGTCCACTTCCTCCGGCTTCATTTTTGCATCCGCCAGGCAGTTGAGCATCACGCGTTCCACTCCCTTTCCCTCGGGATGGGGTGCGGTCATGTGGTGGGCATCGCTGCTCATGCCCCCCCCGACTATCTCGGCGTAAATTTTTGCCCCCCGTTTTTTGGCATGCTCGTATTCCTCCAGGATAAGAGCTCCGGCACCCTCTCCAAGGACAAAGCCATCCCTGGTAGCATCAAAGGGACGTGATGCTGTTTCCGGACTGTCATTTCGGGTGGACAGGGCGTGCATCGCATTAAACCCACCCATGCCCGCAATGGTAACGGCCGCTTCACTTCCCCCCGTAACGATAATATCACAGGTGCCCAATCTAATATAGTTAAAGGCATCTATGATAGCGTTTGCGGACGAGGCACACGCAGAGACGGTGGTATAGTTTGGCCCCATAAACCCATGTTTTATGGAAATATTTGCGGGAGCAATGTCTGCAATCATCTTAGGAATAAAGAAGGGGTTGAAACGTGGCGTTCCATCCCCTTCGGCATAATTCTTCATTTCTTCTTGAAAAGTTTCCAATCCACCTATCCCGGCACCCCAGATTACACCCACTCGAAATTTATCCACATCGATAAAGTCTATTCCCGCATCGAGAATAGCTTCGTCTGCTGATACAAGAGCGTACTGGGCAAATCGGTCAAGTTTCCGGGCTTCCTTTCTGTCAAAAAAGTCCAGGGCATTGAAATTTTTCAATTCACAAGCGAATTTGGTTTTGAATTTTTCAGTATCAAAATATGTTATAGGCGCACACCCACTTTTCCCATTGACAAGGCCTTCCCAATATTCGGGGATATTGTTTCCAATGGGGGTAAGGGCACCTAAGCCCGTAACTACAACTCGCTTTAATTCCATTGAAAAAAACTTATTTTGCAGCCTCTATATAAGTAATTGCTTGACCAACAGTGGCAATGTTCTCTGCTTGGTCATCCGGAATCTGGATATCGAATTCCTTTTCGAATTCCATAATAAGCTCTACCGTGTCCAAGGAGTCTGCTCCCAAGTCGTTAGTGAAGCTGGCTTCGTTGACGACTTCATTTTCGTCTACACCTAATTTGTCTACGATAATCGCTTTTACTCGTGATGCAATGTCTGACATAATCTTGAATTTTTAAATTTAAATATAATTGGCAAAAATAAAATATTTTAATTGATTTCAGCATTTAATGTTCAAAATGTGGAATCTTCTTAAGACAGCCCGTCCTTATCCATCAAGAGAAAAAGCTGAAAAAGCTTGAAAGATAATCCCTTTTTATAGAAAAACTCCCGATGCTTTTCCCTCTGAACTTCCAATGTGCAAACCAAATTAATCATTTTTGCATGAAAATCAATACCGTTTGATTTACTTTTGGGGTATTTTTAAGGATTGGCCGTACTTATCTTTGCTGAAATAGTCCGGGTAATGCCACACTTTAATATAACCCTATAAAAATCAGGCAGTGGATCTAATTGGGAACCCCACCATAGAAAAAAAACGGATCGTAATTTTCGCTTCAGGAAACGGCACCAACGCAGAGAACATCATAAGGTATTTTCAAGGGACCGAAATGGCAGAAGTGGTTCTTGTGCTTTCAAATAGAAAAGACGCCTTGGTTTTGGAACGCGCAAAAAATCTGAATGTCCATACCCGCTATTTTACGAAAAATGAACTGTTCCTAGAGGATACAATATTGGGAATCCTCAAAAACAGCAAGCCGGATCTCATTGTTTTGGCAGGATTTCTTCTGAAATTTCCAGACAAACTTATCGAGGAATTTCCCCATAAAATAATAAATATCCATCCGGCGCTTTTGCCAAAATACGGAGGAAAAGGAATGTATGGCAGTGTGGTCCATCAATCCGTTGTAATGAACAAGGAATCGGAGACGGGCATAAGCATCCATTACGTCAATGAAAATTACGATGAGGGATCCATAATATTTCAGAAGAAAGTTGCAATCACTGAAATCGATACTCCCGAAACGGTGGCGGCAAAGGTGCACCAACTGGAATATGAATGGTTCCCAAAAGTGATTGAAAACCTGTTGCGTTCGTCTGGCGAGTCCAGAAATTAAAGACACTTATGGAAATCGCTCTCTTCGGAATACACAGCAATGGCTAAGAAAAAACAAAAATATTATGTTGTCTGGTTTGGAAATCCCACTGGTATCTTTTACAGTTGGGAAGAGTGTAAACGCTCCATCCAAGGAGTAAGGGGAGCAAAATATAAAAGCTTTGAAACCTTGGCCGAGGCCAAAAAAGCCTTCAACAGGGAATACGATGGCTATATAGGAAAGAAAGCGAAACCATCCCTATCCATGGATCAGTT
>CAYXDM010000136.1:0-6027 GCA_964463595.1 uncultured Aequorivita sp. | reverse complement strand
CACATAGGTTACGATACCAAGGACCCAAGAAGGATCTCTCTTGCGTTTCATTTTCCCACCTTCTTTTGCGTTATTGGCATATAGGATTACATAATTTCCATCCTCGTCCAATTTTTGGGAATAGTAATAATCCATGGATCCATTTCTATAAAGCCATTGTCCAGTTAATTTTAATGGGATGCTATTCGGAACTTTTTCGGTTTTTTTGAAATATTTCACCCTCATGTCCGGATCGAATTCCATTGTATACAGATCCAAAATTTTTGAGTTGGCAGCAGTTTTATATCCTTCGGCTATTCCAAGGGTATTTCCATTATCCAGGAAAATGAAATTTTGAAAGAATATTTTTCCATATTTTGGAATGGTTCCAAATTTATCTTTAAAACTGATATGTGGATTTAGATTTTCCCATAACAAATAATCCCGTTTTAATTCCTCTCCCGTTTTTTTGTCGATAATCAATCTGTTGTAACCAAGCGTTTTTTCGTGCATGTATTTCTTGTCCTTTGGTTGGTAGAGGAAATTATAAATGATCAATTTGTCACCCGATATTTCAATTTTAAATTCACTTAGTTTATAATCGGGATCTTTTTGGCTTACTTCTCCGATGAGTTTTCCAGATTGTAGATCGTATATTTCATACGAACTCAATTCCTTGACTTTTCTGTTAAGGTTTATCTTCTCCATTACCAAGGTGGTATTGTCCGAGACTCTGACTTTATAAATGCCGGCATTTTTTTTCTCTGGATTGATGTTTGCGGACCATAGTACATTTAGGTCTTTGTCAAGAACCGAGAATGATTTTATGCCCGCTTTCAATGAGTTATAGGATTTATCACCTCCAGAATGTAGGAGTGGTAGTTTGTATGTAGAAGGTGAAAAAAGCAATAGTTTATCTCCATTTAAGGGATGTAGTGTTTGGTTGTCCCTCATTTCCCTAACAGTAAACGAATCGCCTGCGTTGGTTTCAATTTCGGAAAGATTATTTTCTTGAACGATGAATGTTTTGGAAAGTGTAAAGTCTTCTAAATTAATTTTGCGATATCGTTCGCGAAAATGATCCGAAGAGATTCGGTTGGGTATAAGGAGTTCCTTGCCCACGTTGTCATGAATTCCGAATAACAACTGGTTTCCCATTTTTTTTACAAACGTAAGCCGTGCACCGGTTTTGATTAAGAAATTTTTATAGATACCTTCAATGAAGGTCCCGGAAGTAATCTTATTGAGGTTCTTGTCCATAACAACATATTCCATATCATAGACTTCCCTACTTTTTCTGTCGAATTCATAGAGAAGAAAATAACCGAAAACATCATCGTTGTTATCTTCATAAATAATTCTGGAATCGACAAAATTACCGGCAGAAAATTCGCGCAGCTTTTGAATTTGGGCAAAGGAGCTGGATATCACAAATAGCGATAGGAGTGTAAAAGTGTATTTCATGGTTAGGCTTTATATAGGTTAATCAAATTGTTCAATTCTTTTTTTCGCAGTGCTCTTATAAAGTACAAGAAGGTGTTGTAGCTGTCGGAATTTTGCGGATTCAATCTATCCAAATACCTGTCCAACGTATATGATTGTTGTGCACTTTGTATTTTGATCAAATTCGCAGTAACCAGGTTCCGCAAAAATTGATTTTCTGGCTCCCGCTTCAACAATAAAAGGGTTTCATAAAGGGATTTTCCATAATCCTTCAGCACAAAAAGGCCGAGTATATCATTGTATTTGCTCGCTAACTGAAGCGATTTAAAGTCTTCTGCGGCTTCTGGCTGTTCCCCTTCCTGCACGTTGAACTTCGATTTAATAAACTCGGCCCGGATTGCGCAATCTGGATGGGATTTCAAGGAATCAATAGTCCAAAACTTTGGAGTGGTGTCATATTTATAGCGGTCCAATTCAGCGTTGACGATCCAATTTTTCTTAAACGGGTGTTGCGGCGTTTCAAAGAGATCGATATAGTCATCCATACCTAGGGAATCGGTTTCCTTATCGATGTTTTCTAGATGTTTCAAGGATTTTACCACTTCATTTTCATAACCTGGAAAGGCATTTTTATACAGTATAAAGCCGAGGGAATCGGCCTGGAGTTCCCGTTTTCTGCTGTTTTTGGAAGAACCGTAAACAAGGTTTTTGTACAGCGTAATGGATTCTCCTGCTCTGTTGTACTTCTTTTTCTTTAATTCCTTTGTTTTTTGGATGAGTTCCTCAGATTGTTTTAGTGAAGCGTATGAAATCATCCCGGAATACGAATGGTTCAGTAGGTTGTGTGCAATTTCATGACTGATGATATATGCCAGTTCATACTGATTTCTGACTGCCTTTAATAGCGGTAAGTACAGCACAACAATGTCATTTCCTATGGCATAGGCGTTGGGCGAAGTGCCATAGGATAAAAGGATTTTCGTGTTTTTCAGGGAACCATATTCAGGATTCCCCATTTTTAGTTTTTCTAAAATATTATCCAATTCAGTTCTATACAGGCTGTCTTCCACGAAATGGCCTCTGTCAATTGTTTTTTTAAATTCTTCGGAAACTTCCTTGTAAATGGCACCTAATTCTTTCCCCACTTTTGGATTGCTAATTTGTTTCCGGAAAACCTGTGCCTGATCTTCGACCCTTTTTGAATATAAGGTTTTTAGATTTTTCCGATATGTGATATTGGAAGTGTCGATGGGGACAAAATTTTGGGAGTGGATGAATTGGGAAAATAGGATGGAAAATAGGATGAATAGGAGGATTGGGAGTTTCATTTTTACTTTTAAAGTAGGGGAAATTTAACTTTCGGATTTTTTCTGAAATAGTCTAATGTTGTTTCGGTCCACTTAAAATGGATCAACGCTTTGCAATATATACAATCGTGTATAGAAACCATAAAATAAAACCGATAGGCGTATTGACGATGGTAAAATCCTGAGGTTATTCGTGACGAAGAACTATAATTGCTTTGCCAATAATCCTAGCTTTAGCGAGGGGTTAAGAGCATTTCGTGCGTGCTGTTCCACGGGTCAAAACATCGTGGTTAGTATGAAAATAATCAACACGAATTTATCGCACTGTTTATAAATAAGATAACTTTTTTGGCGTCAATGATTAAATCGACTGACTGGTTACAAATACTTTTCTGGTAAAAAACCATAATAAAATGAATCAAAGATTGCCAGTAATCTCCTAAAGTTTCTGATAGATTGAAGATAAATTTTCAGATAGTCGTTTTGAGTAGATTATAGTTGAAAAAATGCCCAGTCTTGTAAGTTGGATATTACTCATGATATTCTTCTTTCCCTTCGTAAGTCAGAAAATTCCTAAGAATACGAAATTAGAGATTAAGGATTCCCGCCTAGTGCGAACTTTTCCAGTCCTTCAAAATTCCTTAAATTTAGCCACCTATGAGAAGAACTGTCGCTACATTGATTTTATTTTTGGGTGTTACGCTTTTTGCGCAACAAACCGATGCCCAAAGGGAATTGCTCAAAAAAGTTAATGAAAACGACGAGTTACTGAACGCAAATCCCAAACAGGCCTTTGAAGCGTCAGAAGAGTTTGAAAAATTGGCCTTGAGAATAAATGCAAGAGAAGCAGAATTAAAAACTATAAATACAAAATGCAGGTACTATAGGATTAATAATGATTTTGAAAACATGATGTCTGAGGCAAAAACATTATACCTTAAGTCAGTTCAGTACGATTTTCCCATTTATCAACTCATTGCCAAAAGATTTCTTTTTGAATCTTATCTTTTTGCTGGATTACCCGAAAAAGCCATTGTGGAATTGGAGCAAGGCAGGGAGCTATTAAACAAATTGAACGATGCTGATTCCCTCAATATTATAGAGCGCGCAAATTTCTTTGTTGCTTATTCTAATTATTATCTACTCAAAGAAGATTATCAGAATCAATTAAAATATATCAACCTCTCAGGTAAAGAACTTAAAAAGCTTGGTGGTAGTGATTATAATCAAAAATATTTATATGTCCATTATTCAAATCTGGCCTCATCATATAGTAAAAATAACGAGAAGGATTCTGCGAAGCACTATGCTAAGTTATCGCTAACAAAGGGGAAAAGATATAATCTTCATCAGGCAACCTTCAATAACCTTGTTATTCTTGGCGATGTTGGAATGGAAGAATTAAACTACGAAGAGTCACTTTATTTTTTTATGGAGGCCGAAAAACTCGACGGCTATAAGAACCATCTGGATCTGGAAGAGCTATATGACAATATTATAGAAGCAAATAAAAAAATGGGCCGATCGGACTTTGTATCATTATATCGCGCAAAGAAAGATTCTTTAAAATTATCTATTTCTGAAAATCAGAATAAATCGTTACATAAATTACTGAGTGAGAGAAAAGAAAGTAAAATGGGCTGGTTTGTTTACATACTTTTAATCTTTATTGTGGTGTTGCTGGTCTTTTCTTTTTATATAATTCGGAAAAACAGAATTCTGGCGCATCAGGAAAAAATAAGCGACCAATACTTGGATAAAATTTCTAAAAACCCGAGCGGAGAAGATTATTCCAACCTACTGAGAGTTCTAAAAGAAAATACTTCGGCATTTATGTTCTATTTTGAGGAGGTTTTTCCCGAGTTTTCTTTAAAACTTTCGAGCATCAACTCCGAAATTTCTTCTTCTGAAATAGAATTTTGTGCATTGCTGAAACTGAAAATACCTACAAAAGATATTGCAAAATACAAATTTGTAGAGCCCAAAACAGTTCGAAACTGGAAATACCTTATCAGGAAAAAGTTGGATATTCCAAAAGAAGTGGATATTTATCAATGGTTCGAAACCTTGTAATTATATGCTATAAAGGTCATTACAAAATAAATATTTCCTAGGGACACTTTGAGGACACTGTTTTTTAGGGTTTTTATAACAAAATCTGTAATCTTACTTCTCTCAATTCAAAGATTAATAAATTAAAGCTAAAAATCCCAAACAGATGAAAAACTTTTTTAAAATCAGCTTGTTCTTAATTTTCTTACTATCAACTCATATTGTATTCTCCCAATTTCAGTGCCAAGAGCCTGTTAACGTCACTGTTAATTATGAAAACGGGATGTCCACGGCCGAAGTGAGTTGGGAAGGGGAACAACCGGAAGAAGGCTGGGTACTTTTATATGCTGCCGAAGGTGGAGTGGATATAGATGGATATCTGTCTGATCCCGAAGGTTATCAAAATCCCGAAGGAAACATAGAACGGGTAAACAGCAGCCCGCACACTATTTATGTAAATATGCTACAGGAAGGGCCGAATGAGATATATATTGTGGCAGACTGTGGAAATAGTATATTAATCCCCTCTGATAATGCTGTTTTTGAGGTGGGAGAAAATGGCGAGGAAATCATTGGGGAAGAATGTGAAACACCATCCAATGTCAGTGGGATCCTAAATGGTCTTGTTTCTATGGATATTTCCTGGGAACCACAAGACGGCGGGCTATATCAGATTGCGTGGGGACCTAATGGACACGAAATGAACGAGGAGTTCTTTGATATCAATGAAACGGGAAGCGTTATAGTTTCCGAAAATCCATATCATTTAGAATTTCCCTATGAAGATACTTTCGGTGTGTTCATTCGAAAATTTTGCGGTGAAAATACTTTTAGTGAATGGACTGTTCCAGGATGTCTTACACCAAGTGAATTGGAAAGTTCCGTCACCGAAGAAGAAGTACTCCTAACCTGGACACCGGCCAATGATCAAACAAGTGTCTGGCAGGTAGCTTATGGTCCTGAAGGATTTGATCCTAATGATGAAGGCAACCCCAATTTTCAAATTGACTATGCCTACAACAACCCTTCCCACACACTTTTGTTGAGCGACCTGGAACAGGGCATTATTTATGATTTTTACCTGCGAACCGATTGTAACACTTCTAATTACAGCGATTGGTCAGAACCAGGTTCGTTCAGTACAGAATTTACCCCATGCAATCCTGTGGAAAATATTGAAGTGAGCCATATCACACACCAGTCGGCAGATATTGCGTGGACCGCTGTGAGCAACGAAAACGAATGG
>CAYXDM010000135.1:0-6066 GCA_964463595.1 uncultured Aequorivita sp. | reverse complement strand
TTGGGTATGCCAGGAAATTCAATCAACCCATTGGGAATTGGAATGTGGCCAATGTTACCAACATGTACGGGATGTTTGGTGCAGCATCTGTATTCAATCAAGAAATAGGCAATTGGAATGTAGCGAAGGTGACCACGATGGAGGATATGTTCAATGGAGCTACCAGATTCAATAAAGACCTGGGAGCTTGGAATGTGGGCAAGGTAAAAAACATGAAAAATATGTTTAGGACCGCTATCAACTTTAACCAGGACATTGGGAATTGGAACGTGAGTAAAGTGACCAATATGAATTCTACTTTTGCGAACGCCACGAAATTTGACCAAAACCTCGGCAATTGGGATGTGAGCAAGGTAACCGATATGACAAACATGTGCAATGGCGTTACACTTTCAGTAGAGAATTATGATGCCTTGCTGAATGGATGGAATAACCTCTCCTTAAAAAGCAACGTAAAATTCCACGGTGGGAAGAGTAAATATTGTGCAGGCGAGGCTGCAAGACAGAACTTGATCAATGCCTTCAATTGGACAATTAATGATGCCGGGATGAATTGTGTGAACCCACTGGCTGGACAAAGAATGAATATTGACGGAAATGTGGTTGCAAACCAAATTTCACTATATCCTAATCCGATGGGCGAAATACTTAATATCGCTGCCATAGATGGACAACAATTGAAGAGTATTTCAATTTATGATCTCTCGGGAAGGCTTATAAAAACTCTGGAACTCACAGGTGTATCTTCGGATTTTACCTTGGATGTTTCAGAACTTTCAAAAGCTTCCTATATGATGGTAATAGATACCGAGGGAGGCCGTATATCCAAACTGTTGGTTAAAAAATAAAAAATAACCAAAACCTGAATTGCACAACCCCTTCCTTTAATCGAAAAGGAAGGGGTTTTTATTTTCTCATAAGGGCCATTGCCAAAGACAAGAGGTATATGCAAATCTTCCCATAACTTAATTTTTATTGAAAATTTTCCTATATATGAAATGCAACAAACTGTAGCGCGGTTTTTTTAAAAGACCTATCTTTGGGAAATTTCAAAAATCAATTCGCAATGTATACAACTATTGAACTTATCCATTCCTATTGGGCTTATTTGGTTTTGCTGATAGTCCTGCTCGCTACGTTCAACGCTCTTGCCGGTTTCTTTTCAAAAAGAGAATATGGAGCCAAGGATTTCAGAATTTCACTCTTTGCCTTAATCGTAACCCATATTCAGGTCCTTATCGGGTTGATATTGTATTTCGTGTCTCCTTTAGGATTGCAAAATATCACAAATATTGGAATGGGGGAGGTAATGAAAAACTCACAGTTTAGACTCTTCGCCGTAGAACACCCATTTGTGATGATATTGACGGCCGTTTTCATAACAATCGGTTATTCAAAGCATAAGAGCAAATTACTTTCGCACAAAAAATTCAAGACGCTATCTATTTTCTATGCCATTGCCCTAGTCCTTATGCTCAGTAGGATCCCTTGGAACCAGTGGTTTTAAATTTATAACTTTCAATCCATAAAAAAAGAGGTGCTTTATAGGGCACCTCTTTTCTTTTACTGATACGGGGAAATTTCATCGATCACTTTACTTTTCCTTTATGAGGTAAATAAATACCGGGAAGTGGTCGCTATATCCTCCGGTATAGCCATTGACAAAACTTCTATACGGATAACCCTTGTACTGTCCGCGTGGAGTCTGTAAATACTTTTTGTTGAAGATACCAGCTTTATAGAATCGGTAGGAAGAATAATCCTTTTTCGTCAATTCTGATGAAATGATAATTTGATCAAAAAGATTCCAGGCATCACGATATGCCAAGGTGCCCATCCCCTTTTTGTGCATCTCCTCCATGGGGTTGAAAAATTCCTTGATTTCCATATCGTCACGATCGGATTTGGTTTTAATAATCTTCTTAATACTTGGGCTTGCCGGATCGTCATTGAAATCTCCCATGGTAATAATTTTGGCATAGGGATCGACACTAAACAAAGAGTCCATTATTCTTTTATTGAGCTCTGCCGCTTTCATTCGGTTGGGTCTGCTTCGCTCCTCCCCTCCTGACCGCGATGGCCAATGGTTTACTATTAGGTGTATCTTCTCACCATCCAACATTCCGCTTACCAATAATTGATCGCGGGTATAAATACGTTTGCTGCGATCCTGGCTGTCATAGAGGGCCAGTTCATGGGCCTTGTAACCCGTGGGCGTAAACAATTTCTTTTTGTAAAGAAGACCGACATCAATGCCGCGCCGGTCGGGACTCTCTACGTGCACAATGCCATAATCCTGGCCCACCAAGGGATCCTCGTTTATCAAATCTTCCAAAACTCTTCGATTTTCCACTTCACTCACGCCAATTATGGCTGGGGAAGTTCCTGTAATATCTGCTCCGATTTCTGAAATCACCCTTGCCAATTTTGAAAGTTTATCCTCGTAGATTTCCTTGGTCCAGGCGTTTTTCCCTTCCGGGGTCCATTCCTCGTCAAAGGTCAAGGGGTCGTCGTCGTAATCAAAAAGATTTTCCACATTGTAAAACGCCACTGTGTTTATGAGATATTGCTTTTGTTGTTGTTGTCCATAGGAAAAGCAGCTTGAAAATACAATCAGGAAAAATGACAGGTGGGTAAATTTCATGGTGAAGCGGTTAAAAAATTGAATAGAACAGGGCGACAAAATTGGGTTCAAAAGTACTTCTTTCATTTAAAAAATGTAGTTTTGCCCCATAATTTTAAGCAAATTTATCATATAAATTTTTACCAAGAGAATGAACAAATTCATTTTAATTATTTGCACGGTATTTTTGGCCAGTTTTACCGCTGTTGCACAGAATACTGCTGTAACAGGAAAGGTGCTAGACACTTATTCCAGCGAACCCATTCCCGGAATAGAGGTCAATCTTCAGGGTAGTGATTTTAATGCCCTTACCGATGGGGAAGGTGTATTCACCATTTCAGGATTAGGATTGCCGGAAGGCGAACAAATTCTTTTACTTTCCAAGACCGGATATGTTTCCCAGCGAATGCCGATAACCATTATCCAGGGCGAGAGCACAGAGGTTACCGTGTTAATGGTCGTCGATATGGCCGAGGTGGAATCACAGATAGGGGTGATAAGCCTGTCCGACGATCAACTGGACGACGACGATGGCACATCCTACAATGTATCCGGACTGCTTCAGGCTTCCAAGGACGTCTTCCTGAACGCTGCCTCGTATGATTTTAGCGCCACCTTCTTCCGCCCTCGGGGATATGATGCCCAGAATGGCAAGGTGTTGATTAACGGGTTGGAGATGAACAAACTCTATGACGGTCGGCCCCAATGGAGCAATTGGGGAGGCCTGAACGACGTTCAGCGAAATCAGATGTTCTCCATGGGAATTACGGCAAATGAGTACAATTTTGGAGATCTTGCGGGAACCACCAACATTATTATGCGCGCCTCCCAATACCGAAAGGGCGGTAGAATTTCCTTGGCCGCCGGAAATCGCAGCTACCGTGGCCGCGTTATGGGTTCATATAACAGTGGCCTTATGCCCAATGGTTGGGCATATTCGGTTTTGGTGTCCAGACGTTTTGCCGATGAGGGATATAATGAAGGGACCTTATATGACTCCAATTCCTTTTTTGCTTCCGTGGAAAGAAAATTGAATGAAAACCACAGCATAAACCTTACGGCCTTTTACACGCCCAACAGAAGGGGAAAATCCTCTCCAAATACCCAAGAAGTGTATGATCTAAAGGGAACTCGGTACAATTCATACTGGGGAAACCAAGATGGGGAAATGCGAAACTCCCGGATAAAAGAAGTGGAAGAGCCCGTTATTATGCTGAACCACTATTGGGATATAAATGACAAAGTGGATTTGAACACAAACATTGGGTATCAATTTGGGAAGATTGGAAACAGCAGATTGGGTTATGACAACGCCCCAAACCCAGACCCCTCCTATTACCAAAAACTGCCAAGTTACTATCTGGCAGATCCAAATGGACCCAATTACGAAGGTGCTTACAGAGCGTATTCTTCTTTCGTGAACGATGGGCAGATCGATTGGCAGGATATCTATGAAACCAATATTTTTTACGGGGGCACGTCTCGATATTATTTATATGAAGACCGAAATGACGACAGCCAATTGATGGCAAACACAATTTTGAATGCCCAGTTGAACGATCGTATTGCCTTTACCGCAGCTCTTAATTACAGGAACCTAAACTCCCACAACTATGCGTATATGCTGGATTTATTGGGCGGAAATGGGTATTTGGACATAGATACATTTAACTTCGGGGATGCTGGTCAAAATGACCTGGAAAATCCAGATAGAATTGTGGGGAAAGGTGACGAGTTTAAATACAATTACGAATTTGATGCTACGGAATACGGAGGATTTGCTCAAGCACAGTTTGCCTATGCCGCAGTGGATTTCTACGTGGCCGCAAAGGCCGGGAAAACAACCTATCAACGAAATGGGTTGTACAGAAATGGTCTTTTTGCCAATGGCAATGATTCATATGGTAAAAGTGAGAAATTGGATTTTACAACCTATGGCGCAAAAGTGGGTGCTACCTATAAAATAACAGGACGACACGCTTTGGAAATCAACGGTGCTTACTTTACTGATGCCCCTTCATTGCGAAACTCCTTTTCCAATTCACGACAGTCCAATGCAGTGGTAAATGGATTGACGGAAGAGAAAACAATGAATATCGATGGTAGCTATATTTTCCGTTCTCCTTTTATCAAGGCTAGATTGACTGGATATTATTCATTATTACAGGATGCTTCAGAAATCTCATTCTTTTATGGCGATGGAATTTCGGTGCAGGGAAGGAGCTCCACTACGGCTTTTGTCCAGGAAGTACTCACCGATGTGGATAAGAAAAACGTGGGTGGGGAACTTGGCATCGAAGCCCAGGTCACTCCCACTATAAAGTTGAGAGGCGCTGCTGCATTTGGTCAAAATACCTATGATAACAATCCAAATCTATATATCACATCCGATTTTGGAGGGGATGTATATCAGGGAACCAATGAAAGAATAACCTCGGTTGATTATGGAAAATCCTACTTGGAAGGATATAAAGTAGCCGGTGGCCCCCAACAGGCCTACCAGATCGGGTTTGAATATCGTGATCCTGCCTACTGGTGGTTTGGCGCTTCGGTAAATTATTTCAACAATGCTTATTTGGATGTGTCCCCACTGGCCAGAACAAAAAACTTCTATATGGACAGTGACGGTATTCCTTTTAATGACTACGATCCCCAGGCCGCACGAACCTTGTTGAAGCAGGAAAAATTTGATGATTACATGCTGGTAAATGTTGTAGGGGGAAAATCCTGGAGGATTAAGGACTATTATATTGGATTTTTTGCCAGCGTTAGTAATATCTTCGATAAGGAATATAAAACAGGTGGGTTTGAGCAGGGAAGAAATGCCAACTACCGAACCTTGTCCAATGATGCTTCCAATGACACTCGTGTTTTTGGGCCAAAATACTGGTACGGGTACGGAGCAAATTATTACCTAAATGTTTACGTTCGATTTTAATAAAAGAAAAGTTTAATTTTATAAATGATGAAAGGCCTGATAATTGCACATAAAAACGGCCGCTTTAACATCCAAAAAACTAATATTATCTACAGATGAAAAAATTAAAAAATATTAAATTTCTAAGCTTCCTATTTATCTTAGGATTGTTCGCCACCTCCTGTGTACAGGATGATGATTTTAATATACCGGAAATTAATGTGGAAGAACCCAACGTAAACGTCAATACCGACATTGCCTCCGTTAAGGCCATGTACGATGGATTTGAGCCCGTGAGAATTGAGACTGGGGATGGTTCCGATAACGAAATGTACCTGGAGGGATATGTAAGCTCCAGCGATGAATCAGGAAATATCTACAAACAGATTTTCATTCAGGATGCTCCTGAAAACCCAACCGCCGGTGTTGTTATTTCCGTGAATGCCACCGATCTATATACTAAGTTTGAACCAGGCCGAAAAATTTATTTGCGGGTAGATGGTCTGTATATTGGCAAATATGCCGG
>CAYXDM010000134.1:0-6095 GCA_964463595.1 uncultured Aequorivita sp. | reverse complement strand
TCCAGTTGAGGGGGTGAATATAACACAAATTTTCAAAAAATTATGATAATCAAACAAAAAATCGCTATTTATAACAGTTCGGCTTGGGTATTGTCCTCATAGGGATTTTCAATTGTAGAAAAAGCAACCTCTCTCTTGAGCTATAACACAAAAGAGAATTGAAAGTGCCAGTAAGTGGAGGTTTACTAGTTTAAGGTAGTTAGTTGAAAGTAAGGAGGGTTGCGATTACTGATAATTGATGGTAGTCGCAACCCATATCCAACAAATTTGGCCCTCACCTCTCAGGTCCCACATCTAACATCTAACCTCCAAATGCCCGATAAAAAATAAAATATGCTTAACTTCGCCCACGGAGCGATTTTTCATTTTTTATGTAAAATTCAGCCCTAAAATTTTTCAATTTTTGTTTAATCCAAAAAATAAGACTCGAAGATTTCGAGCGCAGTCTAAATATGAAAATATTAGTGTGTATTAGTCATGTTCCGGACACGACCTCAAAAATAAATTTCACTGAAGGCGACACCAAATTTGATACAGGTGGGGTTCAATTTGTAATAAATCCCAATGATGAATTCGGATTGACCCGTGCCATGTGGTTCAAGGAAAAACAAGGTGCTACCGTACATGTGATCAATGTAGGTGGTCCGGAAACCGAACCTACCCTAAGAAAAGCACTGGCAATAGGTGCTGATGAAGCCATAAGAATAAACACCCCCGCCACCGATGGTTTTTCGGTGGCGAAACAACTTGCCAAGGTGGTAAAAGAAGGTGGGTACGACCTTGTAATTGCGGGGCGCGAATCCATAGACTACAACGGTGGAATGGTTCCCGGAATGTTGGCCAAGCTCACCGGCAACAATTTCGTCAACACCTGCATCGGTCTGGAAATTGATGGCAACAATGCCACCGCCATCCGGGAAATAGATGGTGGAAAGGAAACATTGAAAACCACTCTTCCCCTCGTTATTGGCGGGCAAAAAGGAATTGTAGAGGAAAGCGACCTCCGCATTCCGAACATGCGCGGGATTATGCAGGCCCGCACCAAGCCGTTGCACGTTAAGGAACCTATAGAAACCCATGCCGAAACCGCCACAGTAGGCTTTGAAAAACCGGCTCCCAAAGGGCCGGTGAAACTGGTGGACAGCGTTGACGAACTCATCGATCTGCTGCACAACGAAGCCAAGGTCATCTAATGGTCAGTATTCCATACCCATAATCCATAATCCATTATCCATAATCCATAATTAATAATTAAAAAACATGTCAGTTCTAGTATATACAGAATCAGAGGAAGGGAGAATCAAAAAGATTGCCCTGGAAGCAGTTTCCTTCGCTAAAGGGATAGCGGACCAGCTTGGAACAACCGTAACCGCGGTGACCATAAATGCCGACAACAGTTCCGAATTGGCGAAGTATGGTGCCTCCAAAACCCTGGAGATTTCCAATGACAAATTATCCAAATTCAATGGGGAAGCCTATGCGGATGCCCTTGCGCAGGCAGCGAGGAAAGAAGGCGCCCAGGTAATCGTGCTAACCTCCAGCGCCAACAGCAAGTTCCTGGCCCCCACCCTAGCGGTCGATTTAAATGCCGGTTTTGTTCCCAACGTTGTTGCCCTTCCGGAGAGCACCTCTCCATTTAAGGTAAAACACAGTGTTTTCACAAACAAAGCTTTTGCCCATACGGAGATCAATACAGATATAAAAATAATGGGTCTTGGGAAAAACTCGTATGGACTAAAGGAAAATGAAACCTCCATGACTTCCGAGGCATTTTCTCCCGATCTCGATTCCCATGATTTCGATATGGAGATTGTTTCCGTTGACAAGGCCACAGATCAGGTGACCATTGCCGATGCCGAAATAGTGGTATCGGGAGGACGTGGCCTTAAGGGTCCGGAAAATTGGGAAATGCTCGAGGAACTTGCAAAGACCTTGGGTGCGGCCACAGCCTGTTCAAAACCAGTAAGCGATCTGGGCTGGCGGCCCCACAGTGAACACGTAGGGCAGACGGGAAAACCCGTGGCTTCCAACCTGTACATCGCCATAGGTATTTCGGGCGCCATCCAGCATTTGGCCGGTATCAACGCCTCAAAGGTGAAAGTGGTTATCAACAATGATCCCGAAGCGCCCTTCTTTAAGTCGGCCGACTATGGAATGGTTGGTGATGCCTTTGAAATAGTACCAAAGCTGACGGAAAGATTAAAGGAATTCAAGGCGCAAAATAATTAAGGTCTCCGACCTAAGACTTATGGATGTAAGACGTAGGACGTAGGACGTAGGACGTAGGACGTAGGACTAAAATAAATTTACTGGAACTATCAAAAAAATAGAAAATATTGTTTTCCGGTAAGTTTAGTTTGGTTTACTGATATTTGGCCAGATTTGCAGGACAAGAATACGCATAGTTATGCCTGAAAAGGATTGAATTTTTTTTTATTAAGATCCAAACCGCTAAAAATCGAGGTAGCGGCGTTACTTTTAGCAAATAACATAAATAGTTTCGAAGTCAGAATAATTTTTTATTAATTTGTGCGTCGATAAAGGCTGTTTAAAGAAGGAAACATCCTGGTTTAAACAGCTTTTTTTTATATTTTTATATTCGGTCAATATAATTCGAGGTTCCCAGGTTAAAAACCAGGGCCACCAAAAATATCTAGAACTATCCAAGGTTCGTGATCCTGATTATTTAAAAAATGAGTTTAATAAAGCTTACCATAAAAGGAATTTCATATAGCCAGACGCAAAACGGTGCCTATGCCCTTATCCTTAATGAAGTGGATGGCGAACGCACGCTTCCCATAGTGATAGGTGCCTTTGAGGCCCAGTCCATTGCGATAGCCATGGAAAAAGACATTAAGCCCCCGCGCCCGCTAACCCACGATCTGTTCAGGAATTTTGCCAACCGGTTCAACATAGCGATCAAGCAGGTTATTATCCATAAATTGGTCGATGGGGTATTTTATTCCAGCATTATTTGCGAAAGGGACAAAATTGAAGAGATCATCGATGCCAGGACCAGTGATGCCATAGCCTTGGCACTTCGATTTAATGCCCCCATATTTACCTATAAAAATATCCTGGACAAGGCAGGGATACATCTGAAGACACCCCCATCCCCAGATCCCGAATCAAAGGATGAAGAAACGGGAATTGAGGATTTGGTGATGGGGGAATCGGCAAGACCGGTGAGGGAAGATTACAGTAGGCTGAGCGTAAAGGAACTCAATAAAATGTTGGATGAGGCCGTAAAAAAGGAAAATTACGAGTTGGCGGCCCGGGTAAGGGATGAAATCTCCAAAAGACAATAAACCTGTTATCCTATATTTCTGGCTTAATCTATACGGAAGTAAGTTTTTTAAACAACGCATTTAGAGGATTATTTATGCATAAAATTATACTTGTAGCCTTTTCCCTTTTCTTCTTTGGAAATATTTTTGGGCAAAGCATTGAAAAGAAATGGGAATTTACGGAGAGCAAGGATAAAACAGGAGCCTTGGCCATCAATATCGATCCTGATAAAGATTATCTTAAACTCGAGAACGGAAGCTTCGAACTCCAATTAAGCGCAAACGACAGCCTCAAATCCACTGGAGACTATATCTTTCAAAATAATTTACTGGTATTATTTTCAAACCCACCGAATGATACCATAAGGAGGTTTCGGATATCACAGTTAACGGACAGTATTTTGAGTCTCACTGAGGGGAAGTTCAACTACAATTTAAGGGTTTCCGAAGCCAAGACGGAAACAATTCCCATGGCGGAAACTTTCGAAATGGTTCCAAATCAAGGTTTTTCAACGCAAAGTCTTTGGCGTGGAATACTCGGTATGGTTTCCCTCGTCTTTATAGCCTTCCTGTTCAGTTCAAACCGGAGAGCTATACGCTGGAAAACCGTGGGAATAGGCCTGTTCTTTCAATTGGTGATTGCCATTGGGGTATTAAAGGTCGATTTTATAAAAAACAGTTTTGAGGCCGTGGGACAACTTTTTGTCAATGTACTCGAATATACCCGTGCCGGCAGTGAATTCCTTTTCGGCGGAATGTTGGACGTAAATTCCTTTGGGTTTATTTTTGCCTTTCAGGTATTGCCCACCATCATCTTTTTCTCGGCCTTGACCTCCGTGCTTTTTTATTTTGGGATCATCCAGGTTTTGGTGAGGGGAATGGGATGGCTTCTTTCCAAACTGCTGAATATCTCCGGCCCCGAAAGTTTGAGCGTGGCCGGGAATATATTTTTGGGACAAACGGAAGCGCCCCTGCTTATCAAGGCCTATCTTGAAAGGATGAACAAAAGCGAAATCCTCCTGGTAATGATCGGCGGAATGGCAACCTTGGCAGGTGCGGTCCTTGCGGCCTATATCGGCTTTCTTGGAGGCGATGATCCCGCCCTTCGATTGGTGTTCGCAAAGCATCTGTTGGCAGCCTCGGTCATGGCGGCACCTGGGGCCATAGTTATTTCCAAGATTCTTTTTCCCCAAACGGAACCCGTAAATACAGACGTAGAGGTTTCTTCGGAAAAAATTGGGTCAAACATTTTGGATGCCATCGCCAACGGTACTACTGAAGGTCTTAAACTTGCCGTAAACGTGGGTGCCATGCTTTTAGTGTTTGTGGCCTTTATCGCCATGATGAACGGGATTCTGGGATGGGTTGGCGGAATTACTTCCATCAATGCCTGGGTGGCAGCAAACTCGGCATACGACAGCCTTTCATTGGAGGCCATTCTCGGTACCATTTTCGCCCCGTTAATGTGGCTGATTGGAGTTGCCAAGGAAGATATGATGATGATGGGCCAACTCCTGGGCATAAAACTGGTCGCAAGCGAATTTGTGGGTTATATCCAATTGGCAGAACTAAAGGATACTGCCAATGCCATGCATCTCACTTATGAGAAAAGCGTGATAATGGCCACCTACATGCTCTGCGGGTTTGCCAATTTCGCCTCCATCGGCATACAGATTGGCGGCATCGGCTCCTTGGCCCCCGGGCAGCGGAAAACGCTTTCAAGATTTGGAATGAAAGCCTTGATCGGGGGATCGATCGCATCCCTTATTTCGGCTACTATTGCGGGAATGATCATCGGATAAAACCTATTTCGTTGATAACTTTTGAAATAATGGGCGCCTTATCTTCGTTCCCATGGATTCAATTCCTTATTTTAGGAACTTTTAAAAGAAACAGAATAACATGAAGCAATATCACGACCTTCTTAAGCACGTGCTGGAAAACGGAACCGAGAAACAGGACCGGACCGGCACGGGGACCAAAAGCGTTTTTGGATATCAGATGCGTTTTGACCTCGGCGAGGGTTTCCCCATGGTCACGACCAAAAAACTTCACCTCAAATCCATTGTCCATGAATTGCTATGGTTTTTAAAGGGTGACACCAATATTAAATACCTACAGGAAAACGGGGTGCGGATCTGGAACGAATGGGCCGACGAAAACGGAGATCTAGGTCCCATTTATGGGCACCAATGGCGAAACTGGAACAGTGAGGAAATCGATCAGATTTCCGAAATCATCCATACCCTCAAAACAAATCCGGACAGCCGAAGGATGTTGGTCAGCGCATGGAACCCAAGCGTATTGCCCGATACTTCCAAACCCTTTGCCGAAAATGTGGCTGCCGGAAAAGCGGCACTCCCCCCCTGCCATGCCTTTTTTCAGTTCTATGTTAGCCCCGCAACTGAGGGCGATGACACCCGCAAACTGTCATGCCAATTGTACCAACGGAGTGCGGATATTTTCCTGGGCGTTCCTTTCAATATTGCTTCGTATGCCCTGTTGACCATGATGATGGCGCAGGTCTGTGGGTATAAACCCGGAGATTTTGTCCATACCTTTGGCGATGCGCATATTTACAGCAACCATTATGAACAGGTAAATCTTCAATTATCACGGGAACCGAGATCTTTGCCCAAAATACTTCTCAATCCAGGAATTAAGGATATTTCCGATTTTACCTATGATGATTTCACGCTTGTGGATTACCATCCACACCCGAGTATTAAAGGAGCGGTAGCGATTTAATGGGATGTTTGTGCGAGTTTTGAGTTTTGAGTTATGAGTTATGAGTTATGAATTATGAGT
>CAYXDM010000133.1:0-6320 GCA_964463595.1 uncultured Aequorivita sp. | reverse complement strand
GTTTTACCTTATTCATCCCTTTTATTAATTTCCATCTGTCAAAAACCATCAACCCCTAATTAGACCTATATCACGAGAAAAGCAACGCCATATAGTTTCATTTTCTTAAAAATTAAAAACGACATATTCCCCAATTAAACGAAGAAATCCAGTTTCTATTTTTTTCGGCAAAGGCGTATTGATCTATAATATATGGGAAAATACCAAAAGTAGGAGCTGGATCTATTTTTTTGCAGCTCTCTTTTGTTGCTCGGCCTGCTCCATCATTTCCGCCATTTTTCTTTGGAACTTGCTCTGCTTCCTGGGCTGGGCCTTTTTCACTTGGATTTTAGCATGTATTTTCTCCTCGTCGATGATGAAATTTTTGATGACCAACATAATTCCGATAGTAATCAGGTTGGAAATAAAATAATACAAGGACAGTCCACTTGCGTAGTTATTGAAAAACACCAACATAAATAAGGGCGATAGATACATCAGGAATTTCATGTTCGGCATTCCCGGTTGTTGTTGCTGTTGCATGGTCTGTGCCGTTGTCATCATCATATAAACGAAAATGGCGATGGAGGCGAGAATTGGGAACAAACTAACGTGATCTCCATAAAATGGAATGTGAAAGGGCAATTCCGCTATGGTGTCATAACTGGAAAGGTCATCGGCCCAAAGAAAACTTTTCTGGCGTAGGTCAAAAGCCGAAGGGAAAAAGGTGAACAGGGCATAAAACACCGGGATCTGCAACAATGCCGGCAGACAGCCCTTTAACGGGCTCGCTCCGGCCGAGGTTTGCAACTTCATCGTTTCCTGCTGGATTTTCAGCTTATTGTCCTTATACTTTTCCCTGATGGCATCCATCTCGGGCTTGAGGACCTTCATTTTTGCCTGCGCCAAATACTGTTTGTATTGAACTGGCGACAGTAGAAGTTTTATCAGGATCGTGAGCACAATGATTGCAATCCCAGCCGGTAAAAAGTCTGTCAGGAACGCAAAAAGTGGGATGATAATATATTTATTTATCATTCCGAAGATTCCCCAGCCCAACGGCATTGCCTCGTCCAAATTGCGGCCGTACTTTTTGAAAATCTGGTAATCCGAAGGACCGTAGTACATATTCATGTTGTAGGACAGGGCTCCATTTCTGGGTTCCAGTAGCATTCGGGCATCGTACTGTTTGGTAAAAACCGTATCTACCTCTTCATCATGCACCAGATCTTCAGACTGGAGGACCACCTCCTTGAAAGGGGTATCCGTGAGCAGCATGGAGCTGAAGAAATGCTGGCGGAAGTTCATCCAGGTAACATCCTTTTCCACTTCCTTGTCGGTTCCTGAGGGCGAGAGTTTGGAATGCTTACCGTTCTCATATTCGTATGTCAGCCGCGTATAACGGTTTTCATAGGAAATACTCTTTGCATGTCTATAACCCTTCAGCCGCCAATCAAGATACATAGGTTGGGAGGTATTTAATATCCCGTCCAAACCTTGGCTGTTAATGCTGAAATCCATCATATATTCCCCGGGATGCAGCGTATATCTGAATTCAATAAAGGCATTCCCAGAGGTCTTGAGCTTCATGGAAAGCACTTGATCCTCGCCATTCCGGTTAAGAGTAGGCTCGAAATAAAGCTCTTCGGTATTCAGAATTCTATTTTCAGAAGAAAACTGAAGGTTAAGGGCCGCATTCCCATTTTTTATCAAGTAGATAGGGACCGAATCATATTTGGTAAAATTCTTTAAAAGCGCCTCGGAAATATAGCCACCCTTATTGCTCACTTTTAGCCGAAGCACATCATTTTCGAAGACGGTTACGGCATCCTCTGCCGACGGAAGGGTACCCGAATAGGCGAAGGAACCCAACTTGTTTTTCAATTGTTCAAGAGCAAGCGAATCACTGGAGTTATTGGTGCCGGAAGAATCCAATATGGCATTGGCCAAGGTTATATCTGAAGGCTCTTCTTTTTTGGCATCCCTTTCCTTGGCTGCGGCCTCGGTTCTCGCTCTTTCCTGAAGTTCTTCCTCAGTGGGTTGGTTCAAATAAAGCATCCAGATAAGGATGCCTCCTATTAATATAAATCCAAGAAAAGAGTTAATGTCGAATTTTTTCTGTTCCATATTCAGTCGCGGATCTGTGCGATTTTAAAGTAAATTCCGAATTGATTTCCGGAAATTCTGGTCCTGTATTTTGAATCTTTCTATTTCTGTTGAATTCCAATAATTATTGGAATAATCGGCACTACATGCAACAATCCCGCCTTTTTTGGGGTTGCGCCAAATTGTCTTACTTTTTTAATGAATGCTTATGCACCGCATTTACAAATGCAACAAAAAGAGGATGGGGACTGGCTACGGTACTCTTATATTCTGGATGGTATTGCACGCCCATAAACCAGGGGTGATCGGGAATTTCAATAATTTCCACCAATCCCGTGTCTGGATTGATCCCACTGGCCACCATACCGGCTGCCTCCAATTGTTCACGGTATTCATTGTTGAGTTCGTATCGGTGCCTATGACGCTCTGCAATGGAATCTGTCCCATAAATTTTGTGGGCCAGGGTTCCTTTTTTCAAGTCGCATTTCCAAGAGCCCAATCGCATCGTCCCTCCCATATCCGTAATATTTTTCTGATCCTCCATGATATTTATCACGGGATCTGGGGTTTGGGAATCCATTTCGGTACTGTTGGCCTCTTTTAATTTAAGCACATTGCGCGCGAATTCAATCACTGCCATTTGCATTCCCAAACATATTCCCAGGAATGGCAAATTATTCTCCCGGGCATATCTCACTGCCGCCACTTTTCCATCGGTCCCTCTTTCCCCAAAACCGGGGGCGACCAAAATACCATCGAGCTTGGCAAGTTTTTTCCCGATGGATTTTGCATTTATATGTTCGGAATGGATAAATTCCAAATTTACCCTAACCTCATTTTCCGCACCCGCATGGATAATGGATTCCAGAATAGATTTGTAGCTGTCCGGCAGTTCCACGTACTTTCCAATGAGTCCGATAGTTATTTCCCCTTTTGGGTTCTTATGCCTGCTGAGAAATTTGTTCCACTTTTCCAGGTCCGGCTCCTTGTAATTGGTGAGATTCAGCTTTCGAAGGGTCACCGTGTCCAGGCCCTCCTCAAGCATCAAATTTGGAACATCGTAGATTGTCGAGGCATCTATGGATTGAATTACAGCGTCCTCTTTCACATTACAGAAAAGCGCGAGTTTTCTTCTCAAATCCCTGGAAAGCTCGTGCTCCGTTCTGCAGACCAAAATATCGGCACGAATTCCACTTTCCATCAGGGTCTTGACCGAATGTTGGGTAGGCTTGGTTTTCAATTCCCCGGCGGCAGAAAGAAATGGCACCAGGGTAAGATGCACCACAAGGGCGTTGTCATCGCCCATTTCCCATTTCATTTGTCTAACGGCCTCAATGTAGGGAAGGGATTCAATATCGCCAACGGTTCCGCCAATTTCTGTAAGGATGATGTCATAATCGCCCGATTTCCCAAGCAATTGTACGCGCTCCTTTATCTCATTGGTAATATGGGGCACCACTTGTACGGTTTTTCCCAAAAACTCTCCTCGGCGTTCCTTTTCTATTACACTTTGATATATTCGACCGGTGGTTACGTTGTTGGCCTGCGAAGTATCCACATTCAGGAAACGTTCGTAATGCCCCAGATCAAGATCGGTCTCGGCACCATCCTCGGTTACGTAACATTCCCCATGTTCATATGGATTCAAGGTTCCCGGATCAACATTAATATAGGGATCCAATTTTTGGATGGTAACCCTATAGCCCCTGGCCTGCAACAATTTTGCAAGTGAGGCAGCAATGATTCCCTTACCTAATGATGATGTCACCCCGCCCGTAACGAAGATGTATTTTGTGCTGTCCATGATCCTTTGCTGAAGTGTTTATACGGGATGCAAAGATACATTTTATTGCGGAAGGGGATAAAGGAAAAATCAAAAATAAGAAGGCGTGATTTCCAGGATGGAATGGTGGCAAAAACAAGATTAAAGCTTTATCTGGCCCTCACTCCCTTCCGGCCCGATCTCGGCCAAAACCACCCTCTGAAAAACCGCCACCTCCTTCCTTAAGAGCTGCCGGACGGTGAACTTACCATTGTTGTCTGGGCCATGCCAAAGCTCTTGAAAAGGAATTTGTGAGATTCCCATCGCAAAGCCCCGCCAGAGAGGTGTACCACCTTGGAGGTTGCAAGTGGAGCGCTTCAAACTCATTAAAGTCCTGGCACCTGCGGATGGTGTTCTTTTAAAAAAAATAGTAACTTACCAAAGCAGAAAATCGATTCCCAAAAGAACGAAGGGAAGAAATAATATAAAAACTAGTTTCTATTTTCAAAAACATAGAGCACACGCTTGGTACCCTCTACCGGCTGCTTTTGCTTAATGATGAAATATCGGGCATAGCCTGCCTCAAATCCATCTTCATTGTAGAAATCAAAATGGTTTATAAATTCTCTTTTCCGAAGCAGAAGGGATTCCACCCAAGAATCTTCACGAGTGGGGAATTCAATTATTAAGGTCTTCGAAAAGGACGCAAAAAATTCTGCAGATTTTTCAAAGGGAACATTCCCTGAAAGAGTGATATGGTGGATGAGGGCCAACGCCATGGTCACGTCTGGTTTATAGGCAGACAATCTTTCCATCAGCGAATCCCGTTCGGTATTGTTAAAACCTATGCCCGGGGCGGGCTGCAGCACATCGCACACAAAGGGCAACATATTTGTTTCCTTGTTTTCCTGAAGCCGTCTGTAATTTTGGCCAACGGCATTGGCATCGATATCCGTAACGATGATTTGCGGCACACTGTCGATAACCGTCCGGGCAAAAGTACCGTCGTTTCCGCCAATGTCGATAAGTTTCTGAGGCTTCAGAAGTTTTACCAATTGTTTTATCAGTTCCTTTTTGGCTTTAAAGGCAGTTTCATCATAATTGGTTTTTGAATAATAATCTCCCCATTCGCTGGTTTCCTTAAGCTTCAGATTTTTTATATAATCAAAAAGACTTTGCAACAAGTTCTTCTGGCTCTTTTTCGAAAGTGTCGCAATCTTGGTTTCCGCTTTGTAATCCACACTGTGCTTACTTTCCATTTTGGCCAACAGATGGATGTTCGGATAAAGGACGGAACTCAATTTGGTGCGCGCGGGAAGTAGAGAGGAAATAAGGTTTACGGGTATCCCGTCAATGTGCGTCTGCATCATCTTAAAAATATCGGTGCCGTGATATTTTGCCAAAACCAAAGGCCCAAGAAAATGGGTGATAAATTGTTTATATGCACGCCACGGTGTTCCCTCTGTATAGAAATCAAAAGAAAGGGTATCAATAAAAATAGGTTTCCCTCTGTGAAAAGTAACGTTATAAGCAGAAGCATCCTTCAGGATAAACCCTTTGGAAAGTGCATATTTTTGTATTTTCAAGGTGTGGAGCGCTGCGTGCTTATATTGCTCAAAGCTCCATTCATAAGGGTTTGTGATAAAGGGAATTGGCTCAGGGGTAATTATAATGTTTTCGGCCGTAGCAGAGGTCTCCTCATGAGGGATCAGCAATCCATTTGAAATAAGATTATTGAGAAAACCGCTAGACTTAAGTTTGCGATATTGAGGAAAATAAATGGGGTTGATGGCCCGGCGAAGAATCTTGCCATCGTAAAAAACATATCCGGAAGGATCCCTGAACGAAGCCTGGTGTACCTTATCCTTTTTTGTCATCTATATCGGCGTCTTCTTCCTTAATGTCAATGGAACCATAGGGATCCTGATCTTCCTTTATCATTCCAAAAAAGGATTTCACCTTGTACATCACCCCTTTTGAGAAAAGCAAAAACCCCGCAGCTCCCGCCACTGCTGCCTGTACCAACATGGCTCCCAGTCCTGCATCAAAATATAAAAAATGTGTCATCATCCTCTTGCCTATAAAAGTGTTTAAAATTGTAAACGCCCGCAATTTAACCAAAAAAGAATAGTTTCCTCCCGGAATATGAAGAATATTCATGTTAAGTTTTATATTGCAACCTCCCAACTAAAGGGATAGGTACCATGGATAAAAACCTTGCAAAAAACTTGGAAAAATATTTCCACGGCATTCTACTTGGAATTTTTGCGCTGACTTTTATCACGGTACTCCTAAAACCTATAGAGCTTTTAAATGATTCTGCGGGCTATCTGAACATGTCCTTGATCCGGTCTCCCGCCTATCCCCTCTCTGCCGTAACCTTGATGGTGTTGGGAATTCAAATTATACTGTTCAGCCGTTCTTTAGTATTCTGGGCCTTAAAAAATAAAATAGCCTTCCCGTTTTATCGGAA
>CAYXDM010000132.1:0-6324 GCA_964463595.1 uncultured Aequorivita sp. | reverse complement strand
GTTAAATTCCGTTTCCTTTCACGGTTATTCCCAACTAAACCTTTCTCGGCGAAGTCATCCATTTACAGATATTTATTTCCATATTTATCGGCAACCTCCTGTAACAGGGCCTTGATTTCCTGTTCTTTGGTTTTGGGGAAAACCAGCAGGACATCCTCTTTGTCCACCACTATATAGTCTGATATCCCATCCAATACCACCAGTTTTTTATCTGTAGTAAAGATCATATTGTTTTCGGAATCCTCCAATAAGGTATCTGCATGCACGACGGTATTGTTATTTTCGTCCTTGGATAATTTGTCATAGAGCGCGCCCCAGGTCCCCAGATCATTCCAGTCGAACGTGGCTTTTTTTACGTACACATTTTTCGCCTGTTCCAGGATACCGTAATCGATGGATATATTTTCGGCTCTGGGATAATTCCCAGATATGAATGCAGCTTCCCCAAGAGTATTAAGGACATCCAGGCCCTCTAAAAACAAAGTATACATTTCAGGTAGATGTTTTTCAAAAGAATCGAGAATGGCCTTTGCACTCCAGATAAAAATCCCGGCATTCCACACAAAATTACCGCTGGCAATAAAATGCTTTGCGGTTTCATAGTCCGGTTTTTCCCTGAACTGGGTTACCTTGCTTATCGATTCCACGTTTTTAGCATCGCTTTCAATATAGCCATAACCGGTATTCGGAAAAGTGGGCACTATTCCCAGAGTCATCAATATCCCATCTTTTTGGGCATGGTCAAAACAGGTTTGGAGATCCTCTGAAAAAGCGGTTTCATCCTCAATCCAATGGTCGCTGGGGGCAACCAACATAAGTGCATTCGGATTTTCCTTTTGGATCTTAAGGGCAGCCAAAAGAATACAGGGTGCGGTATTGCGCATCGCAGGTTCCAGTACCACTTGATTTTCAGAAATTAGAGGCAACTGTTTTAGGGTGATATCCAAATAGCGCTCGTTTGTGAGTATGTATATATTTTCTGATGGAATGAGTTTGTTGAGCCTCGAGAATGTCTTTTGAAGAAGGGTCTGGCCCGTTCCCAACATATCGTGAAACTGTTTTGGGAATTCCTGGGTGCTGATGGGCCAAAACCGCGACCCTATGCCGCCGGCCATAATTACTGCGTAATAATTCCTGTCCATAATTTATTCTTTACTGATTTTGGTTTTGCATCAAGTTCCTTTTTGGTGTTCTCATTTCAAAAATTCGACCTCGGCATTCGGATTGAACAGATAGACTTTTCCCGTTGCCACCTCAACACATTCAAAACGCTTGACGCGCTGCCTTCCCCTCTTGAAAATCCTACCGTTGTACAGCCTGAAGTGGGCTCCCAAAGGGATTTCAAAGATATAATTTTTATCGTTCTCCGGATCGAATTGCTTTAAAGCCAGGGCCAGTTTCGCATCGGTGTCGCTGGAGGCCTTGGGGTTTTTAAAATGCCGTGCCAACAAGGGAAGGAGCTGGCCGGGGAAAACCTCAGGACGCAAAAAAGGCAGCATTAATATTTGAAAGGTATGCTTCCACTCAGGGCCATGGGGTTTTATGGTTGTCCCATATTTCATAAATGCGTCCAAATGGGCTATTTCGTGGACCAGGGTGATCAGGAATCGATATTTATTCAAGGTTGAATTAACCGTTATTCGGTGTTGCCCATTGGCCATTTTGCGATAATCCCCATGTCTGGTAACCCTTTCATTTACGATCTTAAGATGGACTTTATGCGATTTTATCAATTCAATCACCGGCTGGACGGATGCTTGTGGAATATACTTTTCGAGGATTCCAGTCATAAGGACACTGTTTCATATCTAAAGCCCCCAAAAATACCCAGAGTTTATGGAATATGGACGAAATATTGGATAAAAGGACGAAGGGTGGGGCAAAAGGACAAAAGGCTTAAAGTTGTGGTGTAAAGAATGAATTGGATCGGCCCCTGGAACGATTGTTTGAAGGCACAGGAAATATTTCAGGCCACCCCTTCAGTTTGGCAGGTAAGAAAAGTCCATTGATTACCTCACGCCTATTGCCCAATAAACTTCATTATCAACATTTTATGATCCAATCTTAAAAAAGAACAAAAAGTGCTTTAAATATCGGATTTTTCAAAATACATTTGCGCCTAATTCATATTCAATCTAAATAAGAATAACGACTCCAATGAAATTCATCACAACCCTCCTTTTCGTAATCTGCGCACAGATACTCTTTGCGCAGGACATGACAACTATATCCGGTACTATAACCGATACTGATAATCAACCAATCCCTTTTGCAAGTGTGTACATACTGGAACTCAGAATGGGCGCGGATGCCGATGGCGCAGGAAAATATACAATTGGACAAGTTCCCTATGGACAATGGCAACTTACTGCGAGTGCGGTGGGCTTTAAGCCGGTGACCATCGATCTAAACGCCGATCAGCCTATTAGGGCAGGGATAAATTTCCAGCTGGCCCACGACAATGAACTGCAACAGGTAGAGGTTTTTGGGAACCGAAATGACCACCCGGACAAAATAGAGTCCATTACCCGGTTACCGCTAAAACCCTATGAACAAATACAGAGCATCTCCGTACTTTCCAGTAAATTGATCGAGGACCAAGGGGCGCTAACTATTTCCGAAGCCACCAAAAACGTACCGGGGGTGTACACCTTTGCCACCTACGGCAATAAGCGGGAAAGTATGTCGTCCCGGGGTTTCCGTGGCATTCCCATCTTAAAAAATGGGGTCCGTATCCATTCCGACTTTAGAGGAGTGGGAATTCTAACGGATATGCAGGGCGTGGATAACATTCAGGTTTTGAAAGGTGCCGCTTCCATAACCCAAGGTGTAGCAACCGACCTGGGAAGTCCGGGTGGTGTAATAAACATAGTAACCAAAACCCCAAAATATACCTACGGTGGAGAAGTGAGCCTGCGAGGCGGCAGCCATGGTGAAATAAGACCCACTTTTGATGTATATGGCCCCTTGAACAAGGAAAAAACATTGGCCTTTCGTCTGAACGGTTCCTTGGAAAGAGCCGACAGTTATCGCGCCCTGATCGGCAAGGAAAGTTTTTATTTCAATCCTTCCTTCCAATGGATTTTGGACGAGAAAACCGAAATCACCCTGGAACTGGACCATTATTTCGACTCGAGAACTCCAGACCTCGGAACGGTAAATTTGGCCGAAAATGACGTAAATGCGATTTATGACCTTCCACATTCCCAATTTCTCGGTTTCAAAAATGACCGTTCCATTACAGAAAACACCACCTTTGCAATTAGACTGGACCGCAGACTGAATGACAAACTCACCTTAAAGGGAGCTTTCTATAGCTCTTCCCTACACTTGAATGACAAGGGTGCCGGTCTGGAAGATGCTATCACTGAAAACGGAATAACAAAGTATAATATTCTGCAGAGAAGTTACTCCACCTCCACCCGGGAGGACAAAAACAGTGTACTACAGTTTGATCTTATCGGCGACAATGTATATACCGGATCCATCAAGCATACGTTTCAGGTGGGATTTGACTACCGTTCAACAAATTTCAGCACTGCCAGTCAGTCCGCGGGGGTCGTGGATACTATCAATGTTTTTCAAAACAATACCCATACCCTACCAAATCTCACTTTGGGTGCGGCCAATATTAATGGTGGAAAAACCCATTCCCTTGGGTTTGTGGCCCAGGACGTAATTTCCTGGAACAGCTGGCTTAAAACCTTTCTTGGTGCCCGCTTTAGTTCTACCGAAACCATTTCGGAGGCGGAGAACACAAGAAGCGATGCCTTCAATCCAATGGGAGGAATCATAGTATCGCCCATGGAGAATGTCAATTTATTCGCTTCCTATACCAACAGCTCCTACCCACGCACGGCCTCCCGATTGGGTGAAAATGGCGAGGAACTTGGAAACGAGAGGTACGACCAATTGGAAACAGGCTTAAAATCCTCCTGGTTGAACGACAGATTACGCTTTAATTTAACCTTGTACAAAATCAATAATAAGAATATAAACTTACCGGTGTACGACGAATCCTGGACCAACATTCTGTATTATACCAAAGGTGGAAACGACCAAAGACAGGGAATTGAAGTTGAACTAACGGGCCGCCCATTGTTAAACTTGGAACTGATTGCCGGATATGCATATATAGACGCCCAATACAAGGAACATTCATCGTATGTATATGGCTCTGCACCTCTGAATACCCCAAAACACACTTTTAATGCCTATGCCAATTATTCCTTCAGAAAATTGCTTCCGGGGCTTTCCATTGGGGCCGGCGCGTATTATACCGGGGAACGCCCCATCAATGACTGGTCTTCTGGCCCGGTTACCCATCAAGGTATAGTTCCTAACCAGAAACCTTTTGAGGTAGATTCTTATACCCTGGTAAATTTTCAGGCCGAATATAGATTTGATTCCCATTGGAGCTTACAGCTTCTGATAAATAACGTATTCGACGCAATCGGGTACAATGCCTACCGTACCAGTTTTATCAACCAAACGGATCCAAGGAGTTTTGCCGGTGTGGTTCGCTATAGATTTTGAGTGTTTGATTTTTTGAGTGTTAAAAAAGAGGCACGACCCCGGTTGTGCCTTTTTGGATAACCCACCCTCCTTTTAATGATAACCTCATTATGCATGGGAAATTTCTCTTATAAAAGCGCCGTGAAAACCAAGAAATATACAATCCGAAAATTTATTAATGACCTCCACCTTTGGCTGGGCATAGCAAGTGGTCTTATTTTATTTATTATTTGTCTTACCGGAACGATCCTCACTTTTGAAGAAGAAATAAAAAGCATTTTTTCCGAGGAAGTGGTGCTCTCCCCCGAAGCAGAAAGGATTCCGATTGAAGCACTCTCCAAATCCTTGGCTGTGGAAGGGCAGGTGATGCGGGTTTCAATAGATCCCGACCAAACAAAGTCATACGAATTTTCAGTAAAAACCAATAAGGAGGATAGGCGCGGCACAACGTATTTTGTCAATCAATATACTGGAGAATATGCAAAACGCGCACCCAATGTTCTGGATGGATTTTTTATGGCCAATTTCAAATTGCACCGGTGGCTCCTTCTCGATACTGCCATAGGCAGACCGATCGTGGGTGTGGCAACCCTTATTTTCGTTATTCTTTCCATTTCTGGAATAGTACTTTGGTTTCCAAATAAAAAGTTGAAAAAACTCAAATGGAAACAACTAAAGCCCGGTCTTAAAATCGATTGGCGCGGGAAATGGAAGCGGATAAACCACGATCTACACGTAACCCTCGGATTTTATTCCGCAATATTTTTGTTGATTATGTCGCTCACCGGATTATTCTGGTCCTTTGAATGGTATAAAGATGCCGGAAGCGCCGCATTGGGAACGGAGGTTTTCGGAGGCAGGGGCGGTGGCCCGCGAATAGAATCGCAACTGGCCCCAAATTCAGACACGATAGATTATGCAACTGTCCTGGCAATCACCGAAAGGGAACTGCCATTTAAAGGAACTACAGTTCTTCAGCTTCCGAAGGATGGGAAGGAAGTTTTTAGCGTAAGAAAATACCACGACCGGGATTTTCTTCAAACCGCAACAGATGAACTTAAAATTGAAAAGGACGGTACGATAATTTCAAAAGAACTCTTTTCCGAAAAACCCTTGAACGTTCAGATTGCAAGTTCCATCAGAGCCATCCATTTAGGAACTATCTTTGGGTGGTTTTCAAAGACAATTTATTTTATTTCCTGCCTGATTGCCACTTCCCTGCCCATTACGGGGGTTATTATCTGGCTTCACAAGTTGCATAAAAAATCCAAGAAGAAATCAAGAAAAAGAACCATGGTCTCCTGAAAGAGATTGTTAGGTTTCGAATTTTCCTTTAATCCGCATAGACCTATCTCCTATCGCCGCCATCCTTCCAAATTATTGCACTTATGGCGTAGAACTTGAAACCTGAAAATTTTTCCTTTGAAAAATTTATTTGGCATTAGTAAAAAATTCCCTTTTTTACCAGATTAATTCATTACGTTTGTTTTTGACTTATCATGAATCCTAAAATTTAAATTAGGAAAAAAGTTTAGTTTAGGTTTGCTATCATCTGGATTAAATTCCATTGGCGCAACTGAAATTACCACGAATAAGACCTGTTGGTCCTGGCTTGTGGTTATATACAAGAACAAGGAGGCGGTTTTCCGCAGCAACAAATATGGATTAATTAAAAGCAAAAACCTATCAACTACTACGCAGAGTAGATAACCTTTAGATTAAAAAAAAATGAAATACACCATTTTTATTCTATTCATTTTCAGTTTTATTGGGATCAATGCCCAAAACCCGACAGTATTCGGACAGGTG
>CAYXDM010000131.1:0-6419 GCA_964463595.1 uncultured Aequorivita sp. | reverse complement strand
TGGATGTTTTTGTCTTTTATTGGGCGGGAAGGTGGCCAGGTTAAAAAATATTTACCTCCGGTTCAATTTTTATTCCCGTGAGTTTCCATACCTTTTTTTGAATATCCATGGCCAGTTGACAGATTTCCTTGCCAGTTGCGTTTCCGTGGTTGACCAGGACCAGGGCCTGGTTTTTGTGGACACCTGCATCCCCAAATCGTTTTCCCTTGAATCCGGCATTTTCGATGAGCCAGGCAGCTGGGATTTTATATTCGGAAGGAGAGATTTCATAAAAAGGCGCATCAGGAAATCTATCTTTGAAATCCTGAAAAGCGTCAAAATCGACTACTGGATTTTTGAAGAAACTTCCGCCATTGCCCAAGACCTCGGGATCCGGAAGTTTTGATTGCCTTATGGCAATTACGGCCTCCGAGATATCCTTAATGCCGGGGTCTTTAATTTTCCTGTCGGACAAGATTTTTTGGATATCACCGTATGAGATATTCTTTTGATGGTTCCTTGTGGTAAGCTTGAAGGTAACACAGGTAATGATGTATTTGTCCTTTGCCTCGTTTTTGAAAATGGAATTTCGATATCCAAAATTACATTCCTCTTTTGAAAAATCTTTTTCCTGTAAGTCTGCCCTGGAAATTGTGCTACAATTTATAAAGGTATCTTTCAACTCCACCCCATAGGCCCCTATGTTTTGAATGGGAGCGGTACCTACATTTCCCGGAATCAAGGAAAGGTTTTCCAATCCGCCAAAACCATTTTCAATACAAAATTGCACGAATCCATGCCAATTTTCCCCCGCCATTGCCCTGATATAAACTTCATCTTCCGTTTTTTGCAGGATATGGATTCCCTTTAGGTTGATATGGACCACAAGCGCATCGATGGGGGAGGTGAGCAGCATGTTGCTCCCTCCCCCCAAAATAAAAAGTTTCGGATGAATTTTATTCGATAATACATGCTTCAGCTCGTCAACGGTTTTAACCGAAATAAAATAACGTGCCGTGCAGTCTATACCAAATGTATTGTAATTTTTAAGGGATTTATATTCCTCAAAGTGCATTATCCTCATATTTCTGAAGGGCCAACTTCAATATTTCCACAGCCCGAATAAGACTTTCCTTTCTCAACACATAGGCTATCCGCACTTGATTGACACCTACTCCCTCAGTTGAATAAAACCCCGCAGCGGGTGCCACCATTACGGTTTCGCCCTTGTGGTCAAATTCTTCCAAAAGCCATTGTGCAAATCTATCGCTGTCCTTTACGGGAAGTTGCACAATACAGTAAAACGCTCCCATGGGTTCCCCCACTTGTACGCCGGGTATTTCCTTTAAGGCGGCTACCAGGGTATTGCGTCTATCCTGGTATTCGGAAATAACCTCGTCAAAATAGCTTTGGGGGGTTTCAAGAGCGGCTTCACTTGCAATTTGGGCAAACGTAGGAGGACTCAACCGGGTTTGGGCGAATTTAAGTGCCGTTGTGATCAATTCCTTATTTCGGGAAACGAGACATCCAATCCGGGCCCCGCACATGCTGTATCGTTTTGAAACGGAATCGATGAGAATTCCATAAGGGGCCAGACTTTCTTCTTCCAGAATAGAGTAATGCTTGGAACCGTCGTACGTGAATTCACGATATACCTCGTCGGCAACCAAGAAGAGGTCATGCTTTTTTACGATACTGGCCAAAGTTTGAATTTCCTCCTTGGAGTAAAGATACCCTGTGGGGTTGCCAGGGTTACAAATAAGAATGGCCCTTGTTCTCGGAGTTATCAATTTTTCAAATTCCGAGATAGGAGGAAGGGCAAAATTATCTTCAATTTTTGAGATAACCGGAACTATCTTCACTCCGGATGCGGTCGCAAACCCGTTGTAATTGGCATAAAATGGTTCCGGAATAATTATTTCATCTCCTGCATCGGCTATGCTCCCCATGGCGAAAAGCAGGGCCTCACTCCCGCCGGTGGTAACGATGATGTCATTGGCATCAACCGGAATGTTGTTACGGTGATAGTATGCCGCTATTTTTTCGCGGTATTGCGGAGAGCCTTCGGACCTGGTATAGGCGAGGATTTCCAAATTATGGTTTGCCACGGCATCCATGGCAATCTCCGGCGACTTAATGTCCGGTTGGCCTATATTAAGGTGATAAACGGTCTTGTTTGCCTTATAGGCCTTTTCGGCGTAGGGAACTAATTTTCTGATTGGCGACTCGGGCATTTCTTTCCCCTTTTTCGATACTGAAGGCATAGTCTTAAAATTTTCACGCAAAGTTGCGAAATTTATTGTTAGAATTCCATCCGCTGCAGACCAACATTTTTTGTTTTATTCGATCATTCAAATAAAAACCAATTTCACTAAAAATCAGGGGAGATTAATCTACACAGAGTTCCCAAAACAAAAAAGGCCGCAATTGATTGCGGCCAATTATTTGCGTTGTTGAAGTGGATCTAACTCTTTTCCAATACGCTAGCGGTATCGCTCTTTACTTCCCCTTTTATCTTCAAGGCCACCATGGGTTCACTTGCATTTGAAACTACCGTGATTGTTTTCCGGATGGGTCCTATGCGATTGGTGTCGTATTTAACTTCGATGGTGCTACTTGCTCCTGGGGCCACCGGTCCATCTGGCTTCTTGGGGACGGTACAGCCACAGCTTGATTTTACGTCGGTTATCACAAGGGGGGCATCACCGGTATTCGTAAATTCAAATACACGAACTCCGTCGCTTCCTTTTGTAATGGTACCGTAATCGATGGTATCGGTTTTAAAAGTGATCTTTGCTTGTTGCGCCTGAGCGGTGAATCCGATAAAGGCAACTAATGCGAGTAAAGCTAATTTTTTCATCTTTTTTGTTTTTAATCCCTGCTAAAGTATAGAACTTTTAAATAACGTGCAAAATATACCATACACTTTTATTATCATGGAGATATATTTACTTTTGCCCCGTACTGTTCAAATATCAGACCAAAGTATGGCTTTAGACGCAAAATATAACATTGAAGAGGTTGAAAACAAGTGGTATAACTACTGGATGATGAACCGTTATTTTCATTCTGAGGTAGATGAAAGAATACCGTACACCATTGTAATTCCTCCTCCAAATGTTACCGGAGTTCTGCACATGGGCCATATGCTGAACAACACCCTCCAGGACGTCTTGATCCGACGGGCCAGGCTCCAGGGATTCAATGCCTGCTGGGTCCCGGGCACAGACCATGCTTCTATCGCCACTGAGGCCAAGGTTGTGGCAAAACTTAAGGAAGAGGGCATAGACAAATCCTCACTCTCCAGGGACGAATTCCTGTTTCACGCCTGGGAATGGACCCATAAACATGGGGGAATTATTTTGGACCAACTAAAAAGACTGGGCGCTTCATGTGACTGGGATCGTACAAAATTCACCATGGATCCGGAAATGTCTGCTTCTGTGATCAAGGTTTTTGTTGATCTATATAGAAAGGGAAAAATTTATCGCGGATATAGAATGGTAAATTGGGATCCGGAGGCACAGACCACACTTTCGGATGAGGAGGTTATCTATGAGGAAAAACAAGGTAATCTATATTATTTACAGTACAAAATTGAAGGCAGCGATGAGGTCCTTACCATAGCCACCACCCGGCCCGAAACTATTCTCGGCGACACGGCGATTTGTATCAATCCCAATGATGAACGTTTTGCACACCTTCGAGGAAAAAATGCCATTGTCCCCATTTGCAATCGGACCATTCCAATTATTGAGGATGAGTATGTGGATGTTGATTTTGGGACGGGTTGCTTAAAAGTAACACCGGCACACGATGAGAATGACAAAGTACTGGGGGAAAGGCATAATTTGGAAATTGTCGATATCCTTAATGACGATGGAACGTTGAACCGTCACGGGCTTCATTATGAAGGAAAAGACCGTTTTGTGGTCAGAAAGGAAATTGTGGAGGAACTTAAGGATTCAGGCATTATTTCCAAGATTGAATCCCACCTTCATAAAGTTGGCACCTCGGAAAGGACCGGGGCCGTTATTGAGCCTAAATTGAGCGACCAATGGTTCCTGAAAATGAAGGGTCTTGCCCAACCGGCCTTAGATGCCGTGCTACAAAAGGAAGTGAATTTGGTGCCCGAAAAATTTGTGAATACCTATCGCCACTGGATGGAGAATGTTCGCGACTGGAATATTTCGCGCCAACTTTTGTGGGGGCACCAGATCCCGGCGTATTTTTACGGCGACGGAAAAGAGGATTTTGTCGTTGCTGAAAATCCGGAGGAGGCCTTAAGACTCGCGCAGGAGGAAACCAACAATTTTGACCTGAAGAGTTCCGATTTAAAACAGGATCCGGATGCTCTGGATACCTGGTTTTCATCTTGGCTGTGGCCCATAAGTGTTTTCAACGGGATTTTGGAACCCGATAATAAGGAGATAAACTATTACTATCCTACAAACGATCTTGTTACGGCTCCAGAGATCCTTTTCTTTTGGGTGGCCCGAATGATAATGGCCGGCTATGAATACCGGGATGAGAAGCCCTTCAATAACGTGTACCTCACGGGAATTGTTCGCGATAAGCAAAGAAGGAAGATGAGCAAATCCTTGGGAAATTCCCCCGATCCGATCAAATTGATGGAAACTTATGGTGCCGACGGGGTCCGGGTGGGTATGCTGTTGAGCTCTCCGGCGGGCAACGACCTGATGTTTGATGTGGATTATTGTAAACAGGGTAGTGCCTTTGTGAATAAGATCTGGAACGCCTATCGTCTTATTGATGGATGGAGGGTGTCCTTGGAAAAGGAACAATCCGTTGGCGATGCGACCGCAATAAAATGGTACAGGAACAAATTTCAAAAAGTACTGGCCGAAATTGAAGACCATTATAAAAAGTACCGCATCAGTGATGCCCTTATGGCCACCTATAAATTGGTGTGGGACGACTTTTGCTCGTGGTTTTTGGAAATGGTAAAACCACCTTTTGGGGAGCCTATATCCGAAAAAACCTATTTGGAAGTCATATCTCTTTTGGAAGACAATCTAAAAATTCTTCACCCCTTTGTTCCCTTCATTTCTGAGGAAATTTGGCAACATATCACCCAACGCGATATTTCAGAGGCGCTTATCATATCCAAGTGGCCAGAACTTGTACCCTTCGATGAACAGATTATAGCGGAATTTGAATTTGCTTCCGAAGTCATTTCCGGAATTCGCACGCTCCGAAAGGAAAAGAATATTTCGTTTAAGGATGCCATACAGTTGTCGCTGATAAATCATGATGGGACATCCAATAAACTCGATGTGATAATTGCGAAACTGGGTAATGTTTCCCAGATAAACTATATTCAAGAAAAGCTTGCGGGCGCCCTTACCTTTAGGGTGAGGAGTAATGAATACTTCGTGCCCATTGCCGGTGCGGTAAATGTGGAGGAGGAAATAGCTACGTTGACGCAAGAACTAAAATATACCGAGGGCTTTTTGCGGAGTGTACAAGGCAAGTTGAAGAACGAACGCTTTGTAAATGGAGCTCCAGAGCATGTGGTGGCTTTGGAAAGACGAAAGGAAGCGGATGCCCTAGCGCGAATTGAGACTATAAAAGCGAGTCTCAAAGGCATGGAATAAACAAAGAATCTGCTTCCGCCACGGATCCATGGTTAATTTTAAAAGTGACTTGTATAATGCGTGGCATTAATACAAACCTCGGAACGGGAAACGACTATTTCCGGTATAGGAAATAATGGTTTACAGCATCAACGTAAAGTTGTTTGGCTTCGTTGGCTGTCAATCCTCGGGTTTGGAAGAGCGCATTTGTTTTGAAGGCGTTTATCAAGGGCTTATTGCTTCCCGGCGATACCTGATTTCCCGTAGCCCTTTTGTAATAGGCGTACAGCCTCAGCAGGAAATCGGCAGGAAAAGGCTCCTTGTGCTGATTGATGCTCTCCACCGCTTGTTTAAATACTATGTCCAATTCTTCCGGACTCATGTCTTTCTGGCTATGATGGTAATGCCACCTTTTACTTTTTGATTGAGGGACACATCAATTATGGTGCCCAAGGGAAGAAAGACATCTACCCGGGACCCAAATTTTATAAATCCGCTATCCGCAGTCTGCTGCACGTGGTCGCCCACCTGGGCGTAGTTCACAATTCTTTTAGCCAGTGCTCCTGCAATTTGGCGGTAAAGAACTTCACCGAAAACGTCATTTTTCACTACCACCGTGGTCCGTTCATTTTCCTCTGAAGATTTAGGATGCCAGGCAACCAGATATTTTCCAGGATGGTATTTGCTGTAAACAACTTTTCCCCCTACCGGATAGCGTGTAATATGTACATTGATGGGAGACATAAATACGGAAACCTGTAATCTCTTATCCTGGAAATATTCATTTTCATAAACCTCTTCAATGACCACCACTTTCCCATCCACGGGCGAAAGCACTTGATC
>CAYXDM010000130.1:0-6422 GCA_964463595.1 uncultured Aequorivita sp. | reverse complement strand
TGGAGGAACCAATGATAATCTGGACGAAATACTTAAGGTTGATCCCCAAAAAGTGGCAGGTCTCAAACTTTTTTTAGGTTCCTCCACGGGAAATATGTTGGTGGACGATCCGAAAACACTGGAAAATATTTTCAGTAAGACCACCCTGCTTATTTCCGCGCATTGTGAAGATGAAGCCACCATTAAAAAAAACCTCACCACCTACCAAAACGAATATGGGGATGATATCCCAATGGAATGCCATCCCAAGATCAGAAGTGCGGAAGCGTGTTTTATTTCCTCATCAAAGGCCGTAAAACTCGCAGAAAAAACCGGAGCCAGACTGCACGTATTCCATGTATCTACAGAAAGGGAGACACATCTTTTTTCCAATAAAAAACCCCTGGCCAAAAAAAAGATCACTGCCGAGGTCTGTGTCCATCATCTCTGGTTCAGCGATGAGGATTATAAGAACAAGGGATCAAAAATAAAATGGAACCCTGCCATTAAAAGCACAAACGATCGAGACGGATTGCTAAAGGCCCTTCTCGACGACCGCATTGACGTGATAGCCTCGGACCACGCCCCACATACGCTGCAGGAAAAAAACAATAATTATATGAATGCACCTTCAGGAGGCCCTTTGGTGCAACACACCCTGGTAGCTCTATTGGAAATGTATCACAAAGGGAAAATTTCCTTGGAGAAGATTGTGGAAAAAACCGCCCATAATCCATCTATATTATTTCAAATTAAGGAAAGGGGCTACATCCGAAAAGGTTATAAGGCCGATTTGGTTCTGGTGGACCTGAATTCCCCATGGACGGTGAAAAAGGAAAACCTGTTGTACAAATGTGGTTGGTCACCGTTTGAAGGGACTACCTTTAAATCGCGAATAACCCACACCTTGGTGAATGGGACCATAGTTTATGAAAATTCAAAATTTACATATAATAGGGCCGCCGAGAGATTAACCTTTGATCGAAAATGAAATATCTAACAATATTGTTCATCGTTTTGGGCTGTTGGTCCTGCCAAGATGTAAAGTATCCCGAAAAACCAGAAGATCTGATTGGCAAAGAGAAGATGGTGGACATCTTAACCGAAGCTTATCTCGCCAATGCCGCAAAAAGTGTTGGCATCAAACCAATGGAGGCGAATGGCATACAAATCGATTCATTGCTTTATACAAAATTTAATGTGGACAGTCTTCAGTTTGCCCGCAGCAATGCCTTCTACGCGGCAGATGTGAATGTATATATATCCCTTTTTCAGGAAGTGGAGATCAGATTGCAAAAAATGGAAACGGAACTCGATAGCCTTAGAAAATCGAAAAGACCAAAGTAGGGATAGGAATATCTCTAGAACAAAGCTGCTGAACCCGGTTATCCTTTATCGGCCATTTCAATCCCTGCAAGGGTCGCCTCCCACGGTGTAAACTCAAACCCCAAGTGTTCCTTTATCTTTGAGCTATCATACAAGGATTGGGAAAACATGGAATGGACGATTGCTTTGTCCAGTCTTCTTCTTACTCCAAACAGGGCACTGACCAACCACTCCAAGGAACTGAGAAATAACATCAGCGGTTTGGATAGTTTTATTCGTGGGGGTTTGTTGTTGTACAAATCGGCAAATTTCTCGAGAACCTCCTTGTAAGTCACGTTTTGCCCCACCAAAATGAATTGTTCATTTTTTATGCTGGAATTCATGAGGGCAATCATGGCTCTCGTAACATCCTTGACATCTACCATACCCATTGCTCCGGAAGGATAAAACCTTGTTCCTCGTGAGGCAATTTTCGGGATCATTCCACTTCCTCCATTTTTCGGCGAAATGCCAAAAATGACCCCGGGGTTTACGATAACCGCGTCCAGTCCTTCTTGCGTACCGCGCCACACTTCCATTTCGGCATCGTATTTTGTAATGGCATAGACATTGTTTTTGGAATCAGGGTTCCAATACGTCTGCTCATTTATGTGTTTTCCTGCCGGAGCGCTCCCGAAGGTTGCAACAGAACTTACATAACACAGTTTACTCACTTTTTTGGCCAAACATAGATTCACTACATTGGCAGTACCCTCCACATTAATTTTCCTTAATTGTTTGTAGTGGGCTGGATTAAAGCTTATGAGGGCGGCACAATGGTAAACAGAGGAAACATTCCCAAAAACCTGTGTCAAGGCAGGAATATCCGTAATATCCGCTACTACCCATTCTATCCTATCAAAAAAAGAATCTATTTCCGAAGTATATAGGGCAAAAATTTTCTTTACCGAGTCAACATCGCTATTCTTTCTACAAATTGCGCGCACCCGCTCATTGTCCCTAACCAGGGAATACAACAAGTGTGCGCCCACTATTCCCGTACCTCCGGTGACCAAAATCATGGAGCGAAAATACTTCTTTTTCTAGCCATGTGCACCTTCCAAATCAAAATCAGGCCAATATTCCACAAGATCTATGGAGATCAATGTTGCCAAATCAGGTTCCACATATCCCATTTTTAGATTACGAATCCTATCTTTGCCAAAATTTTAAAAAATGCAGTTGAAAAATTTCGTTGAGGAACTCAAATGGCGCGGCATGGTCCACGATGTAATGCCAGACACCGAAGAGCATTTAATGGAGACCATGCGCTCGGCCTATGTGGGATTTGATCCCACAGCAGATTCCTTGCATATAGGAAACCTGGTGCCCATCATGCTCCTGTCCTTTTATCAACGCTGTGGCCATAAACCAATTGCATTGGTAGGTGGGGCCACCGGAATGATAGGCGACCCATCCATGAAAAACAAGGAACGAAATTTACTTGACGAGGAGACACTGAAGAATAACCAGGAAGCGATCCACAAACAACTTTCGCAATTTCTCGACTTCTCATCCCACATCGACAATCCTGCCGTACTGGTCAATAATTATGATTGGATGAAGGAGTTTTCCTTTTTGGATTTTATCCGAAATGTCGGCAAGCATATTACCGTAAATTATATGATGGCAAAGGACTCCGTAAAATCCAGGTTGAGCGGCGAAGGTGCCGATGGTCTTTCCTTCACCGAATTTTCATATCAACTGATCCAAGGATACGACTTTGTCCATTTATCCAAAAATCATGGCTGTACACTGCAAATGGGTGGCAGTGATCAATGGGGAAATATCACAACGGGCACCGAACTTATCAGAAGGATGGAAGAGGGAAAAGGATACGCCCTTACCTGCCCGTTGGTTACAAAAAGCGATGGCAGCAAATTTGGCAAGAGTGAAAGTGGCAATATCTGGTTGGATCCGAATAAAACATCTCCCTACAAATTCTATCAATATTGGCTCAACAGTACTGATGAGGAAGCGGAAAAGTTTATCAAATTCTTCACTTTTCTGGATAAGGAGACCATTGCGGAACTTATTGCCCAACACAAGGATGCCCCCCATTTACGGGAGCTACAAAAACGATTGGCAAAGGAGGTAACGACAACGGTACACGGTTCCACTGAATTTGAAAATGCTCTTAGGGCATCAGAGATCCTTTTTGGAAATTCAACTTCTGAAGATTTGAAAACCCTGGACGAAAAAACATTCCTTGATGTATTTGACGGCGTGCCGAGGGCCAAAATATCCAAAGAGGAAGTTGAAAATGGGTTGGACATTATTGGAGCCCTTGCAGAAAAAACGGGATTTTTGAAATCCAATGGCGAAGCTCGGCGCGCGCTAAAAGAGAATTCCATTTCGGTAAACAAAGAGAAAGTGGCGGATAATTTCCGCATTTCCGAAAAAGATCTGATCAATGGACAATTCGTGCTACTTCAACGCGGAAAAAGAAACTACTTCATCATTCGAATCCAAAGTTGATCGCTGGGAACCTATATTTTATTGCACGGATTTTAACAGAAAAAGAGGCTTTGTCCCTTTTAGTTAGGGAATTAAAACCCTCCAAATTTTTTAATAATTCACGTTGCAACTATAAGCAATAAAAAACTATCTTTGCACCGTTCAAAATAGGGGTGGTTCATTCATCTTTAGATAACTATAAATAAAACAATTGCAAATGTCACAAGTTACAGGAAAAGTTGCCCAGATTATTGGTCCAGTGGTTGATGTCGCGTTCGACAGCGGGGCCGAACTTCCTAGAATATACGATTCTTTGGAAGTCCTCAACAACGGAAACCTCTTGGTCCTTGAAGTTCAATCACACATCGGCGAAAATATGGTCCGCACCATTTCCATGGACTCCACAGACGGTCTAAGCCGAGGCGTGGATGCTGTGGCAACCGGAGCACCTATTCAAATGCCTATTGGTGACGACATTTACGGTCGACTTTTTAATGTAATCGGAGATGCTATCGATGGTATTGGAAACTTGCCAAAAGCCGGTGATAACGGACTTCCAATTCACCGTGAATCTCCTAAATTTGAAGATCTTTCAACTTCTACCGAAGTCCTTTATACGGGTATTAAAGTAATTGACCTGATTGAACCTTACGCAAAAGGGGGTAAAATCGGTCTTTTTGGCGGTGCTGGTGTAGGTAAAACGGTACTTATCCAAGAGTTGATCAACAATATTGCCAAAGGCCACGGTGGTCTGTCGGTTTTTGCCGGAGTGGGTGAACGCACCCGGGAAGGAAATGACCTGCTTCGGGAAATGCTTGAATCCGGAATTATCAGATATGGCGACGATTTTATGAAGTCCATGGAAGAAGGAGGATGGGATTTATCCAAAGTCGATAAAACCGCAATGAAAGATTCCAAGGCTACCTTTGTGTTCGGACAGATGAACGAACCTCCTGGAGCTCGGGCCCGTGTGGCACTTTCGGGTTTGACCATTGCCGAGTATTTCCGCGATGGCTCGGGAGAAGGACAGGGAAGGGACGTACTTTTCTTCGTCGATAACATTTTCCGATTTACACAGGCAGGTTCTGAGGTGTCCGCACTTCTTGGACGTATGCCATCAGCGGTAGGATATCAACCCACCTTGGCAACGGAAATGGGTGCGATGCAAGAGCGGATTACTTCAACAAAAAGAGGTTCCATTACATCGGTACAGGCGGTTTACGTACCTGCGGATGACTTGACGGACCCGGCCCCGGCTACAACGTTTGCCCACTTGGATGCTACAACCGTACTTTCACGTAAAATTGCGGAGCTTGGTATCTATCCAGCTGTGGATCCATTGGATTCTACCTCAAGGATCCTTACCCCGGAGATATTGGGAACGGAACATTACGGATGTGCCCAGAGAGTAAAGGAACTTTTACAACGATATAAGGAACTACAGGATATTATCGCCATTCTTGGGATGGAAGAACTTTCCGAAGAAGATAAATTAGCCGTAAACCGTGCCCGCCGTGTACAGCGTTTCCTATCGCAGCCCTTCCACGTAGCCGAGCAGTTTACAGGTATTCCCGGAGTTTTGGTTGACATTAAAGAAACCATCAAAGGTTTCAATATGATTATGGATGGCGAACTGGACCACCTACCAGAAGCAGCCTTCAACCTTAAAGGAACCATTGAGGAAGCGATTGAGGCAGGAGAGAAAATGCTTGCTGAAGCTTAAACAAGTTTAGAGATATGAGTTATGAGTTCAGAGTGGCTCATAACTCATAACTCATAACTCATAACTCATAACTACAAAAAATGTACTTAGAAATAGTAAACCCAGAAGCATCCTTGGTATCCGGAGACGTGGAAAGCGTTACTGTTCCAGGGGTAGATGGAGAATTTCAGATGCTGAACAACCACGCGCCAATTGTAGCAGTTTTACAAGAAGGGAAAGTGAAGTTCAGAGGCAATCCAACAATCGCCAAAGGATTCGAAAATAAGTTCTCTAAGGAGGGCGATACCTGGGTACTCCACATAAAAGGAGGAACTGTAGAGTGCAACAACAATCGGGTGATGGTTTTGGCGGACTAGCTTCGATACGATTCCGAATGAAGGGTCGGAATCACTCAGCTGCTTTTTCTCGGGAAATTATAATAAAGATTAGCTTCGATACGATTCCGACGTAGGGCGGGAATCACTAAATTACCCTTTAATAAAAAATTAAATTCAAAGAATCCCAAATTTCATTGCGACCAAAAGGAAGCAATCTGGAGTTTGGGATTTTTCTTATAAAAGTATAAACCTACTTGAAAGACTATTTTAGAAGATGCTTTTCTATGGCCTCCATTATTTCCTCCTCCATAGTTTCTCCGTAACCTGATTCGTTAAAAATGATATTGAAATTCCTTACAATGACAAAAAGTGGTTCAATGAAAAACAACCTATAAATATTCAGATTTTTATTCAAAAATTTAGCACTACTTTTTTTATCCGGACAATCCTTTTGTAAATTTGTTCAATTCATGATTTAATTATGCAGCTTCAGGAAATAGATCGGGTCAGGGCTATTACGAAAGAGGATTTTCTAAATGATTACTTTAAACCCCAAAAGCCCGTTGTCGTAGAAAAATTTG
>CAYXDM010000129.1:5142-6482 GCA_964463595.1 uncultured Aequorivita sp. | reverse complement strand
GCAATACAGTGGCCAATCCATAAATAAAAGTCTGTTTAAAGAGTTTTTTGAAAAGTGCCAAATCTGTTTCTAAATTAATTCGGACTTACAAGAACAGGACGTCTTGCCGTCTTGACAAAAGTATCGAAAAGAATGGTTTTTTTGTGATGAAAATGCCGCCACGAATACACGAATGTCTTTTAAGAAGAAATCTTCGAATGAAAATGCCGCCACGAATACACGAATGTCCTTTAAGAAGTCTTGGAGGGAAAATGCCGCCACGAATGCACGAATGTTTTTAAAAAGGAAATTCGAGTGAAAAAAGGATCCACAATACACGAATAAATTTAAAAGTCAATATTCGTGTATTCGTGGCAAAAAAACCTTAATCTATAAAATCAAACCCGCAATACGGTACCAAAACTTCCGGGATTCTAATGCCATCCTCGGTCTGGCAATTTTCCAGGATTCCGGCAAGGACCCGTGGCAAGGCCAAGGCACTACCATTTAAGGTGTGAGCAAGTTTGTTTTTTCCATCTTTATCTTTAAACCGAAGTTTCAAGCGGTTGGCCTGAAAAGTTTCGAAATTGGAAACTGAGGAAATCTCAAGCCATCGGTCCTGGGCGGTGGAGAAAACCTCAAAATCATAAGTCATTGCAGAGGTAAATCCGAGATCGCCGCCACACAGACGAAGGATTCTATAGGGCAATTCCAATTCGCGAAGGATATCCTTTACGTGATCCACCATTTTATCCAGGGCGGCATAGGATTTATCCGGATGTTCAATCCTTACGATTTCGACTTTATCAAATTGATGCAATCTGTTCAAGCCGCGAACGTGCGCACCGTAGCTTCCAGCTTCACGTCTAAAACAGGGCGTATAGGAGGTGCACATTATCGGCAGATCGGAATGGTTTAGTAGATCTCCCCGGAACATATTGGTAACGGGAACTTCGGAGGTTGGGATCAGATACAGATCATCAATTCCCACGTGGTACATCTGCCCTTCCTTGTCGGGTAGCTGTCCCGTACCATAACCTGAAGCCTCATTGACCAGGAGCGGAACCTGGTATTCCGTATAGCCCGCAGAGATATTCTTGTCCAGAAAATAAGCGATCATCGCCCGTTGCAATCGGGCACCCTTTCCTTTATAAATGGGAAATCCTGCGCCCGAAACCTTAACCCCCAACTCAAAATCGATCAGGTTATATTTTTTGGCCAGTTCCCAGTGGGGCAATGCACCTACAAAAAGTTCAGGGATATCGCTTTCCCGGTGAATTTCTAGATTGTCATTCTCATCGGATCCTGCCGGCACCAAATCATTGGGAATATTGGGGATTGAATAGAGCAATTGCTGGAGC
>CAYXDM010000129.1:0-5042 GCA_964463595.1 uncultured Aequorivita sp. | reverse complement strand
TGATTTTTCAAAAAGGCAAAGTTATGTAAATAGCCTATTATAACGGGCTTCTTTAAAAAATGAATCCAAACAAAAGGGCATCTATTGTTGTTTACATCTTATTGACCTGTCGTCACTTTTCAGGCTCAACCTTTTTATCATAATCCTCTGGCGAAGGCAAGATCCATTCACTATGTTTAAATGGATGCCATTTTTCACTTGCCAAATCAATGTTTGGATCTGTGAAGGGATGGAAAGGCCCTCCGTTTATACTTAGGGATGATTCCATGTAAACGGCGACATCACGACCTTTATCCGCTTCGATTTTCTTTATTCTCTGTGCCAACTGCCACATTAAATCCGGCTTTGACCTTACTGCGGCCTTCTGTTTTTTTCCGAGGATCTCGGAAAAATTGTAGCGTTCCCTATTTCCACCTTCCTTATCGGCCACATAGACGTTTAAGGTGCCACTCCTGGAGCGGAGCATCATTCTCCAGCTCAATCTATGGCCCTCCTCGGTCCAAAGAACATCGTCTTTAAAAAACCAATGGCGGAGTGGAAGCCCAATCTGGATAATAAAATAAATCGATAATGCGCCAATAAGGAGATTTTTATGTTTCGGAACAATTATTTCTCCTCCGGCATAGAGCTTTTTCTTCGGAAGGAATATCCTGCCCAAAGTTTCCGGGGGAAAGAAAAACAATGAAAACGCGATGGACATATATGGAAAAATACCGATATGGAACACAAATGAATTGAACAGATGAAAAAAGATAGAGAGTATAAAAGCAGGAAGTCGGGTGCGCTTCCAAAGTAACAGGGGAACAATAAGGAAATCGAAAATAATGCCGATATAGGCTATAGCCCAATGCACCCAAGGGAGCTGCAAAGAACCACCAATTAGCCAATAATCTTCCTTCCCGGCCATAAGTAAGGCAGGTACGGAAGCGTCGAGCCACGCAGGATACCATTTCGCTAGGGAAGCATAAGTATAAACAATGCCCACCTGGAGTATGAGGATCAACAGTACCCATCTGGGCATGGAGGAAGATTTTTTTTCCGGGTGTAATTTGGCATCCAAGGAAAACGCTCGGCTGGCGGGCAAAAATGCCATTATCCAGCACAGGAGCATCATCAAATAATAATGGTTGTTATAACTGGATTTTTGCATTAAATACACGCCCGTCCATAAAATGGCATAGGCCAGCATACTGATCCTGTATTTATAGCCCAGCATAACGAAAATGCCGAAAATTCCCATTAGGACAAAATAAGGGTACATCAACTCGCCCTGAAGGTATTGCAAAAAGTCGAACCCTATAAAGTTGAACGTAAATGGAGGCTCCACCAATATCCGCCGGACCCAACCCGTGGCAATGGCGCCAAAGGCTTCAATTGAAATCAAAAGGCCGAATACTGCCCTGAAAAGTACAAGATTTACATTGTCAATTTGTTTGAACAGGAATTTATCCACGATTCTCCAAAAACAGTTTTGCAAACTCCTCGTCCTTGGCAATTTCCCGGCGTAAGGCCTCGAGGGAGCCAAATTTTTCCTCCCTACGGATAAATTTCAGAAATTCAATGGTGATTTCAGTCCCGTAGAGATCGCCGTTGAAGTTTAAGAAATAGGTTTCAATCGTTTTTTCATTGCCTCCCACCGTAGGATTGGTCCCAATGCTAGTTATGCCGAAGAATCTTTCATCGTTCAACACGGCCTGGACGATATAGACCCCATTTTTGGGCACCAACTTATACGTCTCCTTCAAGTATAGATTGGCCGTGGGATAGTTTATGGTCCTTCCTATCGCCCTTCCTTTTACGACCTTTCCAGTTACCATAAAATTATAGCCAAGACAAATATTCGCCGTTTCAACGTCGCCCGCTTCCAGGGCTTTGCGGATCTTTGTTGAACTGATGGCGACGTCGTCTATTTCCCTTGCGGAAATTTCCCGGACCTCAAAATCATAGGTGGCTCCGAATTTCTTCAGGGTTTCAATATTCGCGGTTCGGTTTCTACCGAACCGATGATCATAGCCAATAATAATTTTCTTGGCTTGAAGGCCCCTCACCAATATATCCCTTACATATTCCAAAGCCGTAAGTCTTGAAAAATCGATCGTAAAAGGATGCACCACCAAATGATCCAGTCCTGTTCGCTCCAGTAATTGGATGCGCTCGTCTATGGTATTTATGAGCTTTAGTTCCTCATCCTGCTGTAGTACCATTCGGGGATGGGGAAAGAAAGTTAACACAACGGAATCCAGGTTTTCCTGTTCCGCGGTTTCGACCAACCGTTTTAGAATGGCTCTGTGACCTAGATGGACGCCATCAAAAGTGCCAATGGTAACAACACTTTGACGGTTATTATTGTATGCCGAAACAGAGGAATATTTCTTCAAGATCATTTTCCATTAAAAGTGTTCATCGTAATGTTGACGCCAGCTAGGGCAAATGATTCTATGATGTCGCATCCCTTTGCAAGTCTTTCGGGCAATAGGTTCTCTTCTTCGGGATTCCATTCCCCCAGAACGTAGTCTATCTGGTTCCCACTCTTAAACGCATCACTTATTCCAAATCTAAACCTATTATAGTTTGTGGTCTGGAGTGTATTTTGGATATCCTTTAGCCCGTTATGGCCACCGTCGCTGCCCTTGGTCTTTACGCGAAGGGTCCCGAACGGCAAATTTAGGTCATCCGTGATTACCAGGAGGTTCTCCAGAGGTATCCTTTCCTTTTCCAACCAATATTTTACAGCCTTTCCACTTAAGTTCATAAATGTACTGGGCTTGAGGAAAACAAGGGTTCTTCCCTTTATCCTATGGTGGGATATATCCCCAAGTTTCGCGGTTTCCCAAGAGAGGGAATTTTTTTCGGCATAGAAATCGACTATCTTAAAGCCGATATTATGTCTGGTGTTCGCATATTTTGGTCCTATATTCCCAAGGCCAACAATCAGGAATTTTTTCATGAAATCTTCTTCAGTAATTAGCTGTTCTTCCTTCTGGGAAATGAGATTTTTAAAGAACGCCCACATAAATTTTTAAATCTTGGGTAAAAATAAAAAAAGCACCCTGAATTAACAGGATGCTTAACAGTTATTGTAAAAAGAAGCTTATCCTTTTATTGGCGTTACTCGGCGCTCTCGGTTGGAACCTCTTCGCCTTCAGCGGCTTCAGCTTCGGCTTCTTCTTCCTCGATGTCGGCAATGGCGGTACGGGAAGTCCTGATCTGGCAGATTACGGTATTTTCGGGATGCATGATCTTGTACTTATCACTTTCTACCGCGGCGATATACATTTTGCTTCCAATACGCATATCGGTAATATCGGCCTCGATATAATCGGGAAGGTTTGCCGGCAAGGCTTTGATGCGAAGTCTGCGGGTGACGATCCTCAAAACCCCTCCGCTTCTAACCCCACGGGAATTCCCAACGGTACGCACGGGGATTTCCATGGTCACTTCCTTATCGTCAAAAATTTCATAAAAATCGATGTGCAGAATTCGGTCGGTAACGGGATGGAACTGGATATCCTGAAGAATGGCCTGGATTTTTTCGCCACCAAGATCAATTACAACTGTGTGTACGTTTGGGGTGTAAATCAAGTCCTTAAATGCAATTTCCTCTGCCGAAAAGCTTTTTGGCTTATCCCCTCCGTAAACTACGCAAGGAACCATTCCAGCATTACGTAGGGCTTTCGTTGCCTTTTTGCCCACGCTTTCTCTTTTTGATCCTTTGATTGTAATAGATTTCATCGTAAAAGTTATTAATTATTAAGTTATTGGATTTCTAAAAACCCAGTTTTTTAAGGACGGCAAAGATAAGTTTTATTTTTAATTATCTATTTCGTATCGCCATATTTTATCGAGGAAGAAAATACGCGACTGGAGGATTAAATTTCGAGCAAAAGCGAGGTTGGATTCCTATAGCTACCTTACTTCACTTCCTGGACTACATCAAAAACTTACCGCTGATGGATTTGTTGGCGTTTACGCTTAGCATTACGTCGGCAAAAAGATCGGCGCAGCTTATTGTTTTTATTTTATCGTGGGGTCTGGTAGGGATGGAATCCGTAACGATCAGCTCCACCAACTGCGATTTTTCTATTCTAGCATAGGCATTTCCCGAAAGTAAGGGATGGGTACATACGGCACGGACGCTCAAGGCACCGCGCTCCATCATCAAATCTGCCGCGGTGGTCAGGGTTCCGGCAGTATCGACCATATCGTCCACCAATACCACATTTTTTCCACGTACGTCGCCAATGAGTTCCATATGTGAAATTATATTCGCTTTTTCCCGCTGCTTATAACAAATTACAACATCGCTGTTCAGAAACTTCGAATAGGCATAGGCCCGTTTTGAACCGCCCATATCCGGAGAGGCAACGGTAAGGTTATCAAGGTTTAGACTTCTCAAATAAGGGAGAAATATGGTAGACGCAAAAAGATGGTCCACAGGTTTCTCAAAAAATCCCTGAATTTGGTCCGCATGGAGATCCATAGTTATTATGCGCGTGGCACCCGCAGCTTCCAGCATTTTGGCCACCAACTTTGCGGCAATGGGCACCCGTGGTTTGTCCTTTCGGTCCTGGCGCGCCCAACCAAAATAAGGCATAACCGCAGTAATATGTCTGGCGGAAGCACGCTTGGCCGCATCTATCATCAATAGGAGCTCCATTAAATGGTCGCTGTTCGGAAAGGTAGAACCGATAAGAAAAACACGGCTTCCGCGAACCGATTCCTCGAAGGAAGGCTGAAATTCGCCATCGGAATAATGGGAGGTAATAACCTTCCCAAGGGGAATTCCAAAGGCCTCGGCAATGGCCTTTCCAAGGACTTCACTTTGTTTGCAGGCAAATATTTTGGGGTCTGGGGCTAGGGTTGGCATAATACAGATAGGTTTGGTTCAGTAGGGCACAAAGATAAAAATTAAAGGCATGGGAATTGGAAAAAAATACCCAACAAAAATTTCGTACATATTCTAAAGAATTGTTTATTTTTGCCTCCTATTTGCTCGAGTGGCGGAATTGGTAGACGCGCTGGATTCAAAATCCAGTGTTTTC
>CAYXDM010000128.1:0-6487 GCA_964463595.1 uncultured Aequorivita sp. | reverse complement strand
ACTTCTGCATAACCTAAAGTAAAATATATAGAAGCCGTTCCCCAAAGAGCGGCTTTCTGTATAATTGGAGTCCCATAGGAATGTTATCTTTGCAATATGAATGAGCACCTAGATCCCACGGGAGAGAACTTATCCCCCCAGGAACTTGACATTGAAAAGAAACTCCGCCCCCTCAGCTTCGAGGACTTTACTGGGCAGGACCAGGCGTTGGAAAATTTGAGGATCTTTGTCCAGGCCGCCAATTTGAGGGGTGAAGCTCTGGATCACACTCTTTTTCACGGGCCTCCGGGATTGGGCAAGACAACTTTGGCCTATATTCTTGCCAATGAATTGAATGTGAACATAAGGGTTACCTCCGGTCCCGTTTTGGACAAACCGGGTGATCTCGCGGGTCTCCTGACCAATTTGGATGAACGGGATGTACTGTTTATAGATGAAATCCATCGGTTGAGCCCCATTGTGGAGGAATATTTATATTCCGCTATGGAGGATTACAAGATTGATATAATGATTGAATCGGGTCCCAATGCCCGTTCCGTTCAGATCAACCTAAATCCGTTTACCCTTATTGGTGCCACCACCCGTTCCGGATTACTGACAGCACCCATGCGTGCCCGGTTTGGGATTTCATCAAGATTGGAGTACTATACCACCGATCTGCTTACCACCATCGTACAACGGAGTGCGGGTATTCTCAATGTTCCCATTACAATGGAATCAGCTATAGAAATTGCAGGGCGCAGCCGCGGCACCCCCAGGATTGCAAATGCACTGCTAAGGCGTATCCGTGATTTTGCCCAGATCAAGGGCAACGGCATGATCGATATTGAGATTGCAAGATTTGGTCTTGAGGCCCTGAATGTCGATGCCCATGGTCTGGATGAAATGGACAACAAAATACTTAAGACCATAATTGAAAAATTTAAAGGGGGTCCGGTAGGGATTTCGACCATCGCTACCGCAGTCTCTGAAAGTCCGGAAACCATCGAAGAAGTCTATGAACCGTTTTTGATCCAGGAAGGTTTTATAATGCGTACCCCACGAGGTCGGGAAGTAACGGAGGCTGCCTATAAACACTTGGGCATGCTAAGGCCACCGGTTCAAGGTGATCTATTCTAGACAATTTTGGCTGTACCAAATTCCACGGAAATCAAAATGGATTACTTTTCTTATTCATTTCATGAGCAATAAATCCCATTATACAAGTCTGATAAAAGCTGAGGCCCAACGTCTTGGTTTTCTTTCCTGTGGGATAAGTGCAGCTGGATTCTTAGAGGAAGAAGCTCCCCGCTTGGAAAATTATCTAAAGGCCAATATGAATGGTGAAATGGCCTATATGGAAAACCATTTCGACAAAAGATTGGATCCCACCCTCCTTGTTCCAGGCTCAAAAAGCGTTATATCCATGCTTTTGAATTACTATCCTGCCGAGACCCAAAAAGAAGACACCTATAAGATTTCAAAATATGCCTATGGCGTGGATTATCATTTTGTGATTAAGGATAAGCTAAAGCAATTGATGGAATTTATCCAAGAAAATATTGGGGAGGTAAGTGGACGGGCATTTGTAGATTCCGCACCGGTTTTGGATAAGGCCTGGGCAGCAAAAAGCGGGTTGGGCTGGATTGGAAAACACGGTCTTCTGTTGACAAAACAGACGGGTTCTTTTTATTTTGTCTCGGAACTTATCCTCGATCTGGAACTGGATTACGATGCTCCCGTAACCGATCATTGTGGCAGTTGTACTGCGTGCATAGATGCCTGCCCTACCGGGGCCATTGTTGCAGATAGGGTTGTGGATGGCAGTAAATGCATCTCTTATTTTACCATTGAATTTAAGGATAGTATTCCCGTAGGTGAAAAAGGAAAATTCCGGGATTGGATGTTTGGCTGTGACATCTGTCAGGATGTTTGCCCGTGGAACAAATTTAGCAAGCCTCATAAAGAGCCTCTTTTCAATCCGCACCCAGAAATGCTCTCTATGGATAAAAGGGATTGGGAAGAGATTACGGAGGAGGTATTTCAGAGAATATTCAAAAAAAGTGCTGTGAAGCGAACGAAATTTTCAGGCCTTCGGCGCAATATGGAATTTTTAAAGGAATGATGGTGAAGCCCGACGTCTGCAGACTTTCCTATTTATAAATTACCGAATGCGGTTTTCCCATTTCGAAATCCTGAAAGCCAAAATCGTCGTTTGTAAAAGAATTCGTCTTGAAAATATTTTCTCCCTGACCCGGAATCTGGGGATAAAAAGTGAATGAGAACTGGAAAGAATCAAAGACCAAATAATCATTTCGTATTACGCAGCCAACGCCAATTGAGGAATAGACCTTGTTCGTTTCAAAACTGTTTTCATTTCCCCCCAACATTCCCGCGGTAATATTGAAAAATGGATTTAACCGAAATCCCCATAATTCCCACGGAGAATAAAACTGAGTTTGCAGAGCCAGTACAAATTTTTTTGTGCCCAGCGCGGTACTGTGGAAACCTTCTATACTTCCAATTTCTTCCAGGCCTGAAATATCATAACTCCCATTAAAACCTGGGTCGTCATTCAATGTAAGTCTGTCGCCAATGGAATTTGACCTGTTAATACCAATTATGGCCTGCGGCTTAATGAATTGGCGTATCTTCCAATCCCCCCCGAGATACAACAAATTTGAAAAATAGCTGAGGCTAAAACTGTAAGCTGTCTGTTCGGTTTTGGATCCCTTAAAAAAACTGCCCACTTCGCCGTTAGTGCTCAAAAATCCCCAATTGAAATAATTTCCATAAAACAACCGGGCTCCCAAATATAATCGGTTGCTATTGTTCTTGTGTTGCATCCCGCCGGTAACCGAATAGACCAATCCCACTGGTACGTCCTCTATAAGGCCGTCCTGGAAAATAAAACTATCCTCCACAAAACGGCGCGAGGAAATACCGGTGCTTAACAGGTAAAATCGCTCATTCGAAAAGAAATTGATGCTGTCATACTGCATTTGGGGTCTTTCGCTGAAATTGACCACCAAGGCTCGGGCACTGACAATAAGATTGGTACTTCGTTGCGCCTCTGAATTTCCCTTTAGAATATTAAACGAATGCCCCGCCCAATAATCCTGAGAGAAAAATCGCATATTCTGGTTTGCCAAAATAAGGGAATCATCGGGAAAGGCAAGGCCCAAAAATCGTTCCTGCAAAACCACTCCTCCCGCCCATCGGGTCAAGGGAGAATAGAAAGGCCGATCCACGGAGAGGCTCTTATCAAAATACTCGTCGTAATCTACCTTATATTGAACGCTGCTCGTAATGAAGGTATTCTTAAAATTTGGTACGGTATAGTTTCCAAAAAAAGCGTTATTCCCGTCAGACCGTCGTGTTTCGAATCTAATATTCATTTCATGGCCCGTTCCCAGGATGTTCCTTTCCCTGGCACCCACACTGGTTTCCGATTTCGAATAGGAACCCTTGGGAACCAGGCTCCAGGAATCCAGGGCCGTGATCAAAATATCTACCGAATCCTTTGACCCTCTTACCATTCTGGGGGAGATATTCACTTCGCGTATATAGTTCTGCTTTCTAAGCAATCGCGCCGATTCATTGATCAAAAACGTGTCCAGGGGTTTATTTTCCTTCAACAACAGAAAATTGCGAATCGCCATTTCCTTGGATTTTATGTGGAGGTTGTTTCCTGCCTTTTCGAGCCAAGTATGTGGTCTTTGTGCGGTATCGTTTACCGAGAAACCAAAGGGATCCTTGGTGTCGATTATAATCTTGCGAACGATCTTCCCTTCATATCGCGCATAATTGGCCTTTGCCTTTGGCTGATGCTTATGCTCCCGTTTGGTAGGTCTAAAGATCCATTTGTGGATAAGCTTTGTGAATTTGCTCTTCTCTGAATAGGTCTCCAATTTTTTATATATATCCGTACTATCCTGGGCGGGCGGATTAACCTGTCCATGCAGTTGGATTCCAAGACAAAAGAACATCAATACGAAAAGAATATTTTTCAAACGGGGCGCTTTGGTTATTTAGTGCAAGTAATTCCAAATTATTCAAATCCAGATCCTTTTTGGGATTTTTTAATAAATAAAATTTCCAGGACCTCCGGTGGGCCTCCACAATTATTTTTGTCGGTCGATTTTGTCAAAACCCCTATCTTTGAAGTTTCCGTGAACATTGGGAGAAATGTTGATTTTTACTTTAAAAATACTAAAATATGAACAACCGAAGCAAACGCCATGAGGCACTGTTATACCACGCTAAACCGAGACCGGGGAAAATCCAGGTTGTTCCCACCAAAAAATATGCTACCCAGCGGGATCTCGGCCTCGCGTATTCGCCCGGGGTTGCCGACCCGTGTTTGGAGATCGAAAAAGATGTTCAGAATGTTTATAAATATACGAATAAAGGGAATCTTGTGGCCGTCATTTCCAATGGTACTGCGGTACTGGGATTGGGAGATATAGGCCCGGAAGCCTCCAAGCCCGTAATGGAAGGAAAGGCATTGCTCTTTAAAATCTTCGCCGATATCGATGTCTTTGACATTGAGGTGGACACCAAAAATATAGATGAATTTGTGACCACGGTAAAACGGATAGCGCCTACTTTCGGGGGAATTAACCTGGAGGATATAAAAGCTCCCGAAGCCTTTGAAATCGAAAGAAGGTTAAAAGAAGAACTCGATATTCCGGTGATGCACGACGATCAGCACGGAACGGCAATAATTTCGGCAGCGGCTTTGCTCAATTCCCTGGAGCTCGCCGGCAAAAAGATTGAAGACGTGTCTATTGTAATCAGTGGTGCCGGAGCCGCAGCCGTGTCGTGTACCCGTCTTTACAAAGCTTTTGGCGCCAGACCCGAAAACATCGTAATGTTGGACAGCAAAGGGGTTATCAGAAAAGATCGGGAGAATCTCTCGCCTGAGAAGGCCGAATTTGCCACTTCCAGAAAACTCGAGACCCTAGGGGAGGCCGTTCTTAACTCAGATGTTTTTATAGGGCTTTCAATTAGGGATATTTTGAGTCCGGACATGCTTAACAGTATGGCTGTTAATCCGATTGTCTTTGCCCTGGCCAACCCCAACCCCGAGATCGATTATAATTTGGCGATCAAAACCCGCCCCGATGTGATTATGGCCACTGGCCGTACGGACCATCCAAACCAAGTGAACAATGTATTGGGCTTTCCATATATCTTCCGCGGTGCCTTGGACGTGCGCGCAACGAAAATTAATGAAGCCATGAAAATGGCCGCCGTCGTTGCCCTGGCCAATCTGGCCAAGGAACCGGTCCCGGAGCAGGTAAATATTGCTTATGGAGAAACGAAATTGACCTTCGGCAGGGATTATATCATTCCAAAACCCTTCGATCCCCGGTTGATTGCCACTGTGCCACCGGCCGTGGCAAGAGCGGCGATGGAGAGTGGCGTAGCCACTAAGGAAATTACCAATTGGGAATATTACCAGGATGACCTCTATGAACGGATGGGGAGCGATAACAAGATCATCCGGCTCCTCCTCAACCGGGCCAAAATGGATCCAAAGCGGATCGTTTTTGCAGAAGCAGATCATTTGGACGTCTTAAAGGCCGCCCAAATTGTATATGAGGAAGGCATTGCCGTTCCGGTGCTGCTTGGGAAAAAAGATGTTATTGCCGACTTTATGAAGCAGTTGGAATTTGATGCGGATCTTGAGATAATCGATCCCAAGGATGGGGGCGAAAATGATAAGGTCAATTACTACGCTGAAAAATTTTGGCAGAAACGAAAACGAACCGGTGTAACTCTATACGACGCCCAAAAGCTATTGCAGGAACGGAATTATTATGCCGGAATGATGGTGGATGAAGGCCACGCCGATGGCATGATTTCTGGATATTCCAGATCTTATCCCTTGGTTGTAAAACCTGCCTTTGAAACCATCGGGAGGTTTGAGGGAGTGACCAAGGCCGCAACTACAAACCTTATGCTTACCAAAAGAGGGCCGCTATTCTTCGCCGATACGGCCATCAACATTGATCCTACCGCAAAGGAACTGGCGAAAATTGCCCAGATGACCAATTACACCATGAAAATGTTTGGACTGGAACCGGTTATTGCCATGATCTCCTACGCCAACTTCGGTTCCTCAAAAGACCCCCGGGCAAATAAGGTGGCCGAAGCAGTGGACCTATTGCATAAAAGCAACCCCGATATGATAGTCGATGGCGAGCTGCAAGCAGATTTTGCCCTGAATCCGGAATTGCTAAAGCAGAAATTTCCTTTTTCCAAACTGGCGGGCAAAAAGGTAAATGCCTTGATCTTCCCTAATTTGGACTCCGCCAACAGCAACTATAAATTGCTCAAGGAATTGAATACTGTAGAATCTATTGGCCCGATCATGCTGGGCATGCGAAAACCCGTCCATATTGTGCAGATGGGCGCGAGTGTAGAGGAAATGGTAAACATGACCGCCGTTACGGTGGTTGATGCCCAACAGAAGGAAAAGAGGGTGGTGGAGTAGCAGGGG
>CAYXDM010000127.1:0-6518 GCA_964463595.1 uncultured Aequorivita sp. | reverse complement strand
TTACCATTAAAGGAAAAGAAAACGTGCCGGGATATTGGGAAGGACTTTACTTTTACGCGAGCAATAATCCGCTGAATGAAATTGGGTTTTTGGATATTGCCAACGCGGGAAAAACCAGTGGATATCCTAATGGTGCTATTCGATTAAGAGGCACGGAACTCTTTTTAAATATGCATGATGTAAATTTCATTGATTGTTTTGAATATGCGGTAAGTATTGAGTATCCAAACGACATCAATTTCAGTTACAGCAACCTGAATCTGGTGAATACACCAAAACTGTTTTCTGACTGGAATGGGGTTGAAATAACAAATCCTTAACGTATAGGAAGGGAAGTGCAAATTTTAAAATAAGCAGGAGTGCTGCTTTATAGCGCGCTCCTGCTATTTTCAAATTCCATAGCCGCTTATTGTTTTAAGTGGAATTATGGAAACTCGCCGAATTGAAATTGAGAAGAATTAAGAAAGAAGTATATACAAAACTTATATCAGATCAAAGGGAAACATTCGATTCCCTCGTAAAACACTAATTTTACATCTTTACGATTTTAAAATTGGTTAGGATGAAAATATTGCTCGCAGATGACCATTTTTTGGTCTTGGAAGGATTGGAAGTTCTGTTATCTACTTTCAATTTTGTTGAAAAAACACACAGTGTATTGAATTTTGTAAATTTAAAGGAGATTCTGGAAGATGAAAATTTTGATGTTTTGTTGTTGGATATCCATTTCGGAAAACACGACGGCAGAGAAATAATTGGGGAAATTAAAGAGATGGCCCCCAATATGAAAATCATTGCATTAACAAGTCATGCAGACTCCGCAACCATAAAATCATCTGTAAATGCAGGATTTGATGGCTATCTGTTAAAGATTGATGGGAGAGAGGAAATCGAAAAAGCCCTAAAAGCCGTAACCAACGACGAAAAATATTTCAGTCCCAAAACACAACAGGTATTTTTTGAAGTGAACGCCTCAAAAAATAAAATAACGCTAACAGAAAGGGAAAAAGAAATTTTACAATTGATCGTGCACGAAAAAACAACCAAAGAAATCGCCGAACAACTGTGCCTATCAGAAAAGACAATAGAAACCCATCGAAGTAATATTATGCAAAAACTCGATGTAAAAAACATTGCGGGAATGGTCAAAAAAGCAATTATGGAGGGACTTGTAGCGGTTTAAAACCACAACTAATTATGAGGATATTATTATTCATTTCATTCTTTCTAATAATCAGTCACGCAAAAGCACAAAACCGTGTTGACATTGTGGATGTAGGTCCAGAGTTTAAGGCACTTTTCAATGAAGTGGATGATTGTATTGAAAATGAAGAAGAAAACTGTATTGACTTAATAAACAGTATCATTGAAAAAGGAAAGCGGGAAAACGTCGCGTTTTTGGATTACTTATATGGCCGGAAAGCTTTCTATTTCTGGAACCGTCAGGAATATGACTCTACCATTGTATATTCTCGACTGAATCTTGAAAACCCCAACCCGGTTGAAAAACAGCGAACAGATGTAGAGGGTTACAACCTGATGGCTAATGCATATTATTATAAAGGCGATCTGGATACCGCTATCAAATATTACCTTAAAGTTGCCGCCATATTGGAAAATGGGGGCAATCCAATACATTTGGGATATTTGTATTCCAATATAGCAACTTTGCTGGGCGAAACCAACAATGATGAGAAACAGCTGGAATATTTAAAGAAAGCGTATAAGTTGTTGGATGAAAATAAAGATGAGCGGTTTATCGCCACTATTTCAAGCAATTTAGGCCTCACTTATTATCATACCAAAGATACCGTTAACGCAATCAAATGGTCAGAGAAAGCATTGGAACTCTCTAAACTTTCAAATGATTTAACCGGAAAAACACAAGCGTATCTCACGTTGTCTTTTCTTCAAAAGGACCTGAACAAATCCTTGCAATATGCGGAACAAGCGGTGCAATATTCCGATGAACTAAAAGATGAAACCCATCAAGCAACAGCTTACCACAGATATGCAGATGTTTTAAACCAACTCGGAGAATCTGATAAAGCATTAGATTACGCCGAACAAGCCGTAAGTTTCGCACAAAAAATTGGCGATAATATTACCCTGCCCCGAGCCTCATTTACCGCCGCAACCATTGCTTACAATCTTGGACTAAAAGCGAAAGCGGCAGATTACTATCGTACATATTCCATCATTAAGGACTCTATAACTCCAATTGAAAACGCAAGAGAAATTAATGAAATACAAACCAAATACGAAACCGAAAAGAAAGAAAATCAGATAATCCAACAAAAGTTGAAAATCCAAAAACAAGAATCCAATTTGTTGTATGCTATCTTCGGCGGTGCATTGGTGGTTTTTGTTTTGATCGGTATTTTTGTTTATAACAGAAAAACTCAAAAGCTAAAACTCAAGCAACTACAACAGGAAAAAGAAAAAGCTATTCTGAATTCCTTCATTCTGGGCGAAGAACGCGAACGGAAACGAATTTCCCACGAGTTGCACGATGGGGTGGCCGCCATGATTGGCGCCGCCAACATGAGTTTAGAATCGATACCACATCTGCCACAGGAAAAAAGAATGGAACAACTTTCAAAAGTTCAAGGGATATTGGAACATTCCCATAGGGATATTCGCCATATTGCCCATAATTTGCTTCCCACAGTCTTGGAAGAAGAAGGATTGATACAAGCGACTGAACAATTTGTTTCGGAAATCAATGAAACACAATTGGTCAATATCACCGTAACAGACCGAAACAGTAAGGCAGATCAACATCCACCACAATTGCAGCTAATGCTTTTCAGGGTTATTCAGGAATTGATAAACAATATCGTTAAACATTCGCAGGCACAAAATGCCCAAGTAACGTTCAGTAATTCCAAAAACGGAATAAACATTGAAATTACAGACGACGGAATTGGGTATGATGATACTACAGCCACCACAGGAAAGCAAGGTCTATACAGTATTGCCCAGCGCTTAAAATCAATAGGAGGCAAATTTAAGATTTCAAAAAGAAGTCGTGGTGGCACACAGGCAAAAATAGAGTTGGTTGATTAGCTCATCAATTTTACAATATATCATCCTGTTATCCACAAATCCTTCAAACTTTCCGAGGTTTTCCGTACCGCACAAAAATTATTTCCTCAAATCCTCCCGGTCTATCCAATGGCTGCAACAAATTCCAAAAACACTTTTTTGTGAAGATCCATATCCAAGTCCGGAGAAACCGAAACCCGAACAATATAATCCTTGTCTCCCTCCTTAGTGGTTCCCTGGGTAGAAGTGGCCGGGACGGTCCAGTAACATCCTTTCAATTGGCCATAACTTACACAGAATTTACTTTCGCCGGGAATTTCGGTTATCATCCGGTTGATCAATTCCAGATTGAGCTCCCTTTTATAGGCCTCCTTTTCTTCGGAGGAATTTCCCTTGGTAGGTAAATCCAAAGAAAATACGGATGGCGTAAAGCCTTGCTCGGCCAATTCTTCCGAAACAAAATTGATTTTCGCTTCTGGCAAAACATTGTGGATGTAGTTTACAAAATCCCTAGTGTTTTTATAAGCATCCTCAATTCTGGAATTCATCGAAGGCATCTGCTCAGCGAGTATCGCATATTGACGGGCCGTAGCCCCATTGTCGCAAAGATTTAAATGGGTCTCAATTTTCTGCATTAAATCCTTGGTTTTTACATTTGCGATGCTATACCCGGCGGTACATTTGCCGCCACTGGGAAATTTTGATCCACTGGCATACGAAATGGCACGAACATCGGATAATACGTCCCCTACTCCCAAAAATTGATAATTGGGACAAAAGGTTTGATCCAAAATAAAAACAGGATCGATGGCTACATCGCCCTTAGCGGTCCTTCGTTCTTTACGCAGCACTTCCTTTAACGCCAATAGATCTGGAACTTCCACTCTGGGGTTGGTCGGAATCTCGGCTATGATATACGGGATGGCATCTTCCATGGCAATATTGGTCAATATTTCCTCAACACTTTCAACCATATCATTGTTTCCATCTACCAGCAAATCCACTATTTGAACATTGTCTATACACGCCGCAACACGTCTGGCCTGGTCATTGGTACCACCATAACAATTAGGAGGAACAATAAACTTGATATCCTTCCCTTCATGTTTTTCCAAAGCATCATCAATAAGCCCCATCATAATCGCATACTGCATAGACAAACCACTGGAAGCAATTAGGGGTTTTGTGTTTACGCCTGTAATTTGATGGATAGTGTTTACAACCTTTTTTTTGTCTTCCTCCCGGGTGATTGTAGGCGTAACTTTGGCGGAATTCCCCACGATTTTTCCTAAAGCTGTAAAACAATTGGCCGGCGTCATTGCTATGGTCTCCCTTCGCCGCACGTGCTGGATTTCTGAAATATATTTTTTGTTGTCTTCCCCATTTATCATTAAAATACTTCCAAGAGATTCTTGGGGATGGACATAGAAATCGACATTGGGATTTATGTCGAAATCATCACTTGGATCCTGTGGGGAAATAAGAACCGTACTGCCATCAAATGCTGATATTTCATTTGCCCTCGCTATTTTTTTCATCCCAAACCGATAACCATATACCTTCCTAAGAACTTCTGCATCAAAGAAGGCGGGCAATTCATCCGTATAGAGAATTTGGGTATTTATATTCTCCATTAAATTCTTTCTGAGAATTGCCAAAACGGAAATGGTTCGTGAAGAAAAGGTGATTACGTTTTCGGGATCCAGGTTGTTCAAGCGGGCAATTGTCCACTCCAGCACACAGGATAATGGATGCCCCAATCGAATATAGTCATATGCGGTGGGCAAGGCGTTAAGTGCCGCTGTTTGATGGTTGTTGTTTTTATATAATTTCCCAAACTGATCCAGAAATTCAGTTTTGGCAAGCTCCTCATTGTAAATATCCAGACGATGGGTCGTTATGCTCAACCAACCCGGAGGCACGTTTTCCAGAACCCTTCCAATATAATTCAACACTTTTTCATTTTTCATATATCTTGATTTATAAGGTGAATCGAATTTACATTAAATGGACCATGTTGAAAAATTCCCGGAGTTAAATCACAACCGTCAGGTTCCGGATCCAAATAAATAAACGACCAGGTTTAATTTCTGATCGTTTAAAAATACCTTCAAAAGAAAATTACCGATATTACCTTCTATCCAGGAAAATGGAGATAAAATAAAGTAAGGTAGCCAGCGATCCCAATGCTGCGACCACATAAGTTCTTGCGGCCCATTTCAAGGCGTCCTTCGCTCCGGCGTGCTCTTTTGGAGTAACCATATTGTTTGTTTCCAACCAGGCCAAGGCTCGTTTGCTGGCATCAAATTCCACCGGGAGGGTGATAAATGTAAATGCGGTCGTTACAGCGAAAAGGAAGATCCCCACCAAAAAAATAGACGTGCCCAAGGCAGAGCCCGTAGCAAATAGGATCAACCCCGCCATTATCACGAAGTTGGACAGTTTGCTGGAAACACTAACCGCCGGAACAATGGTGGATCGGAGTTTCAACCAACTATAGGCAGTTGCGTGTTGAACCGCATGGCCACATTCATGAGCAGCCACAGCAGCGGCAGCGGCATTGCGCTGCATATAAACCGGTTCGCTCAAGTTTACCGTTTTTTTTGTGGGATCGTAATGATCGGTCAATTGCCCGGCCACGGAAATGACTTTTACGTCATGGATGCCGTTGTCGGCCAGCATTTTTTCAGCAATTTCCTTTCCACTCATCCCATTTTGAAGATGGATCTGGCTGTATTCCTTAAACTTAGATTTTAGTTTGTTGCTGACGTACCAACTAACCAAAAAGATGATTCCCGCTAATATATAATATCCAAACATGTTTTTATGCCCGCGAATACGGGTGTCTTTTAATTAAACTTATTATTTATGTCAAAAAAACTCATTTCTGAAATAACAAAAACTGTGCAAATATTAGGAGTTTTGCGCTTTTGCAGGCATTAGCCCACAATATTCACGATTTTCCCCGGCACGACAATCACTTTTTTCGGAATTCGGCCTTCCAAATAGTGGGCAGTCCTTTCGTGTGACATTACGGCAGATTCAATCTCGGCTTTGGTCAAATCCAATGGCAATTCAAGTGTAAAGCGCATTTTCCCATTGAACGAGATCGGATATTCCTTTCTGCTTTCCACCAAATATTTTTCCTCAAATTTTGGGAATGGTGCCGTGGAAATACTGTCGGCATGCCCCAATTTCTGCCAAAGTTCCTCCGCAATATGTGGCGCATAGGGCGAAATCAGAATTAGAAATGGCTCCAGAACCTCTCTGGACGTACATTTTTGTGAAGTCAGCTCGTTCACCGCAATCATAAAAGTGGAAACCGAGGTGTTGAAACTGAAATCCTCGATGTCCTCCTGTACTTTTTTGATGGTTTTGTGCAGGGTTTTCATTCCCTCCTGCCCTCCGGAAGTGGGATTATCGTCGACAAAAAATGAATCGTCAGGCCCGGAATGGTAGAATTTCCAAAG
>CAYXDM010000126.1:0-6536 GCA_964463595.1 uncultured Aequorivita sp. | reverse complement strand
GCCCACAACTGGTATTATATCGCCGCGAGCATAGTGGGATTGTTGCTCGCCGTATCCGTTTTTCTGAACAAAAATACCTTGGAAATTGAAAATGAGGTTGTAACGGAAACCACGGTTCAAAAAGAGAATCCCTATAAGGAGGCTGAAATTGTTTCCGAAGTGTCAAATCTCTCAGCCGAAAAAAATTCCTCCGACAAATCCAACATTGAAAGTAAACGTAAACGGACTGCCGAAAATTTAAGACCCCAACCCGTCAAAAAAGAATCGGCAATTGAAAAGAAAATGAGGAAGTCCGAAGCACTGGCTACAATTTCAGATGGAGAAAATTTGATTTATTCTGAAAAGTTCACAGAAGATCCAATTGTAAAAGAAGACTCTGTTTTCAAAGCGAAAATAGAAGAAGTGGTGGCTTCGGTAAAATCGCTTCAAAATAAAAATGAAGAAGTTACGATCGAAGAGGTGGAAACACTTTTAAACAATGCCCGTCGTGATATCCAAAGGCAACGGCTGCTCAGTGCGAATGGAGTGGATGCCACCGCCCTGTTGGAGGATGTGGAATGGGAACTTGAGAAAAACTTTCGCGACAAGGTCTTTGATGCCCTGGGCGACGGGTTTCAAAAAATACGGACGGCTATTTCACGGCACAATTATTAAACCCACTTCCCACAGGGCGCGCTGGCGGGAGGTTTAAATACCCAAAATCCATTTTAATCATTCAAAACTCAACCTTTATGAAATCGTTACTCATAATTTCAACGGCACTCACCTTGTTCCTGCTTTCCAACATGTATGCGCAAGCCCAGGAAACGGGCACGCAAATGCCCATAGAGCAGTTTTCAAACCTCAAAGAGAAAATAATCAAGGAAGAAAAGGAGGCTTTAAAAGTGGAGGTGGAAGCCATAAATGCCCGTGTAGATACCAAAGAGATCACCAGGGAAGCCGGTGATACCTTAAAGCTGGATGCAGCGAAAAAACATGCGTTGAATATCGAGAATCGAATAGCCATTGCCCAAAACCAAATGGAATTGGCCAACAGGAATGGTGTGGTTTCCGGGGAGCGAATAGGAACGCGTATTGTTATGGGTCTTGGTCAGGAAGATTCGGATGAGGATTTGATATTTGGCTTAAAAATCCGGAGGGACAGTATCAGATTCAAAAATAAAAAACGCAAGTACGACCGGCGTACCACCTCGGGTCTGAATTTGGCCTTTGGACTGAACAACGCCCTCACGGAAGGAGAATCGTTTGATGATTCCAATTTCAAGGTGGGAGGAAGCCGTTTTTTTGAGATCGGCTGGTCGTGGAAAACCCGTGTTTTCGAAAACAGCAATTGGCTCAGAATTAAGTACGGGGTGGCCTTTCAGTTCAATGGGTTAAAACCTAAGGAGAATCTATACTTTGTGGATATGGGTGAGGAGACTGAACTTCAAACCCATCCAATCCATCTCAATAAATCCAAATTCAGGATAGACAATCTGGTAGTGCCATTTCACTTCGAATTGGGCCCATCGGAGAAAATTGAGCGTTCCGATTACTTCCGCTACAAGACCGATAAAAAAATACGCGTAGGTCTTGGGGGTTATGCGGGGGTCAATTTGGGAGTGCGTCAAAAGTTAAAATTCAAGGAAGATGGGGAACGCACAAAACAAAAACTCAAGGGCGATTACAATACAGGGAATTTCGTGTATGGCCTAAGTGGTTATGTAGGTTGGGGAGATGCTTCAATCTATATGAAATACGATCTAAATACAATTTTTAAGGACAACCCAGTGGACCAACGGAATATTTCCCTTGGGCTGCGCTTCGATTTTGATTAGCCAAACCTACAGGGTTTTTTCAACCTCCAAGGATTTTAAAATCTTGGGGGTTTGTTACTTATATCCGTACTTTTACACCTCCATAAATCCAGGTATCCAACAATTCCAGAATTCAATAAATTGATCTCGCGCACCACCATAGACAATGTTTTTGAAACCGCCCGAGTAGAGGAGGTGATTGGGGATTTTGTACAATTAAAAAAGTCGGGCAGCAATTATAAGGGATTGAGTCCTTTTACCGATGAGCGGTCGCCAAGTTTTATGGTCTCGCCCGTAAAGCAGATCTGGAAAGATTTCAGTAGTGGGAAAGGCGGAAACGTGGTTTCATTTTTAATGGAGCACGAACACTTCACCTATCCGGAAGCAATTAGGTATTTGGCGAAAAAATATGGAATTGAAATAGAGGAAACCGAACAGACCACCGAGGAGAAGGAAAGTGCCAACGAACGCGAAAGCATGTACTTGGTCAGTGAATTTGCCAAGGAATACTTTCACAATACTTTGCTGAAGACTGAGAAAGGGAAAGCAATAGGCGTTTCCTATTTTAAGGAACGCGGATTTACGGACGAAACCATAAAGAAATTCGAGCTCGGTTATTCCCCCGATTCTTGGGATGCTTTTACAACCCATGCCATCAAAAAGGGATACAAACTGGAATTCCTTGAAAAAACAGGATTGTCTATAGTTAAAGAAGAGAAACAATTCGACCGGTTTAAGGGTAGGGTGATGTTCCCTATCCGCAGTATGAGCGGCAGGACCCTGGGTTTTGGTGGGCGGATTCTAATTTCCGATAAAAAAGCGGCCAAATATCTCAACTCTCCTGAAAGTGAAATATATCATAAAAGCAAGGTGCTTTATGGGATTTTTCACGCCAAACAGAGCATTGCCAAAGAAGACAATTGCTATTTGGTGGAAGGTTATACCGATGTTATCCAATTCCATCAAAGGGGAATCCACAACGTCGTTTCTTCCTCGGGAACGGCCTTGACCCCAGAACAGATTCGATTGATAAACCGGCTCAGCAAAAACATAACCGTACTTTTTGATGGTGATCCAGCAGGGCTTAGGGCATCCTTGCGAGGTATCGACCTCATTCTGGAACAGGGGATGAATGTAAGGATTTGCACTTTTCCCGAGGGTGAGGATCCCGACAGTTTTGCGCGGAAAAATTCCTTGGAAGAACTCACCCTTTACCTCGAGCAAAACTCCAAGGATTTCATAACTTTCAAGGCCTCCCTGCTCGCTGATGCCGCCAAGAACGACCCCATTAAAAAGGCTGAGACCATACACGATATGGTTGCGAGCATTGCCAAAATTCCGGATGTAATCAAACGGGAGGTCTATCTGAGGGAATGTTCCCGAATCATGGATATTTCCGAACAGGTGCTGTTCAATACCCTGGCCCAAATGCTCCGAAAGGATCGACAGGAAGCCTCACAAAAGGAAAAGCAATCCCCGGAGCCTTTTGAGGTGGTTTCCTCGGCAGAGGATAAGGTCCAAAAAGTGGATGTCCAATTCCAGTTGGAACAAAAACTTATAGAACTATTGGTATTGTACGGCAACCGGGAAGAGGATTTTGAGGATATACCCTTGGAGAATGATGAAAAAGGAGAAATAGATCTTACCCCAGAGGTTTTTCGTTCCCGGATCTTTGAAAAGATTTATCTGGATCTTCAGGAGGATGAAATAGAATTTACGAATCCCGAATTTCAGAAGATCTATTTAGAGATCATTAATCGATATATTGAAAATCCAGAGGCAAAATCCGAAACCTTTGTAAATGAGTTGGATCCTGAAGTAGCATCTGGAGTAACAAATATTTTGATGGATGAGGAGCGGTACACATTACACAACTGGGAGCGAATGAATATTTATGTAAAGGGGAAGGAAATGACCGTTGCCCAAATGGTCAGTGAAACAATTCTCAGCCTTAGACGGTTTCTGGTCACAAAAAAAATCGACGAGCTTTCGGAAGCCATGAAACAGGACGGAGATCTTGATAGGGAAGCAATGATGCAGGAAATTGTGAACTATATTGGCCTTAAGAAATTACTTTCGGAACAATTGAACCGGGTTTTATAAAAGGGTTTCAGAAATGTCAAAAAGGGAAAAACACCAAATCCCCATTGGGTCCGTCCAGAATTGAAGCTTTGTACACTCCGGTCCATCGTTGCGTTCGAAGTAAGTTGGATGATGGGGGAGCAGTAAAATTCAGCTATATCTTGAAGTAAATGACCGATCTTTATCTTAGTTCCAAGGGAATTTCACAAACGGGAATTGGCTTTATTTTATGCTGGTTCGCTTTGTTCAATCGCATATAAATTTCGAATACTACTTTTTCCCTTCCCGAAAAACTAAAGGCCGTACTGCCTTTTTCTGCTTCTTTCATCGCCCATTCCAGTTCGTCATAGCTTGCCCCCAGTTGATCTTCATCAGAACGGTTGTCCCCAAAAAGCCCATCGGTGGGCTGGGCCTGCAATATTGAATTTGAAATGTTCAACGCCTTTCCCAATTCCCTGACTTCACTTTTCATTAAATCTGCGATCGGGCTGATGTCCACGCCGCCATCACCGTATTTGGTGAAAAACCCCACGCCAAAATCCTCCACCTTGTTTCCGGTGCCGGCCACCAAATAATGATTTACACCTGCAAGGTAGTAAAGGGTCGTCATCCTCAGTCGCGCCCGTGAATTGGCAAGGGAAAGGTGTACCAAGTCCGATGCGGCGGTCAAGGGCACTTGGGATCTGAAGGTGTCAAAAACAGTGCTCAGGTTTATTTCAGTAGTTTGGACATTTGGGAACAGAGCCATCAAGGAATCAATGTGTTCCTTTCCACGGGCAATTTGGCTTGGTGCCTGGTGAATGGGCATTTCCACACAAAGGGTGGGCAAGCCTGTTTTTGCACAGAGAGCGGAAACCACGGCCGAATCCAAACCGCCGCTTATCCCTACAACAAATCCCTTTACTCTTGCGTTTTCGGCATAGGTATCCAACCAGCGCACTATATAATCGATTACTTTTTGGGTCTGCATTTTTCTATTTTATGTTTGATTAAGGATAAACCAAAAAATCTGTTGGATTTTTTGGGGATCCATATTGGTTCTGGAGTTGTCAAAACTAAAAAGTACCTTTGCGTTCCAGAGAGGTTTAAAGATAAAATTAAAAAATAAGACGCCCACATTTCAATAAATTTGATTGAAATCCTTTAAATTGAGAAATAAATGAAGCTATTTAATTTGGACCGTTTTTTTGACAACCAAATACGGAAATTCCTTTTTGGGTCTCTTTTGCTCTCCTGGTCTGCAATTTGTCTTTTTTCCTGCCAGAGTCGGAGTGAATTGGAAAGGGAAATTGAACAGATTCCTATAGATGTCGAAATAGTTCGGTTTGACAAGGAATTCGCCGCTGCAACTCCAGACGACCTTCAGGAGCTAAAAAATGAGTATCCGCTTTTCTTTCCAGCGCAGTACCCAGATAGTATATGGGTAGAAAAGTTGACGGACACCCTCCAGTTCCAGTTGGAACAAGAGGTTTTTAAGGTGTTTCCAAATGAGGGCGGGCTGGAGGATGTTCTTGTTCCCTTGTTTCAGCATATCAAATATTATTTTCCGAAATTCGAAACACCCAAGGTAGTCACCACCACCTCCGATGTGGATTATAGGAATCCGGTTATCCTTGCGGACAGTTTATTGGTGATTGCCCTGGACACTTATTTGGGCAGTGACCATCCATTTTATGACGGAATCGAAAGATATATAGTTAAGGAAATGAAACCGTCCCAGATTGGGCCCGATGTGGCTGGGGCGTATGCCCTTAATTACGTAAAGCCTCCCAACTCGGCCACCTTTTTGGGCCAGATCATCTACTATGGGAAACAGCTTTATCTAAAAGATCTGTGGATGCCCAACACTTCCGATGCCGATAAAATTGGATATACCGAGGAGGAATTCACTTGGGCCGAGGAAAATGAACTTTATATGTGGCGGTTTTTTGTTGAAAATGAATTGCTCTACAGCACCAATCCCAAGTTGGGGGCCCGGTTTATCAATCCGGCTCCATTTTCGAAATTTTATTTGGAAATAGACAATGAATCCCCGGGCAGGCTGGGGCGCTATCTGGGCTGGAAAATAGTGCGGGCCTATATGGAAAACAATAAGGTTGAGGTGCAAGGATTGATGGTAACCGATGCGGACGAAATATTTAAAAATTCAAAATACAAACCCAAAAAACAATGACGACAAAACATACTTCCGAAATTAAGCTCAAGGTTGCACTTGATGAAAACAAGATCCCCAACGAGATCCATTGGACCGCCGAAGACGGTGGCGTTACCGATGAAGCGACCAAGGCGGTAATGCTGTCTGTATGGGACCATAAACATCAAGAATCATTGCGGATCGATCTTTGGACCAAGGATATGCCCCTGGACGAGATGAAAGTATTTTTCCACCAGACCCTAAGCGCCATGGCGGATACCTTCCAACGCGCCACGAATGATGATAAAATGGCCGACACTATGCGCGATTTCTGCGATTATTTTGCGGAGAAATTGGAGTTGAGACGGGGGAAGTAGCGGAATCGTGTTGAGGTAGCTGTAATCCCAAAAAGGATGGGATTCAACAAATGGGCTTGGGCCGCACAAACACGTTAGTAAGCAAAAGGGGTTAACCGGTGTGGTTTTTTTGATTTTTCTAGCTCAGCAAAAAGTAATAGATCAATA
>CAYXDM010000125.1:0-6567 GCA_964463595.1 uncultured Aequorivita sp. | reverse complement strand
GATGCGCCTTTTTATGAAATCTCTCCTTCCCAATATAAAATCCCGGCTGCCTGGCTCATCGAAAATGCCGGATTCAAGGGAAAACGATTTGGAGATGCAGGGGTCCACAAAAACCAGGCCCTGGTTCTGGTCAACCACGGAAACGCAACGGGCAAGGAAATCTGGCAACTGGCCATCGATATTCAGGAAAAGGTATGGAAACTCACGGGAATCAAAATTGAAACGGAAGTAAATATTTTTTAACCTGGCCACCTTCCCGCCCAATAAAAGACAAAAACATCCAAATAGTTAAAGTTTATAAAAAATCGTTCGGAAAACATCGGTTTCCTAAAGGCTCGGATTAAAAATTTGTATTTTTGTAATCTAAATAAATATTATGAAATTGTTTTTGATAACATTGGTTTTGCTACTGCTTGGAGTAGCCGGTATAGCTATAAAGCTCTGGGCTAAAAAGGATGGTGAATTTAGTGGAACATGTGCCAGCCAGAGTCCATTTTTGAACAAGGAGGGTGCTGCCTGTGGCTTTTGCGGAAAAACTCCCGATCAATTTGACACCTGCAAACAGGAATCACCTCAATAGGATTACGGTTTCTAACCTCACGGTTTGAAACTATATCCTTCACATAAAATGGCGAATACGCTGATCCCAACAATTTTGGTATAAAGACGCTTTCCAAAAAATTCCCATTCCTAGATTCTTATGGTATTACTTTACGTTTTTGGTGCGGTGGCATTAATAAACTGTGTCTATTATTTTGTTTTTTCCAAATTCTCCCTGCACAGGACACCCACAAAAACGCATCACGGGTTCCCCCCCCTTTCCTTGATCGTCTGTGCCAAAAACGAAGCTGAAAATCTATCAAAGCATATTCCGTTTTGGCTAGACCAAAATTATCCAGACTTTGAACTTATCCTTATCAACGATGCCTCCATTGATGAATCCTTGGCGGTAATGCAAACTTTTGAAAAACAGGATTCACGCATACAGATCGTAAATGTGAAAAACATTGAAGCTTTTTGGGGGAACAAGAAGTATGCTCTTACCTTAGGAATCAAACGGGCAAAAAACAACCATCTAATATTTACGGATGCAGACTGTTTCCCCGCTTCAAGAGACTGGCTCTCAATTATGGTAGCTGAGTTTTCCGATGAAAAACGGTTGATCCTCGGGTATGGTGCCTACCTAAAACAACCCGGCTTTTTAAACAAATTGATCCGCTTTGAAACCTTAATGACCGCCGTGCAATATTTTTCTTATGCCAAAATGGGAACTCCCTACATGGGCGTAGGACGAAATCTGGGATATACCAGCACCCTTTTTTATGAGAATAGAGGATTTATGCGTCATATAAAAATCGCCTCCGGAGATGACGACTTATTTGTAAACGATGCCGCGACCTCAACAAATACTGCCATTTGTTGCGCTCCCCAAGCCTTCACATATTCCCATCCCAAGAGAACATGGAAAAAGTGGATCCTTCAGAAAAGAAGACATTATACCACGGCAAAGCTCTATAAACCTTTGCACCGTTTTCTTTTGGGCATGTACTTTGGTTTTAACCTCTTGTTCTGGATACTTTGGGCCGCCATCCTTTTTACTGATTATTGGATCCATGGTCTCGGGATCGGGTTTTTTCGTATCCTCATTCAATATATAATCATAGGAAAAGCAGCGAGAAAACTGGAAGAATCGGACCTGGTTTTCCTCATTCCATTTTATGAAGTGTTTCTTGTTTTCACACAAATGAGTATCTTTATTTTTGGCAGGAATGATAAAAAGAGGCAATGGAAATAACCCGGAAGCAAATAGCCGATCAGATTCAAAGGGCCAAGAAGGGAAAACAGGAAGCCTTCAAGTACCTGATGGACCATTATTGGAACGAGGTTTATGGATTTCAATTGAAAAGAGTCCGTAACGAACACGATGCGGAGGATATAACCATCGAAACTTTTGCCAAGGCATTTGGGCGAATTGAAACTTTTGATGAAAACTATACCTTTTCCACTTGGCTGCTTACCATTTCAAAAAATATCCAAATAGATCGTACCCGCAAGAAAAACGCCTCCATATATTCGAACACAACCGACGCTTCGAGCGAGCAGGTGCAAAAAATTGTGGATCATTCCCCCACCCCCGAGGATAAATTGATCCGGGAACAAAACCGTTCCCAGCTTTTACAAAACATAAAGCTCCTAAAACCGCATTATCAGGACGTCATCAACTTGAGATACTTTCAGGAAATGAGCTATAATGAAATTTCGGAGAAATTGGATGAACCCTTGAACAATGTAAAGGTACGGCTGTTGCGCGCACGTAAGCTTCTGGCCGAAATTATAGCCGGGAAGGAATAATTACGTTCGCTGTATCTTCGTATGGGCACCCCATCCGGGACCAACACTCTAAAATTGGGTATCAGATCCCAGGGAGATTTCTTCTACCTATCCAAATATCTCCAGGCTTTATTATCCCGTAGGTTATTTTAAATTTAGATATTTCTATTTTGTACTTTTGTATTCCCTATGAGCACAGAAACATCAGACCTCCCAAAACCTTCACCAAAACCAAAATGGTTGCGGGTGAAACTTCCCACCGGAAAAAAATATACTGAACTTCGCGGATTGGTGGACAAATATCAGCTGAACACCATCTGTACCTCCGGAAGCTGCCCCAATATGGGTGAATGCTGGGGTGAGGGTACGGCCACCTTTATGATCCTGGGAAATATTTGTACGCGTTCGTGCGGATTCTGCGGCGTCAAGACGGGAAGACCCGAATCCGTGGACTGGGACGAACCTGAAAAAGTGGCCCGTTCCATCAAATTAATGAAAATTAAGCATGCGGTGGTCACGTCGGTGGACAGGGATGATCTGAAGGATATGGGATCCATTATTTGGGCAGAGACCGTAAAGGCCATTCGGCGCATGAACCCCGAAATTACTTTGGAGACCCTCATTCCTGATTTTCAGGGAAACCTCCGCAATATTGACCGGATAATAGCCGTAACCCCAGAAGTGGTAAGCCACAACTTGGAAACTGTAAAGCGGCTTACGCGGGAAGTTCGGATCCAAGCTAAGTACGACCGAAGTCTGGAAGTTTTGAGGTACTTGAAATCCGCCGGCCTTCCAAGGACCAAAAGCGGTATAATGTTGGGACTTGGCGAAAAGGAACACGAGGTAATCCGAACAATGGGCGACTTGAGGAATGTAGGCTTGGACATACTTACCATGGGGCAATATTTACAACCATCAAAAAAACATTTGCCCGTGAAGGAATTCATAACCCCCGAACAGTTTAAAAAATACGAGGTCATTGGCCTGGAAATGGGCTTTAGACACGTGGAAAGCGGTGCCTTGGTACGTTCTTCCTATAAAGCACAAAAACATCTAACCTAATTTTATTTGCAATGGAAGAAAAAATAACCGTTGGCATCAACGGTTTTGGCCGTATTGGCCGGAATCTTTTCAGATTGCTACTCGATTCCCCAACAATTGAGGTAGTTGCCATCAATGATCTTGCAGATGCCAAAACCTTGTCCCACCTACTGAAATACGACAGTATCCACGGAGTAATGAGGGATAAAATCCATGCCTCCACAAATGAAATTGTGGTGGGCCATAGAAAGTTTGCTTTTACTTCCTACAAAAATATTGAGGAAATCCCGTGGGGCCCGGTGGATGTAGTGGTGGAGAGTACCGGCAAATTTAAAACTAGGGAACAACTGGAACACCATTTAAAAAACGGCGCCAAAAAGGTAATATTATCCGTGCCACCTTTAGAGGATGATATTAAGACCGTTGTTCTTGGAGTTAACGATGATATTCTAGAACCCTCGGACCTTATTATCTCGAATGCCTCATGCACTACCAACAATGCCGCGCCCATGCTAAAAATAATCCACGATCTCTGCGGGGTTGAGCAGGCATACATTACCACTGTCCATTCCTATACCACAGACCAAAGTTTACACGATCAGCCCCATCGTGATTTGCGTAGGGCAAGGGCTGCGGGGCAATCCATCATCCCAACGACCACTGGAGCGGCCAAAGCCCTGACAAAGATTTTTCCTGAGTTGGCCGAGGTAATTGGAGGTTGTGGAATTCGCGTGCCCGTACCCGATGGATCCCTCTCCGATATTACGGTAAACGTAAAGAGAGAACCCACCATTGATGAGATCAATCTCGCCTTCAAAAATGCCTCGGAAAATTCTATGAAAGGAATCGTGGAATATACCGAGGATCCCATCGTATCCATTGATATAGTAGGAAATACCCATTCCTGCGTCTTTGATGCCGGAATGACTTCCGTAATCGGAAAAATGGTCAAGATAATAGGCTGGTATGATAATGAAATTGGCTATTCCTCAAGGCTCATAGATTTAATAGAAAGGATATCGGAAAAATAAGCATCCCCTCCATTCCTATATCAAAATTCGATTTAAGAATTTTTCTGCCCCGTCATCCAAAAACTCTGTTCTAATAGGCAAATAATATAGCCGTGCGTGAACGATAAGTGGCTGGAGTCGTACAAAATCCTTTTCGGTGCACAATATCAAGGATTCCCTGTCTAATAATGATATTTCCGAGGAAGTGAAATTGTGGTGGTCGCCAAAAGCCGTATGTTCAAATGTTAGTTTTTGGGAATTTAAAAAATCCACCAGTGGCGACGGATTGGCAATTCCAGTGACAAGCGTAAATTTCTTATCCTTGAGAAAGCCCAAAGATTCCACAGTGTTAACGCCCAATATTTCCCGGGCATAATCAATTTTCGCAAAAAACAGTCCCTGGTCGGCCTTGGGGTTAAGCCTTCGTTTTACCTCCTCTTTTTGGGCAATGGTCATTGTAGCCGGACACTTGGTGACCACAATTGCATCCGCACGATGGGCACCTGATTGGGCCTCCCGTAAATTTCCCATGGGAAGGATATAATCATCTACGTACAGATCGTCATGTGTAGTAAGTAAAATATATGAGGAAGCCTGTACTTTTCGATGTTGAAAGGCATCGTCGAGTATGATCAAGTCAGATTTTCGTTTTAAACTTTCTATACCTTCCCGCCTGTCTTCACATACCGCCACGGTAACATCCGGAAATTTTCGTTTAAATTGCAGTGGCTCATCTCCCGTTTCAGAGGCAGTGCTATCCAACCCAACTTCCAAAAAACCCGTTGTTTTTCTTTTATATCCTCTGCTCAGCACCGCCAGCTTCCAATCCTCTTTTAAGGAAGCTATCAGAAATTCCACCATGGGCGATTTGCCGGTTCCGCCAGTAGAGAGATTTCCCACGCAGATAACGGGAAAATCATAACTTCGGCTCTTAATCCAGCCTACATCATAAAGTTTGTTCCTTACAGCAGTAATTCCCCAATAAAGTATTGAGAAGGGGAAAAGCAGTTTTCGCAGCCATTTCATCTGACGAATGTACTAATTTCGAGCAATACCAAACGGCTATAACCTAAATAGAAGGCATAAATTTCAACAAAATCCTATCTTTACAAAAAAGGAAAATCGATGAAAGTTAAGGACGTTATAGATTTGCTGGAAGAAATTTCACCTCTCGCCTATTCCGAAAGTTTTGACAATACGGGGCTCCTTGTCGGTGACGCAGATATGGAGGTCAAGGGTATCTTGGTTACGCTTGACACCTTGGAGGCAGTGGTAGATGAGGCGATTGACAAAGGCTGCAATCTCATTGTCAGTTTTCATCCCATTATTTTCTCGGGTATAAAAAAGTTCACCGGAAGGACCTATGTAGAACGGACCGTATTAAAAGCCATAAAACACGACATCGCCATTTTCTCGAACCACACGGCACTCGACAATTCCTGGAACGGAGTAAATTCCATGATCTGTGAAAAGCTGGGGTTAAAAGAAAGGAAGATCTTAATTCCCCAGGACAGCACCATTAAAAAGCTTATAACCTTTGTTCCGAAAGACGATCTGGAAAAGGTGAGAAATGCCATTTTTAAGGCGGGCGGCGGCAACATCGGCAATTATCGGAAGTGTAGTTTCAATATAGAAGGTACGGGCAGTTTTGAGGGGAATGAAAGTTCAAACCCGGTAAAAGGGGAAAAAGGGGAACTTCATTTTGAGAAGGAAATACAACTGGGAGTAACCTTTGAAAGACATAAGGAGAGAACCATTTTGAAAGCACTTTTCGATTCCCACCCCTATGAAGAAGTTGCCTATGAAATTACTACCCTCGATAACCACAATCAACAGATCGGGATGGGTATGATTGGAAACCTTGAAAATTCGATGTCGGCATTGGAATTCCTGGAATCTTTAAAGAAGACCATGAAGACGTTCTGTGTGCGTTTCTCAGGTCTTTTGGATAAGCCTATAGATCGAGTTGCCGTTCTGGGCGGGAGCGGCAGCTTTGCCATTGAGGCGGCCAAAAGCGCCGGAGCGCACGTATTCGTTTCCGCAGATTTTAAATATCACGATTTTTTTAAAGCCGGAAACGAGATCATGTTGGCAGATATCGGCCATTATGAAAGTGAACAGTTCACAAAAGACCTCCTATATTCTTTCCTTACAAAAAAAATAACTAATTTTGCACCTGCTTTGC
>CAYXDM010000124.1:0-6612 GCA_964463595.1 uncultured Aequorivita sp. | reverse complement strand
CGTGATCAAAATATAACTACATGAAACTACATCGTAATCTGGTATTTGCGACCATTGACTCCCTTATCCAAATTTTCAATGAAGGGAAACAAGCGGACAAAGTGCTGAAACACACATTGAAACTGGATAAGCGCTGGGGATCGCGCGACCGAAGTTTTATTGCTGAAACCACTTACGACATTGTTCGATGGAAACGCCTGTATGCAGAGATAGCCGAGGTCCGAGAGCCGTTTAATCGCCCCGATCTCTTTAGGATGTTTGCGGTCTGGGCAACTCTGAACGGAATAAAAATCCCGGATTGGAAACAATTTGAGGACACGCCTACGCGGCGAATAAAAGGACGATTTGACGAACTCTCAAAAATCCGGAAATTCAAGGAATCCATTCCGGACTGGCTCGATGAACTAGGCCAACACGAATTCGGCAAAAAATGGGACGCGGAAATATCCGCCCTCAACCAAATGGCAGACGTGGTCTTGCGCGTTAATACCCTGAAGACCACTCTGGATAATCTTCAAAATGAATTGGCAGATCTGGATATTGAGACGGAGACCATTTCCGGCTACCCACACGCTTTGAAATTAAAGGAGCGCACCAATGTTTTTACTACGGAAGCCTTTAAAAAGGGACTTTTCGAGGTGCAGGATGCTTCTTCGCAAAAAGTGGCGAAAATGCTCGATCCAAAACCGGGGATGCGAATTATAGATGCCTGTGCGGGAGCGGGAGGAAAAAGTCTTCACATTGCTACCATGATGGAAAACAAAGGTCAGTTGATAGCGATGGACATTTATGAAAACAAGCTGAACGAACTGAAACGCCGCGCTAGAAGAAACGACATTTTCAACATTGAGACCCGGGTGATCGACTCTACCAAAGTCATAAAGAAATTAATCGAAAAAGCAGACAAGGTCTTGATCGATGCCCCCTGTTCAGGCCTGGGAGTCCTAAAAAGGAATCCGGACGCCAAATGGAAATTGCAACCCGAATTTTTGGATACTATCCAAAACACCCAAAAGGAACTGTTAAACAGTTATTCTAGAATGGTAAAACCTGGCGGGGACTTGGTGTATGCAACCTGTTCAATCCTGCCTTCAGAAAATGAGAAACAGATCAAAGCCTTCCTTGCGCGAGAAGAAGGAAAGGATTTCTCGCTGGTAAAGGAGGAAAAAATATTGCCGAGCAAAAGCGGTTTTGATGGATTTTATATTTCATTGATGCGCAAAAAAGACGGAAAGGACGGTAGGACCGAAAAAAGACAAAACGACGGAAAAGACAAAAAAGACAAATAACAACTTCACAATAATTAATATGAAATTTCCAATGAAAAAATCCTTGATATTATTCCTGTTTATCAGTTTTCAAGTTCTGATTGCACAACAACCTTACTACAATAATGTGGACCTGACCCTTACGGGCCAGGATCTTTATTATGCCCTTCAGCAGAAAATAAATAACGCCAGTTCTTCCTTTACTTACAACGACAACAAGGAATCGATGAAAATTACGGACGAAGATCCGAGCAACAGCAATAAAGTACTCTTGCTTTATGGGTACAACGACACCGATGGCAATTGCACCACGGACCGAAGCCGTAATAAGAATAGATTTGGAGGGGGCAATTGCGAGTATAACCGCGAGCACACCTTTGCCCGATCAAATGCAAATCCTCCGATGGGCAGTGCCAATAGTGGTTCTAGGGGCATAGCCGCCGATCCGCAGAACATACGCCCTACAGACCAACGAATGAACAACGACCGGGGCAGTCGCAAATTTGCTTCCGGCACGGGAAATGCACGGGTCCTGGGTGGGGATAGCTTTTATCCAGGCGACGAATGGAAAGGCGATGTGGCCAGAATAATGATGTATATGTACACCCGTTATGGCAATCGATGCAAACCGATCCTAAATGGCAATGGCAGCCTGCAACCGGGAACCGACATGTTGCAGATATACCTTCAATGGAATGCCGAAGATCCTGTAAGTGAATTGGAGGACCAACGCAATCCGTATCTGGAAGGTGCTTACGGCAACAGAAACCCATTTATCGACAATCCATATCTCGCAACCATTATCTGGGGTGGCCCCGTGGCCGAAGACCGTTGGGGCATGGTGGGCATAGAGGAATTTTCAGGCAGTCAGGTAACTGTTTTTCCAAACCCCACTTCGGAAGTGGTCTGGATTTCGGACAACACTTCCTTTCCGGTGGAAAACTATTCCCTATACGATATCTCCGGCAGAATGGTGATGCACAATACCTTCAGCACTTCAGAAAAAAAGATTGATGTCTCATCACTGGATAGGGGCATTTATTTACTCGAAATGAACTCCGCCCAAAAAAGGACGGTAAAGAAAATAATGGTTCAATAACTGTTTTACTTATACGTGCAAAATTAAATCCGGGTCTCTTTGATCCGGATTTTTTATTTGAAAATCTCAGAAAATATACCCTGACCAATCCACATAAAAACGCGACCGTTAGTCCTATGTCTTAAGTCCTACCGTCTTAAGTCCTTTTTTATCCATATTCTCAGAACCAAAATAAAAACTGACATTAGTCCTATGTCTTAAGTCCTACCGTCATAAGTCCCTTTTTATCCCAAACAACCTCAACAAACCGAACCACTCTATTTTCTACTAAATAAGTTACCTTTGCACTTCCATAATTATAAAGAAAAACCAGGATGATCCACTTTTTTGGGAATGCCGAAAACATCGTTTACGCCGTCCAGACCAAGGACAACCTTTCGGAGGAGACCGTAAAAAAACTTCAATGGCTTTTTGGGCAACAACCCTTAATTCCACAATCGGTTGTGCTGCCAATCAATTCCGATTGCTTTATCGGTCCGCGTGCAGCCATGATCACCCCTTGGAGCACAAATGCTGTTGAAATCACCCAGAATATGGGCATACAGGGCATTCTTCGTATTGAGGAGTTTTTTAACGATAAGCAACAGGATTTCGACCAAATGCTTTCGCAAAAATATCCAAAATTGGATCAGGATATTTTCAGCATTGATCTGCAGCCCGACGGCATCATGGAAATCAGAAATATTTCGGAATACAACCAAAAGGAAGGTCTGGCACTGAATGAGGAAGAGGTGGAATACCTGGAGAACCTTGCCTTGAAGTTGGAAAGAAAACTGACGGACAGCGAGGTTTTTGGATTTAGCCAGATTAACAGTGAGCACTGTAGGCACAAGATCTTCAATGGCACCTTTGAAATTGACGGCCAAGAAATGCCTGCTTCCCTATTTAAATTGATCAAAAAAACCTCGGCCGAAAACCCAAACGACATTGTTTCGGCCTACAAGGATAACGTAGCATTCATAAAGGGCCCCATGGCCACGCAGTGGGCGCCCAAAAGCGCCGATAAACCGGATTGGTACGAGGAAAAGGAATTTGAAAGTGTAATCTCCCTAAAGGCCGAAACCCATAACTTCCCCACCACTGTTGAGCCCTTTAACGGTGCGGCCACAGGCAGCGGCGGCGAAATCCGGGACCGGCTGGCAGGTGGAAAAGGCTCTTTGCCGCTCGCCGGGACCGCGGTCTATATGACATCCTATTCCCGATTGGATACTGCGCCAGCCGATAGTGAGCCCTCCACGGATTCCCTGAACAGCCCTGGTTGGGCACAGACAAACATCCATGGTTCCGAGGTTTCCACAACCCACAAACCCACCCTAAAACCATGGGAAAAAGCGATAAAAGAAAGAGATTGGCTATATCAAAGTCCGTTGGCAATTTTAATAAAAGCCAGCAATGGGGCTTCAGATTTTGGCAATAAATTCGGACAGCCTTTAATTGCGGGCTCCGTATTTACCTTTGAGCATTCCCCTTCCGCATCGGCACCCGATGTTTCCACGGCAAATGACTCTGATTCTAGGCAACTCGGATATGACAAGGTTATTATGCTGGCCGGAGGAATCGGATATGCGAAGGCGAGCCAGGCCATTAAAGGCAAACCAATGGCTGGCGATAAAATTGTGGTCCTCGGCGGTGAGAATTATAGGATTGGCATGGGAGGTGCCGCGGTTTCTTCGGCAGATACGGGCGAATTTCATAGCGGCATTGAATTGAACGCCATCCAGCGCAGCAATCCTGAAATGCAAAAACGTGCGGCCAATGCCATTCGCGCCATGGTTGAAAGTGACCACAACCCTATCGTTTCCATACACGATCACGGGGCCGGCGGACATCTAAACTGTTTGAGCGAATTGGTCGAGGATACTGGAGGCAAAATTTCACTGGACAAGCTACCCCTTGGTGATCCCACCCTTTCCGCCAAGGAAATAATGGGCAACGAAAGTCAGGAACGCATGGGCCTGATTATTGCCGAAAAAGATATGGAAACACTGAAACGGGTTGCCGATCGCGAGCGCTCCCCTATGTACGCCGTAGGTCGGGTAACGGGCGACAAACGTTTTTGTTTCGAAAATAAAAAAGGTGAAAAACCTATGGACTTCGCCCTGGAGGATATGTTCGGCAGTTCGCCCAAAACCATTATGCGGGATAGGACCATTGCCAGAAGTTATTCAGAGCCAAAATACGACCGCTCGAAAATAAAAGAATACCTAAACCTGGTGGTCCAATTGGAAGCCGTGGGCTGTAAGGACTGGCTCACCAATAAGGTTGATCGCTGTGTAACGGGTCGTGTGGCAAAACAGCAAACGGTGGGGCGATTGCAGTTGCCCTTAAATAATTGCGGTGTAATGGCCTTGGATTTCCACGGCAAGGAAGGCGTAGCCACATCTATTGGACATTCCCCACTGACCGCCTTGATTGATCCCGCCATTGGGTCGCGAAATGCAATTACTGAAGCCCTGACGAATATTGTGTGGGCACCCTTAAAAGATGGATTAAAAAGTGTTTCCCTTTCTGTGAACTGGATGTGGCCCGCCAACAATGAAGGTGAAGATGCGCGCTTATATGCCGCCGTAAAGGAAGTTTCCGATTATGCCATCAGTTTGGGAATCAACGTTCCAACTGGGAAGGATTCGCTTTCGATGAAACAGAAATATAAGGATGGCGAAGTGATTTCTCCGGGCACCGTTATAATCTCTGCCGCCGGAAATTGCAACGCCATTAAAAAAGTCGTTGAACCTGTGCTTCAAATAGATGGCGGAAGTATTTACCATATCAACATTTCGCAGGACGAGTTTAAACTGGGAGGTTCTTCTTTCAATCAAATCCTGAATAGCATTGGCAATGATGCCCCCACAGTTAAAAGTGCGAAATATGTAAAAACGGTTTTCAACGCTGTACAGGAATTGATTAAGGATGGAAAGATCCTTGCCGGGCACGATGTGGCTTCCGGTGGATTGATTACCACTCTTTTGGAAATGTGTTTTGCCGATTTAAATCTGGGAGCGGATTTAGACCTTTCAACTTTAGGGGAAACCGATTCCGTAAAACTACTATTTGCGGAAAACTGTGGCGTTGTAATCCAGGCTTCGGATGATGCTATTGTGGAAAATATGTTTTCTTCCAAAGGAATTGATTTCAAAAAAATCGGCTTGGTTACCAATTCCGATACCCTGGCAATAAAAAACAACACCGAGGAATTTGAAATAAACATTCCAGAGATCCGGGATACTTGGTGGAAAACCTCCTATTTATTGGACAGAAACCAAAGTGGCGAGGTTTATGCGAGAGAGCGGTTTGACAATTACAAAAAACAGCCATTAAAATTTGATTTTCCAACAAATTTCAATGGAAAAATCCCTGTCAGTTCGAGCGCAGTCGAGAACGCTTCCTCGAGACCCAAAGCAGCCGTAATCCGTGAAAAGGGAAGCAACAGCGAGCGCGAAATGGCCTATATGATGTACCTGGCCGGATTTGATGTCAAAGACGTTCATATGACCGACCTGATTGAAGGACGAGAAACCCTATTGGATATTAACTTACTCGTGGCAGTAGGAGGTTTCAGCAATAGCGATGTATTGGGAAGTGCAAAAGGCTGGGCGGGAGCATTTTTGTACAATGAAAAAGCGAACAAAGCCATCAAGGATTTCTTTGCACGGGAGGACACCCTTTCCCTTGGGGTCTGCAACGGATGCCAACTCTTCATAGAACTTGGGCTACTGAATCGGGAGGACGATGAAAAACCGAAAATGCTCCACAACAAAACGGGAAAATTTGAATGTGTGTTCACTTCAGTAAAAATACATGAGAATAATTCGGTAATGCTGTCCTCACTGGCGGGAACCACCTTAGGGATTTGGTCGGCACATGGGGAGGGCAGATTCAGTTTACCGAAGGAAGAGTCGCATTACGGAATTGTCGCGAAATACGCTTATGATAAACTGCCCGCAAGTCCGAATGGCGGTGATTTCAACACGGCCATGATGACCGATAAAACCGGTCGACATCTGGTGATGATGCCCCATTTGGAGCGTTCTATTTTTCCTTGGAACTGGGCATATTATCCTGAAGACAGGAAGGATGATGAAGTTTCACCTTGGGTGGAAGCATTAGTCAATGCGCGGGAGTGGATTGAAATGAGGGAATAGGGATTAGGGATTAGGGATTAGGAAAAAACGGAATTGAAATTGAAATTTATCGGTGGCCTCGGTACAAATTTCAAAAACGCTTCGCTTTTTTTGAAATTCACTC
>CAYXDM010000123.1:0-6710 GCA_964463595.1 uncultured Aequorivita sp. | reverse complement strand
CTGGTCCTCAAAATAGCAGGACCGGCATTGCTGGTTCTTATTGTGGCTTACATTTATTATATGCAATCCATTTTTGGCGATAGAGGACTTCTACAAAGCATGGACACCTTTGGTAGCTTTGGTGCCACTACCCTAGTTTCCATATTGTTCCTTCTTTTGGCGGCTATGGTTTACTACTCCCTTTTGAACGGGGTAATCCTACATTATATAAAATCTTACATCAATAATAATGGAACAGTTTCACCCGAGGAGGTCACTGCAGGGGTGCGAGCAGATTTTTGGAGATTGCTGGGAACAAGCGCTCTCGCAGGACTTATAACCGTAGTTGGGATAATGCTCTGCATTGTCCCGGGAATTTATTTTGGCGTGGTCCTATCCACTGCTTTTGCGATCGTGGTTTTTGAGAGAAAACAAGCATTGGATGCTATAAGTTATTGTTTCGAACTTATAAAAAATGAATGGTGGATCACCTTTGCTACCTTCTTGGTGGTCTTTTTACTGTATTATTTTATCAATATTATCTTTCAGGTGCCCCAGTATATCTATTTTTTCGTTAAAGGAGTTACCATGGCACAGATAATATCGTCGGATCCAACTATGATGTTCGACTGGATCTATATTTTGCTGACTTCCATTGCCCTTGTTTTTCAATACATCCTATATACCATCATTGTTCTCTGCGCCGCATTTGTCTATTTTAACCTAAACGAAAAGAAAAATTTTACCGGAACCTTGGAAACCATAGAATCTCTTGGCGACAGGAAGATGTAGGAGATAAAACGGAAATTTAAAAGAAGTACACCCATAAAGGCAGAGCGGATCTAAATTTATTCTTGACCAGCAGAAATATTTATGAACAACATCCTGATTTTCCTACTTTATCTAGCATTGCCGTTTGGATCCTTGGAAGGCAAGGGGGCAAATCAGGATTCATTGGTGCCATCTGCGCAGCAGATTAAATACGACGCGAGTAAAGACCTGGCGGTTCCACAATTGGATGAACAGATACTACAGAACTTCAAGGAAAGCAGTGAATTTGATTATTCCGAACAACACGAAGGGGAAAATTGGTGGCAGAAGTTTAAAAATTGGCTGCGGGAACTTTGGATGCAGTTTTGGGAGTGGTTGTTGGGAGATTACCAGCCAGGTGGATGGGTCACATTTTTGATCAAGACCCTTCCTTACCTTATTCTTGCTTCTATTGTCGTCTTTGTGGTTTGGTTATTTTACAAGTTGAATCCGGGAGCAACCATTTTTGGACCAAGGGCAAAGCCGGAAATATTTTATTCTGAAGAAGAGGAGATTATCCGGACCCGGAATATCCAGGAATTAATCGAAAAGGCCTTGGGGAAAAGGAAATACAGAATGGCAATTCGCTACTATTATTTATTCGTCCTCCAAAAAATGGATGAGGCGGAACTGATTTCCTATAAAGCCGATAAAACCAACAGCGAGTATTTCTCAGAAATAAACTCGGGCGCAATAAGATCGGGATTTCAAAAAGCCACGAAGCTATACGATCACGTATGGTATGGCAATTTCGAAGTTACAGAAATGGATTTCATAAAAGCAGAATCAATTTTTTCATCATTAAAGGGCCTAATATCAAGTTCCAATGCCTAGAACACAAAAAATACTGTTTTTTGCTTTCCTATTGGTCCTTGCCGGTTTGGTGTATTTGGAAGCTACCAGGCCTCAACCCCTGAATTGGTTTCCAAGCTATTACAAGGCTGATAAAATTCCGTTGGGTACCTTTGTGATACACAGTTTGCTCGAGGATTTTTTCAAGGATAATTTTGAGGAAACCGACATTCCTCCATTCGAATTCCTACAGAACACGATCAGAAAGGGGAATTATCTGTTTATTAACGATATTGTAGATTTTGATAAAACGGAATTGGATTCATTGCTTACTTGGACCTCGGGCGGCAACAATGTTTTTATTTCAGCGAATTATTTTGGGGAAAAATTGCTCGATACCCTCAACCTGAAAATGAACACAGTGGTGAGCATTTCCAGTATAGGAACCGAACCCCTGGTGAAGCTGGTAAATCCAAACCTGCCTTCCGAAAGGATTTACCACATTCAACAGGATTTGCCCATTCGCTATTTTTCGAGAATTGATACGGTGACCCAAACCGTTTTGGGGATTTCTGGATTGTATAAAAATTCGATGGAAATAGAAGATCCCCATATCAATTTTCTAAGAACCCCCATGGGCCAGGGAAACATCTTTTTGCATTCGCAACCGGAGGTTTTTTCAAATTTCTTTCTTGTGGAAGAAGGCAACCCAACGTATACTGCAGCAGTCCTATCGTATCTGAATAACGGCAATACCTTGTTTTGGGACAATTATTATAAATCTGGAAAACCCGTGAATATTTCACCATTGGGAGTATTGCTGGAGAACAGGAATTTTAAATGGGCCTATTATTTCGTGCTGCTCGGAGTCCTGCTTTTTGTAATATTTGAGGGCAAACGCAAACAGCGCAGTATTCCAATTGTAGAACCCTTGGCAAACAGAACCTATGAATACACCAAAACCATTGCGGGATTGTATTTGGAAAAAAAAGAATATAAGGCCATTGCTCACAAACAAATCCTGCTTTTTCTTGAATACATTAGGACACAACTGAAACTGCCGACAGAAAATGTAAATGAACGTTTTTATAAAGCTCTGGCCGAACATAGCGGCAATACACTGGAAGATACAACTGAACTATTTCAACTAATCGGAAAAATATCCGAACAGGACAAGATAAGTCGGGACGAGTTGGCACAACTATATCGCTCGATCAATACCTTTACAAATCCTAAGGAAGAAGTAGATCAGGGGTAAATGGATCCACAAGGACGAATTATAACAAAAAAAATAGTAATCTAAAAAGCATGGAAAACCAGGAAGAAAATATTGACGATTTACAATTTAGGACCAGAATTCCGTTGGAGGAATTGAAACTTGCGGTGGAAAAAATAAAAGAACAGTTGTCTAAGATTATCATTGGGCAAGAGGATTTTATCGAACTCCTAATCGTGGGACTTTTAGCCAACGGGCATGTTTTGATTGAAGGCGTTCCCGGAATTGCCAAGACCATTACGGCCAAGCTGTTTGCAAAAACCCTGAGGACCGATTTCAGTCGAATCCAGTTTACGCCGGATATGATGCCCAGTGATGTGTTGGGGACCTCGGTTTTAAATATGAAAACCTCGGAATTTGAATTCAAAAAAGGACCGGTTTTTTCAAATATTGTTCTTATCGACGAAATAAATCGCGCCCCGGCAAAAACGCAGTCCGCGCTCTTTGAGGTTATGGAAGAGCGACAGGTAACCATGGATGGGATCCGCCACAAAATGGAATATCCCTTCTTTGTTCTGGCAACCCAAAACCCAGTGGAACATGAAGGCACCTATGCCTTGCCCGAAGCGCAATTGGACAGGTTTCTGTTTAAGATAAAAGTGGATTATCCCAATTTGGAAGAAGAAATCCTGATTCTAAAATCCCATCATTCCCGAAAACAGGCCATTCCCGAAAATTCCATTGACCCCGTAATGGATCCGGAAGCTTTAAAAACCTTTCGGGCACAGGTCCAGGAAATTCTTATAGAGGACAAGATTTTTGATTATATCGCAAAGCTCGTGACCAAGACCCGAAACCATCCCCATTTGTTTTTGGGAGGCTCTCCCCGGGCTTCCTTGGCAATTATGAATGCTTCCAAAGCCTTTGCGGCAATCCATGGCAGGGATTTCGTTACTCCCGAGGATGTCAAAAAAACCCTTGTTCCCGTTCTGGGGCATCGTCTCATCCTTTCTCCTGAACGTGAAATGGAAGGAATGACCCCCGAAACCGTTGTCGATATCATCTCACAAACCATTGAAATTCCGAGATAGGTGATCAATTTTTTAAAATCCCTCTATTTGACCCCGCGTTTCTTTTACGCCATGGCTACGTTTTCAGTACTTTTCCTGTTTTCGTATTGGTGGCAGTGGATGTATGGTTTTATTTGGATCTTGGTTCTGGGCTTCGGAATCCTGATACTTTTTGAATTGAGCATGGTCTATCGTAAAAGCGGACTTGGGGGAGAACGGATCCTGCCCGAAAAGTTTTCAAACAGCGACCTCAATACCGTCTCCATTTTGTTCGAGAACAACCATTCATTCAATATCCATATTTCCATCATTGACGAACTGCCGATCCAATTTCAAAAACGCGATTTTTTAAGGGAGATCCAGATTCCGGGAAATCAGAAGAGAACCCTTACCTACGAAGTTCGTCCTGTGGAAAGGGGAGAATATATCTTCGGAAAATTAAACTGCTATGTTTCCTCACAAATCGGACTCATTCGCAAACGCTATACCTTCAATAAAGCTCAAATGGTCAAGGTCTATCCATCGTTCGTGCAAATGAAAAAGTTTGATTTCCTTTCAATAGACAATAGGCTTTCGCATATAGGACTTCGAAAAATACGCAGAATAGGCCACACCATGGAATTTGAACAGATCAAGGAATACGTGATTGGGGATGATGTACGGACTGTCAACTGGAAAGCTACAGGCAAGCATGCACGGTTAATGGTCAACCAATATCAAGATGAGAGAATGCAACCCGTATATTCCATTATCGATACCAGTAGGGTGATGAAGATGCCCTTTCAAGGTCTCAGTCTCCTGGACTACGCCATAAATAGCACCCTTGCCTTTTCAAACATTGCCCTTAAGAAAAATGATAAGGTGGGCCTGCTTGATTTCAGTGAAAAAGCGGGGAATTTTCTGCCTGCCGAAGCAAAAAAAACATATCTTAATTCAATTCTTGAGACCCTATATAATATAGAAACCAAATTTAAGGATGCCGATTATGGGATACTTCAATCCATGGTAAAAAGAAGGATCCCACATCGGAGCCTGCTCATGCTTTATACTAATTTCGAACATATTTCCGCCCTTCACAGGCAGTTGCCCTATCTTCGGGCCATTGCAAAAAAACATATACTCGTAGTTATCTTTTTTGAAAATACGGAATTGAAGACATTGATTACCCACGATGCCCAAACCATTCCTGAAATAGTGGAACAGACCATTGCCAGTCAATTTGATTTGGACAAAAGACTTATGGTACGTGAACTTCAGCAGCGGGGCATTCAAACAATTCTTAGTTCACCTCAGGAACTCACTACCAACACCATCAACAAATATCTGGAGATTAAGGCAAGAGGAATGTTATGAGGTCTGGGTTTTATATGGAAACAGCTTCTTTAGCTCAAAAAATCGCTTACCCGGAATATTTATTCGAAGAAGAGGCAATTTCGATGGCATATAGAAAATACCAATTAATATTTTAACTTTGTATAGATTTTTTCTACTATGACCATTACCCAGCTCAAATATGTCCTTGCGGTTGCCGAGTATCAAAACTTTACAAAGGCAGCCGAAAAAACTTTTGTCACCCAACCTACCCTAAGTATGCAGATCCAAAAACTGGAGCAGGAACTGGAAATACTGATATTTGATAGGGGAAAGAAACCGATAGAACTCACAGCCGTAGGAAAAAAAATAGTGGACCAGGCCCGCAACATTGTCAATGAAGCGGATAGAATGCAGGATGTGGTGGATCAGGAGAAAGGTTTTATTGGGGGCACTTTTAAATTGGGGATAATTCCAACCGTAATGCCTACGTTGCTTCCCATGTTCCTAAAAAATTTTTCAAATAGGTATCCCAAGGTACATTTAAAAATTGAAGAGTTGAACACGGACGAGATAATTACCCAGCTCAACGAAGGGTATTTGGATGCTGCCATAGCTGCCACTCCGCTGGGACAGGAAAAAATAAAGGAACGTCCATTGTATTATGAACCTTTTGTGGGATACATTCCGGAAAGCCATCGCCTTTCCCCAAAAAAGGAACTCGACATAGAGGATCTGGATATAAGCGACATCTTGTTATTGGAAGATGGCCATTGCTTTAGGGATGGAATACTAAATCTGTGCAACGCTTCCCGGAATATCAGTCAGGATAAGTTTCACTTACATAGCGGGAGCTTTGAAACCTTGGTAAAACTTTCTGACGAAGGATTGGGCATGACATTATTACCCTATCTGCACACCTTGGATATAGAGGCTGCAAAAAGAAAAAACCTACGCCATTTTAAAAATCCTTCCCCTGCACGGGAAATAAGCCTTATCTACAGTAAAAGTGAACTGAAGATGCAGATAGTGAACGCCCTCTCTGATGTAATTTCAGGAGTAATCCGAGGGGCAATTGCGTTCCACGATGTTAAGATCATCAGTCCGCGAAAAAATAACGCAATCTCCCAATAATGGTTTAAGCCAAAAATATTGGGAATGGGACTTTTCTTCAGTATCATCCTTTTATTCCACGTGGTTAGCAACTAGTATCAAACATGCTGTATTCCATGTAATAAAAAACACCTATGCCATGGCTATTTTCCCAGTGGCCGGCGCGTATGGGAGGCGCATCCCAGAGAATATGGAATGTATAGTAACAAAAAAGAGGCCTGTTTCCAGACCTCTTTTCTAAACCAATCTATTTCAAAAATTTATTCCTTAATAACCTTAAAGGTTGAAACAGCATCAGCCACTGTAGCCTTTAGGACGTAAGTTCCTGTTGGCAACATAGACATATCAAGAACAACATTTACATTCTTGGGTGCCAACTCCATCACAGCTTGGCCCAATAGATTATAAACAACCACTTT
>CAYXDM010000122.1:0-6738 GCA_964463595.1 uncultured Aequorivita sp. | reverse complement strand
ACCTTTCCATTGCCGGTTGCTGAATGGCCCGAGCAAAAGAGAATGAAGCGATCCAAGGTAGTTGGTCCTTAAAATTTCTGTGGATGGCATCCAAATGGGCCGAAGCTTCTTGAGGGGACTGCCCACCGGATAAAAATGCAATTGCCGCCACCGAAGCGGGAACGGCCGATGTCAAACATTTATAGGTAGCTTTGGCCACTTCATCCACATTGTTTTGACTCGGATATTCATTTCCAGCCACCACCATATTGGGTTTTAAAATAATTCCTTCAAGTTCGACCCTATATAGATAAAGATGGTGGAACAGGGATTTTAAAACCTCCTCCGTAACATCGTAACACCTTTGCAAAGAATGATTTCCATTCATTAGCACCTCTGGTTCCACAATGGGCACCATATCCATCTCCTGGCAAAATGAGGCATATATGGCCAAGGAATGAATATTGGCTTTAATACAGGCTTTGCTCGGTATCCCCGCTCCAATGGCAATAACCGCACGCCATTTGGCAAAACGCGCACCCCGGTTTTTGTATTCCGCCAACCGATCGCGCAGACCATCTAGTCCCTGGGTAATTTTTTCTTTTGGGAATAAAGGCATGTCAATTGTGCCCGCATCTACCTTGATCCCGGGTACAATTCCCTTGTTGCCCAATACGTTTGCAAAAGGTTCGCCGGAATCGGTTTGCTGGTGGATAGTTTCATCGCTCAGAATTGCACCGCCAATACTTTCCTCCAACCCTGGGGTGGTTACTATAAGCTGCCGATATTTCCGTCGCATTTCCGGGCTCTGGGCAATTCCGAGAGCCGCAAAACGCTTGTTACAGGTAGGAATGCTCTCGTCCATGGCAAGGATCCCTTTGGACTTGGAAAAAATCTGACCAATGGTATCAAGTGTATTCCTGTTCATTGCAATTTTTATTAATGGACGATAAAAAATTCTATTCCATCCTCCGAGTATCGAAAGTCAAATTTCCATTGTAAAGAATGACGGATTTCTTCGCTAAAAATTTGAGGATTACTAAATTATAGATTTACTTTTAAGAAGATTGATAAAGTTATCTTATAGTTTTTATAAAAGTGTAAAAATTCGTTGGAGATCCAATGAAGAGGTTTCAGTAAAAAATGCTTTCCAAAATCTCAATGTACCGGGAATGTGGTTTTAACTTTTCATTGCGTCATTTTATATTTTATTCGGGCTAATTTTAACCTCCGCCTAATTAAAATTCCAAAGTTTTTTGCAGATTCCCGAGAAGGTCTTAGTGTGGAAAAACGGATTTAAAGATTAAATCTTCTGCGAATCCTTGGATCCCAAATCCAAGTTTTGCAGATAACTATTCAAAAAACCAAAGAGATGAAGGTAGCTTATATCGGTACATATCCTCCCCGTGAATGTGGAATTGGAACTTTTACGCAAAATCTTGCGGATGCCATGTTGAACAACAACAAGGATATTGAGGAAATCGTGGTGGTAGCCATGAATGATCACAACGAGAGCTATGATTATCCGCCAGAGGTGAAGTTCACCATCGCCCAGGAGCAACAGGAGGATTATTTAAAGGCTGCCGATTTTATAAATGAAAGTGGCGCCGAAGTGTGTGTTCTTGAACATGAATATGGAATTTTTGGGGGGCAGAGTGGGGTGTACCTATTGCCCTTGCTACACCATTTAAGAATACCAATAATAGCGACCCTTCACACTATTTTGGAAACTCCTTCCTATAATGAAAAGGCCATTCTAAAGGAAATTTGCAGAATGTCGGAAAAAGTGGTGGTCATGAGCCATAAGGCCGTCCAGTTTCTCGTTGAAATCTATAAAGTGCCGAAGAAAAAAATCGCTCTTATAGAACACGGCGTACCCAATATCCATTTTGAAACGGAGGCCGCCAGAAAAGAACTAAACCTCACGGATAAAAAATTGTTGTTGACCTTTGGTTTTGTGGGCCGAAATAAAGGTATTGAAACGGTGATCAAGGCGCTGCCGGAGATTATCGACAAAAATCCTGATGTGCTGTACATTGTATTGGGAAAGACCCATCCCAATGTATTGCGCGATGTTGGAGAGGAATATAGGGAATACCTCGAGGAGCTATCAACCTCCCTGGGCGTGGAAAACCATGTTCGGCTGTTGAACCAATTTATTGACAAAGAGGGATTATTTAAATATTTGGCGGCCTGTGATATTTACATTACGCCCTACCTAAATATAGCACAGATAACAAGTGGAACCCTTACCTACGCTATGGGATCAGGTTGTGCAGTAGTGTCCACAAGGTTTTGGCATGCTGCAGAGCTATTGGCAGACGACCGGGGGGCATTTTTCAATTTCAACGATCCCGAGGACCTCGCGAGGGTTATCAATTCTTTGTTTGATGACCCTGAAACGCTGAAAAAGATCCAAAAAAAGGCATCCGATTACGGACAAAATATAACCTGGCCCAAAATCGGCCGGAAATATGGGGATCTTGTCGAAAAAGTATTGCGGGCCCCAAGAAGACAAAAATCAACCGCGGATCATGAAATAGACCTTAAGAAAATGCCTCCACTATCCTTAAAGCACATAATAAGATTGACGGACAGTGCTGGTATTTTTCAACACGCCAGATATGGCATTCCGGATTTTAAGGAAGGGTACTGCTTGGACGATAATAGTCGAGCCCTCCTTATGGCAAATATGTACCATAAACATACCAAGGATCCCAAGGCCCGGGAATTGATGTCTGTATATTTAAGTTTTATCCACTATGCGCAGACAGACGATGGAACCTTCCATAATTTCATGGGCTTCAACCGCAATTTTTTGGATGAGGTAGGGTCTGAGGATTCTTTCGGAAGAACCATGTGGGCCTTGGGACACCTTATGGCCCATCCCCCATTGGATGCCTATAATCAGCTGGGCAGTTTGATCTTTCATCGGGCAGTTCCCAACTTTACAAAGCTCAATTCCATAAGGGCCATCGCCTATACCATAATGGGAATATCCTATTTCCTACAGGTCCACGCCTCGGATAATTCCATGAAGAAAATTTTACGGGAATTGACGGACACCCTGATATCACAATACAATCTGAACAAAACCGACAACTGGAGGTGGTTTGAAACCCTGATGGCTTATGATAACGCAATTCTACCATTGGCGCTGCTCCATGCCACCCACACTCTCAAGGACAAGCATGTCGCCAAAATTGCCTTTGCCTCCATGGAATTTCTCACCGAGCATACCCTCGGGGATGGGTATTTATCGCTGATAGGAAATAAAGAATGGTTCGTAAAAGGTAAGGAGCGCTCTATTTTTGCCCAACAGCCGTTGGATGCACAGGCCATGGTTTTGATGTTCCATCAAGCGTATAGATTGACCGGAAACAGAGGTTACCTCCAAAAATTATTTACCTCCTTTATGTGGTTTCTTGGAGAAAACCAGATGCGGATAAGCCTCTATAATTTTGAGACCGAAGGATGTTCAGATGGTTTTGAGATTTACGGGGTGAACAGCAACCAAGGTGCCGAAAGCACTCTTGCATATTTTATTTCCTACCTCACTGTCCTGAAAGCCTATGAAGAGTCGTTTCATATTGAGAGTCTGAATTATTTACACTTAAACTTTCCAAATGAATTATGAGTGGGTAGTTATTTATTTTTCATTATTTAATAGGTATTAGGCATTTGGCATTGGGCATTAGGCATTAGGTATTAGGTATTAGGTATTAGGCATTGGGCATTAGGTATTAGGTATTAGGTATTGGAATCCAGTCCCTTAAACAACGCATCCATTTCAACGACCGCATAGGTAGTGGAGTAATCGGAAACGGCATACGGAAGGATCAGGTTATTGTTATGGATCATGGAGCCGCAGGAATAGACAACGTTTGGCACATAACCTTCCCTTTCGTTCTCCAGGGGCATTAACAAAGGTTCTTTGAGCCGGCCGATCTCCTTGGTCGGATCCTCGAGATCGAAGAGGGATGCTCCTATGCAGTAGCGGCGCATGGGACCCACGCCGTGGGTAATGATAAGCCATCCTTTCTCGGTCCATATAGGAGAGCCACAGTTTCCCATTTTGGAAAACTCCCAAGGAAATTTAGGTTTCTGGAGCAGGATCGGATCTGTCCAAAGTGTATTTCTATCGGAAAACATAATATAATTATTGACCCCGTCCATACGCGAAAGCATGGCAAATTTACCATTGATCTTTCGGGGGAAAAGTGCGAGATTCTTGCCCATGGCCCCTTTTCCATGAAGCGGCATAATCCTGAATTTCCAAAATTCATCGGTGGAGAGGAACTTGGGCAGAATGGTATGCCCGTTATAAGCGGTATAGGTGGCGTAATAGGTAACGGTGCCATCATCGTCCGTAAAATGCACAAAACGGGCATCCTCAATGCCGTTGCTCTCCGATTCCGAGATAGGAAAAATAACCCGTTCACTTATATCCGAATCCCTGTGGAACTCAATGTCATAGTAAGAATCCACCAACCAAGTAATTTCCTCAAGAGCAAGCCTTTTATTGTCACTGATCTCCGGATCCATTAGGATCTTATTTACCGATTTTTTCAGCACATAATAATCAAAATGGGACGGCAGGTCCTCAACAATTATTTTGGAATATTCCTCGGGAATTTTCATTTCCTCCATTTTCTTTACGAATCTGCCCTTGTGGTAGGATTTTTTTCGCGAAACCTCCGCCAGATCCATGGATTTGCCAATGCCCATCAATTTTAAGTCGTTGTTCTTATCTATTATTCCCCTGCGGAACACCACAGACGAAATATGCCCTTCCCCTGTAGCCCTGAAAGACATAATTACGCGCGTTTCACCTTCCTCCAGATAGGTCTGGTCTAGATCCGGAATTATGGAAGGATTGAAAAATGCCGTAGATTCTATGGAATATTCCATGGTAAGATAGGATCCTATAAGCTGTCTCCGCTCGTACGAAATTTTCTTCACATCTACATCCATACCCTCAATAATCGGCTTTGCATTGTTGAAATGCCTTTTAAACAAGGAGGAAATACTTCGATGTCTTGAGGCGAATTCCCTGTAAGTTTGGCCCAGGGCCACATGGACTTCAGAATCGGTCATTGCCAGAACCAGTGCCAGCATGTCTTTTGTGGCCGCCTCGCCATTCATAAAATATCGGCCCACTACCCTACTGGAATCGGGAAAAAGATTAACTTGTTTTCGTGTTACGGTGACTCTCATTGTCGTTTTTGATTTTTTTTAGATTTTTAAAGATACAGTTTCCTATAAATAAGCTGAAGCAACTGGGGAAATTTTAATAGCCGCCTACTTTCCCTTTAAATTCCAAGAATGTTCAGAAATTTCAAACCGACAACTATTTCATTGTCACTTCTTCCATTATAGAACGAACGCACATAATCCAGCCGTATCATTCGAAATTTCCCTATTCCCAGATTATCCAGGCCAATGGAAAATTCGGAATACGGTTTTTTCACTTCTGTAACCAAAAGATGGGCGCCAAGGACCAGGTTGAAATTTAAACGGTTAATTCCGGGGATTTTTCCCAAAATCCAACCTCGGAAATTATGTTCCAAATGGCCCTCAAAATACCCTCTGTTTGTGCTGAACTCATAATTCTTCATCAGGTTAAACACATTGATATAGGTAGTGGTGGTCCCCAACCAAGTTTCATCTCCATTGAAATGTTTATAATCAACGAAAGACGCTTCCTCGGCATGGATAAAACCACCTGCTTTTAGCAAATATGAAAATCTCCCTTTATTGCCCAGGGTGACCGACTGGGCGAGCCTTCCCTCGTATTGGTTGTAATCGTACTTTTTTCCGGACAGGGAATTTCCATTTTTAAATACGAGGTTCAGTTCAGGGTAGGTCTCGTCTCCCAGACTGAACTGCCGATCCAGGTTGGCAAAGTATTTCTGGGCAAAATTGATTTGGGCACGGAAAACAGTTTTTACCAGATTGTGTTCCTTTATTGCCGCCGTGGTAAAATCGGTGGGCGCCAATGGATTATTGCTTGTATAGCCTCCATTATCTCTCGCAAGGAAAACGTAATCGGTGGTATTGAACAGGGGCTTTCTATTTTCCAGACTTATCCGTCCAAAGAAATGAAGACCGTTGAAGATCTTTTCGCCATACCCCATCTGCACATAATTGAGTTCGTAAACCTTCATCGGGTTGAAATGAGCCAAGAGCGAAGACAGCGTATTCTTAAAAAGGGAAATGGGATTGGAATCATTGAATTGGGCGACCTTGCTCCCTCCGGAGAGGGCGATACTGCGTTGGTTTATCTGGTTGAAAACCCGGAGTACACTACCGCTCACTCTTAACCTATCTTCAGAAAGACCATAATCTGCGACAAGGGATGCAGAAAATGTACTGGTGCGTTTGGCATCGTACCATTTGCGGTAATTCAGTTCCAACTTATCATTCCATCCCTGGACCGTATTAAAGTTTATAATTGGAAGCACACCCTCAAAAGTCAACGACCATTTGTCAAAGGAATTTTTATAGGTATATCCGCCAAAAAGACCGGATAAGCTCGGTCTGTTGGAAATAGCATCAAGAGAATCGAGATAATATTTTTTTTGGCGAAGCAGTTGAATGCTATCCTTCCTTCCATATTCATAATGTTCTTCCTGGGAAAGGGGGACCGGACGTACCGATTTCCAGAATAATTCATCGTTCCTTAAAGCTGAAGCCCTTACGGAAATCACTTTATTGGTAAAGGATTCCTCGGTAAAACCCGGATCAAAATTATAGTCG
>CAYXDM010000121.1:0-6773 GCA_964463595.1 uncultured Aequorivita sp. | reverse complement strand
AAAGAGGCGCACAAACGCCTGCGGATTGTCCAAGGTTATTTGAATTCCCACCTCGAACGTACCGTCCGCGTTCGCATTCACGGCGATAACGGGTATGTAACGATAAAGGGAAAACCTAACAAGTCGGGTCTGACTCGCTTTGAATGGGAAAAACAGATTCCGGCAGCCGAGGCCGAGGAATTGCTCCATTTATGTGAACCGGGCATTATTGAAAAAATCCGTTATGAAGTTTCGGTGGGAGCCCACACCTTTGAAGTGGACGATTTTATGGGCGAGAACGAAGGATTGGTCGTGGCAGAGGTAGAACTTGGAAGTGAAGGGGAGCAGTTTCAAAAACCAGATTGGCTGGGCCCGGAAATTACTGGGGAAGTGAAATATTATAATTCATATCTCAGCCAGAAACCCTTTAAGGAATGGCAATAAAGGATAGATGGGCAGAATTTCTTGCGCGGGCTTAAGGATCTTCTTTTGGCCGGAGACGCATACCAACTCCGAAGATTTGGGTAAAAGCACAAAAAAAGGACACTATAATTAAATAATGCCCTTCTTGGTTGAACAAAACCTCCCCAGAATTTGTTCATTTCAAATATAGATATAGAGAAGACCAACATAAATACCCAATAGGGGGGATTTATTTGCCTTTGTGGAATATACACAGTACGAATTTGAATATTGTTAGACGATTTGGAGAGGTTTTTTTGGCGTACAAAAAAGGAGTCACAATATGTTTAGACTTTCCAATCTAAAAATCATATTTTCTTTCAAGGGCAAAACGTAATAATTCACCTTTTCCCGAAAGTCCCAGCTTGTGGATCATGTTTTTTCGATGTTTTTCGACCGTAGAAACAGCTGTATAGCGCAGGTTGGCAATTTCGCTGGTAGATTTTCCCTGGGCGATGTATTCCAATATCTCCCGCTCACTTTTTGAGAGTATCGGTTTATGGGCTGTAGTTTTACACTTGTCATCCAAAAATGACGGATCTATGGTGCTGTCAAAAAAGGAATTGCCTTCCGTTACGGCTCTAATGGCATGCAGCACCTCCTCCAAAGGTGAGTTTTTCAACAAGTAGCCCGTAGCACCCGCTTGTATCATTTGTCTTATGGCTTCCGGTTGGTCAAACATGGTAAAGGCTATGATCTTGGTTTGTGGAAATTCATTTTTGATAAGTTTTGTAGCGGCAATGCCGTCGATCTTGGGCATTTTTATATCCGTTAGAACTACTTGCGGCTGTTTTTTGCGTACTATTTCCAGAAGCTCTTCTCCGTCATTGGCCATGCCGATAATCGAAATATCTTCTTCGTATTTAAGCAGCAGGGTTATGCCATCCACCAAACTTTGGTGGTCTTCGGCTATGGCTATGGTTATCATATTGGAATATCAATTAAAACGGTGGTTCCTTTTCCCTGGGTAGAATCTACTTCCATACTGCCCTCCATGTGTTCAATACGGCGTTCAATGTTTGAAAGTCCCATCCCATCCTTTCCGGATAATTTTTTAATATCGAAACCTTGGCCATTGTCTTCCACAATTATGCTCATGGCATCGGGGAGTTGGGTTATGGAAATGCTCGCCTCGGAAGCTTTGGAGTGTTTTATGATATTGGTGACCAATTCCTGTATAATTCGAAATATTGCAATTTCCATGGAATTGTCGAGCCGCTCATCTAGCCCGAAATCCTGTACCTCCAGGGTTAAATCTGAGGTGGCCGAAGCATTTTTGGCCAATTTCTTTAAGGCAGGAAGTAGGCTGTTTTTGGCAAGGACACCACTGTTCTTAAGATGGGCCATTGTCCGGATTTCAGTATAGGCATCCTCAAGAAGCGAACTGGTACTTTCAAAAAGTTCGTCCTCATTGGGTAGTTTCCCTTTATGGTTTTTAAGATGGTTAAACTGCAATTTGGCCGCTGCTAAAGTTGCACCCACACTGTCGTGCAGATCGCTGGCAAGCCGTTCTCGTTCTTTTTCCTGCCCGGCGATCATGGCATCTATGGTGGCAAGTTCTTGTTCTTTCAGGATTTTCTCTTTCTGCTGAATCTCGATTTTACGCTGCTGTTCAGCAATATGATGCTTGCGGCGCGTGTTCTTGACAAGGAGGAAACCAATTAAGGCGACTCCAAAAAGACTGCCTCCCAGTCCCACTGCGATATTGCGAATTCGCGTTCTTTTTGATTCGATTTCCAAATTATCCGCACGGAGCTTTTCATTGTCATACTGCTCCTTGATCGAGGCCATACTTACGTTCTGTGCAGTCTCATTGATGCTGTCCTTTATTTTCGATAATTTCTGCGAATAGGCAAAAGCCGTATCAAAACGCCCGATCCTACTATAAAGATCCGTCATATTGCTATAGAATATTCTCTTGGTCTTTAAGTTGAATTCCCTGAGAGGGATGGAATCAGCTTTATTGTAGTATTTGATTGCTTCCGGATAATTGCCCAATTTTTTGTAGGCTTGGGCCTGGTTGTTATAATTATATGATAAATATTCCTGGTTTTTATGTTTTATATAAAATGGAGCGGTTTTTTTAAAAAAATATAGCGCGCTGTCATATTCTTTTAAAGTGGTACTATAGACGACGCCTTTGTTAAACAAAAAGTTCGTGGCCAATAAGGTGTCGTTAAGCTTTGTAGCGATTTCAATTGCCTTATCAAAATTTAGAATCGCCATCTCGGCATGATCGGCTTCGAGATAGACCACGGCTAATTTTGAGTGTGCGATTGCCTCATCTATGGGTTTGCCGCAAATTTTTGAGGCATTTATATATTCCTCCAAAAATGGTTTTTCGGCAATCATGCTGTGGGATTGGTGGCTCAAAACCTCGATGATCAGCAAATCGGTTTTCGCGAGATTGCAGTTATCATTTAATTTGGTATATATCTTTCTGGATTTTATAAAATCGGCAAAGGCCAGATCGTGGTTGCTTTTTATAAAACTTAGGTTTCCCCTTTGAAGATAATAGAAGGCCGTTTCAACTTCTTCCAGTATTGAAAGATCAATTTTGTCAAGAAGCGTTTGTGCACTATCGGCCTCATAGTTTTGAAGTAAGGTTTCTATTTCCATCAAAGTTTTATTCTGTGAAATACTTTGAAAGGAAAACAGGACCAGGGCCATAAACAAAAATGGAAAAGTTATTTTCACGGTTTTAAAATCCTTGTACCGATTAAAATGGAGCCGTCTTTGTCATCTTCTACGTTTTTGCCGGTAGGATCAGAAGTTTCAAAGGATTCGTTGGGCGGGGGTAAAATAAACCTCTCGCACTCTTTAAGAGGCGTAGCTCCAGTATGGTTTCGAAGGACCAATTCAATTTTATTTTCCTTTTCCAAATCAAATCCTTCCGGAATTGACAGACTGAGCAAAGTTCTTAATTGTGCTTCCTTCTTTTCATTAATATGCAACTCAATACGCTTTTGATCGCGGCACCAAACTGCTTTGGTGATTAAAAAGGGAATTGTAACCGTACTTAAATTGTCAAAAAGAAAATCAATATGCGTGAACCGTGCACTTGAATCTGATTCCCATTTGAATAGTCCTCTAATTAAGATATCGTGATTGTGGGCCTTGGCGTCAAAAACAATCTGATAACGAGTACTTCCAATAACAATATGATGTTTTTCTGTAATTTGGCGGGGTCTCATGGTATATGGTTAGGATTAGAGTTTTTCCGAATACAAATTAAAAAGTACGGAACGTAAAAAAATACCCAATAAAGGGTATTTCTAGGTTGAAAAAGTAAAGCCAATTTAGATAGAAGAGCCCAGAAATCCAAGTATTTGACTATGAAATTGAGAATACCTAAATGTATTTTCCAAATTATGCATTTAACCCCCCCCAAATTTTAAAGACAAAAAAACTGCCCCAGCAAAGTGCCAGGGCAGTCCATCAACCAACTAATCAACCAAATAAACCTATCTCCAACCGCCGCCAAGCGCTTCATAAAGATCCACGATGGCCTGTAGGCGATTGTTTTTTGCGGCAACCAGATCAAGACTTGAGGCAAGCGCCCGTTCCTGGGCGGTCAAAACCTCCAAATAATTTGCGAACCCGTTGTCCAGCAATTCCTGTGAATAGTCGGTGGCCAGGTTGTAGGCTTCATTTTCCTTCTCCTTGATCGTTATTTTTTCTGATGCGGATTGTATGGAATACATGGCATCGGAAACTTCCTTGCAAGCCACCAGCAACGCATATTTGAATTGCAGCAATGCCTGTTCTTGTTGGGCTTGGGATACCTCGTATTGGGTCCGTATCCTTCTTCCGTTGAATATGGGCTGTGTCAGCCCGCCAATTACGCTGGCGAACAAAGAATTGACATCAAAAAGTTTGTCCACCTCGAGGGCTTGGAAGCCGCCACTTGCGTTGATGGTCAGGGAAGGATAAAAGTTGCTTCGAGCAACGTTTGTCAGTTCAAAGGCATTGACCAGGTTGTATTCCGCCGCAATAACGTCGGGCCGATTTGCCAACAATTGTGAGGGAACCCCGGTTTTCAACAGGATATCAATATGTTGTACTTCCAACGTGGTTCTGGTGATTTGCTGTGGCGAACTCCCCAATAAAATTGAGAGGGTGTTTTCCATTAAACGGCTTTGGGTTTTAAGGTCCACCAGAATTGCCTGGGCTGTATATAGTTGTGCCTCAGTCTGTTTTACGCCCACTTCGGTAACGTTTCCAGCATCCTTTAGTGCGATGGTTGTCTCCAGACCCTGGGTGCGGGTGGCAATGGTTTCTTCGGTTACGCGGATTTGTTCATCAATTGCCAAAAGTTGGTAATAGGTGGAAGCAATATTGGCTACCAATCTACTCTTCACGGCCTGGTGGGCCGCAACGGTCTGTAGGTAGGTAGCTTCTGAAGCACGACTCACACTTCTTATTTTCCTCCAAATATCCGCTTCCCAAGAAAGACCCCCGGAAACCTCAAATTGGTTGGCGGAGGAAATCTCTCCAAACTGGCTACTTTCGGAAAACTGTTGATGGGCGGCCGTGGCACTTCCGCTTATGGTTGGAAAATACCCAGCTTTTCCTTGTTTCAAATAAGCTTCGGCAATCGCGATCTGCTGCAATGCGATGCGGATATCCATATTATTGGAGAGGCCTTCCTCAATATAATTTTGAAGGATGGGGTCGGTAAAAATTTCTTTCCACGAGACCGTTGCCATGGATAGACTATCTTGTGACAACTGATCTGTGCGGAACCTTTCGGATTCCACCACATTTTCTGGCCTCACGTAGTCCTTCGCTACAAAACACGACTGGAGCGAGAGAAATACAAGAGATAATAAGCCAATTTTTATAAATTTCATAGTTTGATTTCTTTTAATTTTCATCCTTTGCCGCTACCTCAAAAGTGTCTGGAACCTTATTCATTTTATCTTGCACCCATTGGAAAAAGATGTAGAGGATGGGAATTACAAACACCCCGAAAATAGTACCTATCAGCAATCCACCCACCGCACCGGTTCCAATGGCATTATTACCGCGCGCGCCAATTCCCGTGGCAAAAACCAACGGCAAAAGACCCACGATAAACGCGAATGAGGTCATCAAAATGGGGCGGAGTCTTGCTCTTGCTCCCTCAAAAGCTGATTGCATCCTAGACATGCCCATCCTGCGTCTTTGGAGGGCAAATTCCACGATAAGAATTGCATTTTTCGCCAAGAGACCTATCAACATTATAAGGGCGATCTGGAAGTAAACGTTGTTTTCCAACCCTGCAAATTTCGTGACCAAATAGGCTCCGGCCACCCCCACTGGCACCGATAATATGACAGAAAGTGGAATCAGGTAACTTTCATATTGTGCCGCAAGAATAAAATACACGAAAAGTATGACCAGAATAAATATGAAAGTGGTCTGGTTTCCGGCTGAAATTTCCTCCCGCGTAAGTCCTGAGAATGCCACGCTATAATTTTGTGGCAACGCACTTGCGCTAACTTCCTGTACAGCCCTGATCGCATCACCGGAAGAATATCCCGGAGCGGCGGCGCCATTTACGCTGGCCGCCGTAAACAGGTTGAAACGCGTCACCGACTGTGGGCCATAAACCCGTTTTAAGCTGATGAACTCCGTAATGGGTGCCATTTCATTTTGTGAATTCCGCACAAACATTTTGTTGAGGCTCTCGGTAGAGGCCCTGTCTTCCGGCAAGGCTTGTACAAAGACGCGATATTGTTTTCCATATTTGGAAAAATCGGCGGTATAGATACTTCCTATATATCCTTGTAAGGTTGTTAGAATGTCGCTTACGCTAATTCCCGCTTCCTTTGTTTTTGCGATATCGACCTCAATTTCATATTGTGGATAATCTGTGTTGAATGAGGATTGGGCATACATGATCTCCGGCCGCTTCATCAGTTCTTGCATGTAATTTTGTGTTACCTCGGCCAGATCGGTAAATTCTCCGCCGGCCCTGTCCAAAACCTGAGCCTCGAACCCGGATGAAATCACAAACCCGGGCACACTCGGAGGCTGGAAGAAAAGGATCCGTGCATCGGGAATTGTCGCCGCCACTTGGAACAGTTGTCCGGTTATGGCTTCCACAGATTTGCTTTCGTCCTTTCTGTCTTCCCATTTATCAAGTTTTATGAAACTGATCCCGTAGTTGCTTCCCGCCCCGCTGATAATACTGAACCCGTTTACCAAGGAGAAATCGCTGATGCCGGGGATATCCTTCATTTTCTCGCCCAATTCATTCGTAACGCTCACCGTTCTGTCCAACGAAGCACCAGCCGGAAGTTCAATATTGGCAAAGATCAATCCTCTGTCCTCATCGGGAACAAATC
>CAYXDM010000120.1:0-6909 GCA_964463595.1 uncultured Aequorivita sp. | reverse complement strand
GCCACAGGACTTACTGGATATGATGTATCTGGACGATGAAACTGCAGACTGGGCAAAAGCGGGTGGTGGCGAAGAAAAGGAAAATACCCTGGTACATCGCGATAGCAATGGCGTTATTTTGGAAACAGGAGATACAGTAGTGCTTATCAAGGATTTAAAGGTAAAGGGAAGTAGTATGGTGGCCAAACAAGGCACCGCCGTTCGAAGAATTTCCCTCGATCACGAAAATGAGAAATATATAGAAGGTAGAGTTGATGGGCAACAGATTGTGATTATTACTGATTTCGTTAAGAAAATATAGTTTAATAAATATCTTTCCGATGGCCTAACGCGATAACATTAACAACTAATTCTTTATCAAAAATTTCATAAATTATCCTGTAATCTGAAACTCGAATTCGGTAAGCTTCTCGTCCCTTTAACTTTATATATCGCTGTGGACGTGGGTTAATCCCCAGCTGAAGTATTGCAGATTTTATTGAAGAGTAATAGGGTTCTTGAATTTCTTTTAAAATTTTTATTGCGCTTTTCTTTATGGTAACTTTATAAGCCATTTATTTTAACGCTAACGTTCCCTTTCAATCCTATTGAAAACTTCTTCGGCAGCCATTGATTCTTCCGGATTCTTTTTTGCTTTGTCGTATAACTTTACATCTTCAACAGCATCAAGTTCTTCAAGCATATTTTCGTAATCCTCTAAGGAAAGTATAACCGCAATTTTCTTTCCTTTTTTATCTGTGATATATTGGGCTTCCATAATCCTGAAAATTTTCTGGGATAATGTTATAAAGATAAAATTTTTATTTAATGAAGACCTCACAGATTTTTGAAACCTGTGAGGTCTTTACAATTACTTGCTCATCTGAGTAAAAAAATGATAAAACTGCGGAATGGTTTCAATTCCTTTTAAATAATTCCAGATTCCGAAGTGTTCGTTTGGAGAGTGAATGGCATCGCTATCCAATCCAAAGCCCATTAAGATGGTTTTGCTTTTCAATTCTCTTTCAAAAAGAGCTACAATCGGAATACTTCCACCGCTGCGCTGTGGAATTGGCGTTTTCCCAAAAGTTTCCTCATAGGCTTTTTCCGCGGCTTTATAGCCCACACTGTCTATTGGGGTTACGTATGCCTCACCGCCGTGATGGGGTTTTACCTTTACGCGAACTCCTTTCGGGGCGATGCTTTCAAAATGTTTTTTAAAAAGCTCGGTTATCTTTTGCCAGTCTTGATCTGGCACCAAGCGCATACTTATTTTCGCAAATGCCTTGCTTGCAATAACGGTTTTGGCACCTTCCCCAGTATAGCCTCCCCAAATACCATTTACGTCCAAAGTGGGGCGTATGGAGTTGCGTTCATTGGTGGAGAAACCTTTTTCGCCGTAAACGGAATCTATATCTATGGATTCTTGATATTCTTGAAGATTAAATGGAGCCTCAGCCATTTTTTCCCGTTCTTCACTTGAAAGTTCTTCCACGTCGTCGTAAAATCCGGGAATGGTTATATGGTTGTTTTCATCGTGAAGGGAAGCAACCATCTTGCAAAGGATGTTTATGGGGTTTGCAACAGCCCCTCCATAGAGTCCGCTGTGAAGGTCCCGATTGGGGCCGGTTACTTCCACTTCCACATAACTAAGTCCTCGTAACCCAGTGGTAATGGAAGGAGTGTCCTTGGATATCATTCCGGTATCACTGATCAAAATAACGTCGTTTGCCAATTTTTCACGGTTTCGTTCCACGAACCAACCCAAGCTTACGCTCCCGACTTCCTCCTCGCCCTCGATCATAAACTTCACGTTGCAGGGCAATTGATCAGTTTGTGTCATATATTCCAGAGCCTTTACATGCATATACATCTGGCCCTTATCATCGCAACTGCCACGGGCGAAAATGGCGCCTTCCGGATGTAATTTTGTTTTTTTGATTACCGGCTCGAACGGCGGATTATCCCAAAGGTCCAGCGGATCTGGCGGCTGTACGTCATAATGGCCATAGACAAGTACAGTGGGCAAATTTTTATCGATAATCTTTTCACCATAAACGATGGGATAGCCGGGCGTTTCACAGATTTCCACCGTATCGCAACCAGCATTTTCCAATTGTTCCTTTATAGCTTCAGCGGTTTTTATAACATCCGCTTTATAATGGGAATCTGCACTGATGGAGGGAATCTTCAACAGTTCAATAAGTTCATCCAGGAAGCGTTGTTTGTTTTTTTCAATGTAGGGTTTTGCACTTTTCATATCATATTTTTGAAGAAATGCTAAGGTACAAAATAGTGCCTTCAAATAGATGAAATATGGGGAATTGCTCGATTTGGACTGAAATTGTAAGGAAGTAAAAAAATTCCGATTACTTATTTGTTGTAAATTACAATACTTGTTTATATTTGCACCCTCCAAACCGCGAAAGTGGATTGGGGAAACAAGGTTGAGATTCAAATTTACCTTGTAAAACAATAGCGGGCGTGGTGGAATTGGTAGACACGCTAGACTTAGGATCTAGTGCCGCGAGGTGTGGGAGTTCGAGTCTCCCCGCCCGCACGAAAGCCGGAGAGAAATCTTCGGCTTTTTTGTATTCAACCATAAAAGACCGGAGAGTCCCGGCCTTTTACTTTGACGATAAAAGAATTGTTAGTTCTTGATTATCTTTCGAACGGTCCTTCTCCCTTCCGAAGTAACCAGGGTTAGATACACACCCGTTTTAAGGCCGTTTAAATCCAACGGCACCTTTATGGCCAAGGGCGAAACCTCCATTATCTTTCTTCCCAATAGATCATGGACGACAACATTTTCAATCTGGGTGGAGCCTTCAATATACAACAATCCGGAAGTGGGATTGGGGTAAAATGAAAATCCCGGAGCATCTTCATTTTCGGTTCCCAAATCTGTATTCAGCCCAAAAATTGTATGGTAGGTACTGCCGGCAAAATCAACCGTAATGGTATAGATCCCATCCATATAAGAATTATCGGTGGGAAAATTCCATTGCAGATAAGCCGCGGAAAGATTTTCCCAGGGAGAATCGTAATCGTAATCATATAACACCGTACCATCGGGCCTTTTTACGTTTATGTGCGTCCTGGCGTTTGTCTGTAGGTCCCTGTAAAATATTCGGAAATATACCGTCTCCCCCGGAAGGAAGTTGAGCTCTTCGTAAGTGTTCTCAACTATACCACATTCGGTGTCATAGCTATCCTCATCGTGGGTAGAGAGTGTCAGAATTTCAGGAACGAAATAAGGAGGTTGGTCCGCCCACCAACTGTCGGCATTAAACCCATTGCAAGGTCCCGCGTAGGGATCAATAACCTGGCCTCCGGTATCGCGCACCTCAAAATGGAGATGCGGGATATCGCTACTGCCGGAACTGCCGGCACGCCCCAAAAACTCTCCTGCATCAACCTCGTCGCCAACATTCTTGTATGTAAGGCTACCATTTTTAAAATGCCAGTACCAGGACTGGGATCCGTCATCGTGTTCCAGGATGATCCCGTTCCAGTTGGGGTTGCCATTATTGGAGCAGTTGTGATCAAAGAAGCCATCCCTTTTTTGGACAATTATTCCGGGTGCGGCAGCGATCACCTCCATAACATCCTCCTCCATTTTTTTCCACGGATAGGGCCACACCACATAATCAGTACCTTGGTGGTTTCCTGTCGCCCAATCATAGGACCGCTCGCCACAATTATAATCGAGCAAATTACCATTTGGTGTGAGGTTGTGATCTACCTGGTTAAACAGGGAATAATATCCATAATCCTCAAAACCTGCCTTCGGCCGAAGTGGGAGCACAAAAAGAGGATGAGTGTTCCCACGCTGAAAAGCCTTTGGTTCTCTCTTATTTATTAACTGCTTATTATGTTCAATTTCCTGGATTATCTCAAATCGCTGTTCCTCGGTTATGCACTCCGTGGCGGGAAGGGAAATATGATGAAGGGAAACGGCCGGCGCCGCAAGCTCTTGGGCAAACAGAAATGAAGGAACGCTCAAGAACAAGTAAAGTACTGAATTTTTCATAATTACGGATTTTAAAAATTAAGAGTTATGTTCCTAACGGATTTTTTTCAAAAGGTCATCATAGGGATTATATGCTCTTACCTTCTGGATTTCATTTTTGACCTACTTTTTCCAACTGCCCACACCGCATCAATATTTTTCTTTATTTTTGCCACAGCAAATCCAAAATATGCAATACAAAAGAATTCTTTTAAAGTTATCTGGAGAAGCCCTAATGGGAGATCAGCAATATGGGATAGACCCCAAACGGCTGAAGGAATATGCCCAGGAAATAAAACAGATTATAGACAAGAACGTACAGGTTGCCATTGTTATAGGTGGCGGAAATATTTTTAGGGGTTTGGCAGGGGCAAGCAGTGGTATGGACAGGGTGCAGGGGGACAATATGGGCATGTTGGCCACGGTTATCAATGGCCTGGCATTACAGAGCGCCTTGGAAAATGAAGATGTTCCCACCCGATTGCAGACCGCCATCAACATCAATGAGGTTGCCGAACCTTTTATCCGCAGAAAAGCGATCCGCCATTTGGAAAAAGGAAGAGTGGTGATTTTTGGCGGCGGAACAGGAAATCCTTACTTTACCACCGATTCTGCGGCAGTTCTCAGGGCAATCGAAATAGGTGCCGATGTTATTTTAAAGGGAACCCGCGTGGACGGTATTTACACCAGTGATCCGGAAAAGGACAAGCTTGCCACAAAATTCGATTTCATCAGCTTCGAGGATGTTCTTCAAAAAGGATTGAAGGTTATGGATACCACCGCTTTTACTTTGAGCCAGGAAAACGAATTGCCCATTATAGTATTTGACATGAACACCAAGGGCAATCTCCTGAAAGTAGTTTGTGGTGAAAAAATTGGAACAAAAGTGAATTTATAATTGAACTTTTAAAATGAATGCTCGCAAGTATAGAGCGAAGTAGAGATATGGAAGAAGAAATAGATTTTATATTGGATGGCACGCGCGAAGCGATGGCCAATGCGCTAAAACATTTGGAAAAGCAGCTCCTGAACATCCGGGCCGGCAAAGCTTCTCCTGCTATGGTAGGAAGTGTGATGGTAGATTATTACGGCAGTCCTACTCCCTTGAGCCAAGTGGCCAACATAAATACGCCAGACGGGATGACGATCAGCATACAACCGTGGGAGAGATCCTTGATTACAGAGATTGAGCGCGGAATCCATTTGGCTAATCTGGGATTTAACCCCATGAACAACGGAGAAAGTGTAATTATAAATGTACCGCCCCTTACGGAAGAACGCAGAAAGGAACTGGCAAAACAGGCCAAGGCTGCAGGTGAAGAAGCTAAAATTGGCGTACGCAACGATCGCAAGAACGCAAACAACGAACTAAAGAGCCTGGAAATATCGGAAGATCTTAAGAAAGATGTGGAGGAGGATATCCAAAAATTGACCGATCAACATATCAAAAAAATAGACGAAATCCTGGCTATAAAAGAAAAAGAGATAATGACCGTGTAGTTTTTATTTCCTAAATTCTGTATAATTGAGCGGCCGCAGTGCCGCTTTCTTTTTACATTTAAGTTCGAATTTTATTCTCTTCCATGCGAAAATTGTGGGTTCTTCTTTTTTTGTTTGTCGGTTGTTGGGCTTGTGCCCAGATCCCTGCCATTCAGACGGGAAAGGATACCGTTTCGACCAAAGAGGAAGAAAAACAACATCCGCTCTCTACGGGGTATTTTCCACTTGGATTTTTTGATATCGATCTTAAGACCTTAATAAAATACAATAACTATGAAGGAGTACGATTGGGAATTGGGGGGCTTACAAACGACCGGTTATTTGAAAGTTATAAATTGGGCGGCTATATAGCCTATGGGTTTATAGATGAAGATACAAAATATGGTTTAAGTGCGAGTGCGCGCATCGACAACGAAAGAAATACGTGGATCAAACTTGGCTATACCGAGGACATCAAGGAAGTAGGGGCATTTGATTTTTTGACCGATAGTCGGGTATATTCGCTCTTCGAACCTCGGTTGGTAAACATCATTCAATTTTATAAATATTCCGAATGGTCCGCGAACCTTTCCAGTGAACTCCATCCCAAACTTCTCTCTGAATTTCGACTTTCCCACAGTAGGATCGAGAACGTTTTGGATTATTATTTTATCCAAGACAATAGACCTTTCCACCATTACAGACTTTCCGAAGCCTCTATTTCCTTCAGATATAGCCCAAAATCCGCTTTCTTTGTCAATGAGGATGGCACGATGGAATATTTTGATGGCCTTCCAAAAATCAGCGCTCAGATAACCCAAGGGCTCAAAGATATAGCCGCAAGTGATTTCACCTATACCAAATTCGGACTTAAGTTCGATTATTATATAAAACGACAAGATCTGTCCTCTACCAATATAATTTTGGAGGGATTGCTTGCTGTAGGCGATGTGCCTCTTACCCATTTATTCCATTCCTTTCCCAACCAACCCCGAAAATCCAATTGGACAGGCCGCTTCTCGGTGGCGGGTTTACAAAGTTTTGAAACCATGTATTTCGGGGAGTTTTTCTCGGATAGGTTGACGATGATACAAGTGAAGCACAGCCTCCGCCGGTTTAAATTAACTGAAAAATGGAAGCCCGAACTGGTCTTTATTACCCGACATGCCGTAGGAGATATGAACGGTGCGGATAAACATGTGGGCATTCCGTTCAACACCTTGGACCATCTTTATAATGAATCGGGGATTGAACTCAATAAGATTGCCCTGGGGTTTGGATTGAGTTTCGCCTACCGCTATGGCCATTTTACCTTGCCTTCCTTTGAAGAAAATATGTCGTTTAAGTTTACTTTTAATTTGAAGATCTGAAATTCCAAAACCCCTCATTTTCCGGTTCGCAATGGATAGCATTTCACTTTTTTGGGATTTTTTTTAAAA
>CAYXDM010000119.1:0-6969 GCA_964463595.1 uncultured Aequorivita sp. | reverse complement strand
CGCATAAGGCTGTAATGCCGGAGTTTAAAACCTTGGCAGGGAGAGTGCAATTTGCCTACGAGACCGAGGAAAAAGCGCAGAGCATTACCGTAAGCCTAAGGATGGAAAAGGATAGCATAATCTGGATCAAGGCCTCCATACTCGGGATTACACTTGCAAAGGTACTGGTTACCCCGGATAGCGTGAGCTATTATGAAACCTTTGGAAAAACGTATTTTAAGGGGGATTTTTCCCTGCTGGGCGAATGGTTGGGAACTTCAATAAATTTCCAACAGGCACAAAATCTATTGTTGGGGCAAGCCATTTTTGATTTGGAGCCAACAAGATATTCAACCGAGATATTTCAAAATAAATTTAAGGTAACCCCGAAAAGGCAGCCGGAGAACTTTGTACATTCCCTCTTCCTCAATCCGGACAATTTCAAGGTCGCAATAGAGACCCTGGCCCAGCCCCAGCAGGATCGGATCTTAAATATCCGTTATGGGAGTTATCAACAGATAGGAGGGCAGTATTTTCCCAGCGATATTTCAATATTTACCTCTGAAGGCCCACACCAGACCAAGATAGATGTTATCTACAGAAAGATTGATTTGGATGTTGAAATAGGTTTTCCGTTCGACATACCCGAAGGATATGATAAAATATAACTTTGAGCTAATGCGGAATTTACATTTATATCTTTTTGTATTAATAGGTTTTATTGCGACTCAAGATTCTTTTGCCCAGAAGGATAAACAAAAGGAACTGGAGGAAAAAAGGCAATCTATTCTACAGGAAATTAAACAGATCAACTCCCTGCTTTTCAAGACAAAAAAGGAAGAGAAATCCGTTCTCTCCCAAGTTGAGGATATCAATCAACGCATTTCCGCCACCGAGAATCTCATCCGGATTACAAACCAACAGGCCAATTTGCTTACCAGGACCATCAATGGCAATATTGATAAAATCAGTGCCTTGCGGGATGAGCTGAAGGTGATGAAAGAGGACTATGCCGAAATGATCCAGAAGTCGTATAAAAGCAAGAGCCAGCAGAGCAGGATTATGTTCCTACTGTCCTCGGAGAATTTTCTCCAGGCCTATAAACGGGTTCAATATATGAAGCAATATGCCAAATTCCGAAAAAAACAAGGTGAAGGCATAAGGGAAAAAACGGAAGAACTCCAAAAGTTGAACGAAAGTTTGATTGCCCAAAAACAGACCAAGCAGAAACTCATTTCTGAAAATGAAGCGGCCAAAAGAGAGTTGAGTAAGGAGCGAAAGGCCCAGCAGGAACTAATGGCAACCCTGAAAAAGGATGAAAGCAAATTCACCTCCCAGATAAGGGCGAAACAAAAGGAGGCCGATAGGATCGAGGCAGAGATTGATGCGCTTATTAAAGCTGCTATTGCTGAAGCCAATAGGCGGGCCAAAGCTTCAAATAAGGCTACGGAAAAACCTGCCGTAGCCGGGGGATTTGCCCTTACGGCTGAAGACAGGGCACTTGCCTCAAGCTTTACCAGCAACAAGGGCAAACTGCCCTGGCCCGTGGAGAGGGGAATGGTCGTAAAAAGTTTTGGTACGCACCGGCATCCCCAATTCCCGAACGTTACCACCAACAGTAGCGGGGTAGAGATCGCCACAGAAGATGATGCATCGGTACGGGCAATCTTTGAGGGCACGGTTATGTTGATCCAAGTTATAAAAGGTGCCAATAAATATGTCTATATACAACATGGGGAATACATTTCCGTATATGGCAACCTTGCCAGTGTGTCTGTACGCAAGGGCGATAAAGTCTCTACAAAACAAACCATTGGAACCGTAGCCAAAAGTCCAACGGAAGGTAGAACAGTCCTCAAATTCGTGATATACAAGAACACCACCAAGATCAACCCAGCAGATTGGATTTACAGGATGTAGGGAGGTTGACTGGGGGTTGGTGCTGTCCTAAAGAGAGGCAAAATTCAAAAGATAATTCCTCTATCAGTTAGTGAATTTACCGACCTTTGACGTTCAGTAACTAAAAAGATGTGATTACAGGCTTTGGCTTAAAAGAAACCAAGCGGATTTGGAACATTTAAACGTCTAACTTCGGAAATACCACGCAAGCTTAATGATTATTTGGCGGGCTTAATGTTACTAGACCCATGAAGCCTGGGACCGTTTTCAAAAAAACCGCCAAATCAATACCCCAATTTCTCCCGAACTCTTTGTAAAACCCCATCGGCAACATTTTTTGCTTGTGCTGCCCCTGCGGCCAGTGCGGCCTCAATTTCCGAAACGTTTTCCATAAAATAATTATACCGGCTGCGCTCTTCCGAAAATCGGTCTAGTATCAATTCGAACAAGGCCTGTTTGGCATGGCCGTACCCGTAGTTCCCACCTTCGTAGTTTTGGCGCATTTCGTCCACCTGTTCCCGATGAGCCATTAGCTTAAAGATATTGAAGACGTTGCAGGAATCTGGGTCTTTAGGCTCTTCCAAAGGCGTACTGTCCGTCTCGATGCCCATTATCTGCTTTCGCAGTTGCTTGTCCGATAAAAATATATTGATATAGTTCCCCTTGGATTTACTCATCTTGCTGCCATCAGTTCCAGGGACGTACATGGTCTCTTCCCGAACTTTTCCCACGGGCATGACGAAAGTCTCTCCCATTTGGGCGTGGAATCTGGAGGCCACATCACGGGTGATTTCAATATGTTGCATTTGGTCCTTCCCAACGGGTACGATTTGCGCATCGTATAAAAGGATATCGGCAGCCATTAACATCGGATAGGTGAACAGCCCCGCATTTACATCCTCAAGTCGATCCGCCTTATCCTTGAAGGAATGGGCCAAGGTTAAGCGCTGAAAGGGAAAAAAGCAACTTAGGTACCAAGAAAGCTCTGTGGCTTGGGGCACATCACTTTGTCGGTAGAATATCACCTTTTCCGTATCCAGGCCAAGGGCCAACCAGGTAGCCGCTGTGCTATAGGTATTTGCTCGGAGGATTTCGGCATTTTTTATCTGCGTCAGGGAGTGCATATCGGCAATAAAAAGAAAAGACTCATTTTGGGGATTATTTGCCATTTCTATGGCGGGGATAAGTGCTCCCAATAGATTTCCGAGATGCGGTGTACCCGTACTTTGTATTCCTGTAAGTATTCTGGCCATGGCGTTTAAAAGATATGGCGCAAAGGTACTTTATTTGGTCTATTTGAATGATCCAAATTATTACTTTTGGAAATCGATGAAAATTTTTGGATACATATTGGGCCCGCTCTACAGGGTATGGTTTTATTTAATGGTTACGCTGGCAACAGTTGTTCTGTTTCCATTTCTTTTCGTCAGCATATTAAAGCAGTCTTGGTATCCATTTTTCTTTAAGGTTGCCCGGGTTTGGTCTGGTATCATCTTGTTTGGTATGGGTTGTTTACCCCGGATAAAACGGGAAATACAATACGAAAAGGGAAAGAGCTATATGTTTGTTGCCAACCATACTTCCATGACCGATATAATGCTGATGTATTATTCCACAAAAATTCCCTTTGTCTTTGTTGGGAAAAAGGAATTGGCCAAATTTCCGCTGTTCGGATATATTTACAAACGAACATGTATTCTGGTGGATAGGAGCAACACCAAGAGCAGGGTGGAAGCTTTTAGGAGAGCGGAAAAAAGACTTAGTGACGGTCTTGGAGTCTGTATTTTTCCCGAAGGCGGCGTTCCCGATGATCTTGACTTGATATTGGATGAATTTAAGGATGGTGCCTTCAGATTGGCAATTGAACATCAAATCCCCATAGCGCCCATGACTTTTCATGACAATAAAAGGAGGTTTCCCTATGCACTTTTTAAAGGAGGCCCAGGAAGGATGCGGGTGAAGGTCCATAAGCTTATCCCGACCGCAGGAATGACCTTGGAGGATAGACGGGAATTGAAAAGGAAAACACGGGGCGTGATTTTGGAAGAACTGACCAATCCGACGGTTTAAAAATGGAACCTATCAGAGAATAATAAAGCGAATTTCAAAATAATTCAATAATTTAGTAGCTTTTACTGGAGGATAGAATACAATAGGATGTTTTATAACCAAAAAATGAATGAAAAAGAACTTTTTAAAATTTATTTTGTTCTATTTACTGGCCTGTGTATCCTGGGGTAAATACGCATGGGATAAGATCCATGAAAGCGATTCAATAGTTTTTAAGGTAATTGCTTTTATATTCCTGCTTGTGTCCTTCTATTTTTTAATCCTCGGAATTCTGGGTTTTTTCAGAAAAAGGAAAGATTCAAAAACTGATGGTCCTGCTTGAGCGGAATAAATCTCAATATGCCCGTTCGGGATTCCCTTCGTAAAAATTGATATAGGCACGGTTCACCACGCGGTTTCCACCAGCGGTGGGGTAGTTTCCCGTAAAATACCAGTCCCCTAAATTTTTAGGACAAGCTTTATGAAGGTCCTCCACGGTTTGGAAGATGATCTTTACTTTGGCCTGAATTCCTTCGGAACCTATTATCTCAGCTATTTTATCTGAGATTTCCTCATCGGTAAAGGGTGCGTAAAGCTTTTTTACATGATTTACCACCACCATATCATCCATAGAGACCTGCTCTTTGCATTTCTGATAAATTTCCCCAATGATATTTTCGGAACCGCGATCCTTGTGAAGGGCCAAAGCCGCTTGGAAGGCCACCAGATCCTCCAAACGCGCCATATCAATCCCATAGCAATCAGGGTAGCGGATCTGGGGAGCGGAGGACACGACCACAATCTGCTTAGGGTGCAACCTGTCCAGCATTTTCAATATGCTTTTTTTCAATGTGGTGCCCCTTACGATACTATCGTCTATGATTACCAGGTTGTCATCTGGTTTCACCACCCCGTAGGTTACATCATATACGTGTGCCACCAAATCATCGCGGCTATTGTCGTCTGTGATGAAGGTGCGCAGCTTCACATCCTTGACGGCTATTTTCTCGGTTCTGATCTTATGGGCCTGGATCTGGTGCAACCGTTCCAGATTCAAGGTTTTCCTTTCCTTGATGATCGCGTCATTTTTTTGTTTGTTCAGTTCATCCTGTGCGGCATCCAGCATTCCATAAAAGGAGGTTTCCGCTGTATTCGGAATAAAGGAAAAGACAGAATTTTCGGTATCAAAATCGATTGCCTTGAGCACGTTGGGCATAACCAATTTCCCGAGCATCTTTCGTTCCTCATAGATTTCGGCATCGTTTCCCCTTGAGAAATAGATACGCTCAAAGGAACAGGACCGGCGTTCCAAGGGATTGAGGATTTCCGAAATCTGAACCTTGCCATCTTTTTTTATGATGAGTGCTTTACCGGGATCAAGTTCCACTACCTCATCAAAAGGAACATTAAAAGTAGTCTGGATGGCAGGTCTTTCTGATGCCACAACGACTATTTCATCGTCCTGATAGTAATATGCGGGCCGTATTCCCGCAGGATCACGAAGTACAAAGGCATCCCCGTGGCCCAATAATCCCGCCATGGCATAGCCCCCGTCCCAGTTGGAAGCAGACTTGCGAAGGATTTTTGCCAGCTTAAGATTTTCGGCAATAAATGGTGAGGCTTCCTGTTTGGTAAGTCCCCTTGCCTTAGCTTTTTTATAGAGTTTGCTAACGGCGTCGTCCAGAAAATGGCCGATGCGTTCCATAACCGTAACGGTGTCCGCCTTTTCCTTGGGATGCATCCCGAGTTTTATAAGGTTGTCAAACAGCTCGTTGGTATTGGTCATATTGAAATTTCCGGCAATAATTAAATTGCGGTGCATCCAATTGTTCTGTCTTAAAAAGGGATGTACGTTTTCAACACTGTTTTTGCCAAAGGTACCATAACGAACGTGCCCGAGAAATAATTCCCCTATGTATGGGATGTTTTTCTTTTGGGCGGCAACATCGTCCAAATAGTCGGGATGCTCCTTAAATTCAGTGTTGATGCGCTCGTTGATCTGGGAAAAGATATCCTGGATTGGCTGCGGGTCTATAGATCGTATGCGGCTGATATAGCGCTCTCCCGGAGACATATCCAATTTTATACTCGCCAACCCAGCACCGTCCTGACCTCGATTGTGCTGCTTCTCCATCATCAGGTACATCTTGTTCACCCCGTAAAATGCCGTACCGTACTTTTCCCTGTAAAACTCCAAGGGTTTTAATAATCGTACTAAGGCAATTCCGCATTCGTGTTTTAGTGCATCACTCATATATTCGATTCTGGATCCTCAATTTCTATTGGAAAAACTAAGTTAGTTTGATATCAAATTGCGTCAGGCTTTTAAACTGCTGTATTCGTTGGCTTACGTCTTTTCTGCTGAGATCCAGCAATCTTTCCGGGCCAAATTTTTCAACACAAAATGAGGCGAGGGCGGAGGCATTTATAACGGCTGTTTTCATATTTTCATAAGAGTAGTTCCCCGTCTTTGCCAAATAGCCCGTAAAGCCTCCAGCGAATGTGTCGCCAGCACCGGTTGGATCGAAAACTTCACGCAGGGGCATCGCCGGTGCGAAGAAAACATCGTCCTCGCCAAAGAGCAAGGCACCGTGTTCTCCTTTTTTGATCACCACATAATCCGGGCCCATTTCCATGATCTTCTGTGCTGCCTTTACAAGCGAATACTCTCCCGAAAGCTGCCGTGCCTCCTCATCATTGATAGTAACCACATCCACTTTTGCTATAACCCTCATCAAATCTTCCAGCGCATTTTCCATCCAGAAATTCATGGTGTCCAGTACAATCAATTGGGGCGCATTCATTTGTGAAATTACGCTCAATTGGACGAGTGGATGGAGATTTCCTAACATTACAACTTCGGAATCTTTATAGTCCTCCGGCACCCGTGGATTGAAATCGGCCAGGACATTGAGATCTGTTATCAGGGTGTCCCTGGTGTTCATGTCGTTGTGGTATTTCCCACTCCAAAAGAAGGTTTTCCCTCCTTCAACAATTTCCAGTCCGGTTATGTCCAAGCCCTTGTTCTCCAGCATCTGTAGG
>CAYXDM010000118.1:3197-7022 GCA_964463595.1 uncultured Aequorivita sp. | reverse complement strand
GGAGCCGTAATGATGACCTTGGGTCATGCTTCCATGGCTCTTGAGGTTTTTGATGCCAACTTCTTCTTTATCGGATTGGCCCTTTTGATTCTAGGAAACGGGATGTTCAAACCGAATATCTCCTCTATGGTAGGACAGCTTTATCCTGACAACAGTTCCAAAAAGGATGCTGGATATACTATTTTCTATATGGGAATCAACGCCGGAGCTTTTCTCGGAATGCTTTTGTGCGGATACATTGGTGAAAAAATAGGGTGGCACTACGGCTTTGGACTTGCAGGGGTGTTTATGTTTTTCGGGATGCTACAGTTCTATTTCGCCAGAAACTATTTCGGAAGAATAGGATTGGATCCCAAAATGTTGAAAACACATTACGATAATGATGCGTTGGTGGAGACCGATGAAAGCAAAAAAGAAAGGGAAGCCGAAGAGGAACTCAATAAACTGTCTCCGAAAGTGGTTCGCGACCGGCTCATTGTTATTTCGGTTCTTATTTTCTTCAGTATTTTCTTCTGGTTGGCCTTTGAACAGGCCGGTGGATCTATGAGCATTTTTGCCCTGGATTATACCCAGCGGATTTTGGTAGGAAATGCCGCCCTGACCTTTAAATGGATTGATGCCATTCTTACCCTCTTTCCGCTTGTAATCGTATCGGTGGTGCTGTACGGCTTGGCGAGGAAGCTTTTTTCCACCTATCCCGCCACTATTTTCTTTACGCTTTTAAGTTTTGCGATAATCTGGGTGCTTGGTATCTGGAAAATCCAAAGGGAATTTACCGCCTTGGAAACGGAAATCGTTGCCTCGTGGTTCCAAATATTGAATTCCTTCTTTATTATTACGCTTGCAGCCGTTTTCAGTAAAATGTGGGAGAAGGTATGGAACCCTTCTGGGCCTATCAAGTTTGCCGTGGGGCTGTTTCTTCTCGGGATCGGTTTTGTGGTATTGGCTTATGGAAGTAGGGACATCCCCCAAGGAGCTGCAACGGCCTCGGTGAGCATGCTATGGCTGGTCGCGGCCTATTTCTTCCACACCACAGGCGAACTGTGCCTGTCGCCAGTGGGACTTTCGTATGTGAGCAAACTTTCACCTAAAAAATTCGTCGGGCTGATCTTCGGGTTGTGGTTCGCGTCCTCGGCCATTGCAAATATTGTAGGCTCCCAAATTGGAGGGTTGATCGATACGATAAGTGCCAAATATTCTATATCCGTTTTCTTTTTGATATTTGCCGTATTGCCCGGAATTGCAGGGGTCATATTGTTGTTGTTGTCAAAGAAATTAAAGAAAATGATGCACGGTATCCATTAAACCGCTCACTTGGAGTTCATCTGTAATGGAAACTACTGTTATTCGACGGGTGACCGTATAATTTCAGAGGATTCACGGGCAGACAGAAAATAATCTATTGGAACAATACTCTTAAAATAAAATCTGATGAAGACAGATATTGAAAATCTTTTTAAAGACACAGTGCTAGGGCATCCCGTGGGTCTCTTTATTCTCTTTTTTACCGAAATGTGGGAGCGTTTTTCTTTCTATGGAATGCGTATTCTTCTGATTCTGTTTTTAACCGCTCCTTTAATCAGCGATAATCCTGGGTGGGATTGGCCTCGCGAACACGCTTTATCATTAATTGGAACTTATGCTTCCTTATTGTATCTCACCCCCATAATTGGCGGATGGATAGCCGATAAATTCACCGGATATCGCATTGCGGTCGTTATTGGATGCATTATTATGACGATGGGCCACGCTGCCATGGCTTTAGACACTACACTTTCTTTTTATCTCGGTCTTGCTTTACTGGTTATTGGAACCGGTTTCTTTAAGCCCAATATTACTTCCATCATTTCTGAAATGTACAAAACGAGGGAATCTAAAAAGGACGGCGCATATACCATTTTTTATATGGGCGTAAATGCTGGTGCCTTTTTCGGGATGATGCTCTGTGGCTATTTGGCCGAAAATTACGGCTGGCATTGGGGCTTTGGTCTTGCGGGTATCTTTATGCTTTTGGGGATGCTCCAGTTTATTCTTGCCCATAAAATATTTGGGAAGGTGGGGGACAGGCCCGCAAAAAAAGAAGCGGTAGTCATACCTATTGCAGATAGGGATGAATCTCCGAAAGATGTTGAAGAAGAATTAAAGGCGGAAATTAAACTCAATCCCTTTACCGTGTTCGATTATGTTTTAATTGTGTTGTCCTCTGTTGGAGGTCTTCTTTATCTATTTAATGATCCTCTTGATGTAATTTACGACAAATCCATGGTGCCCTTTGAGGTCTGGGGAATGAGCGGGACCAATTTTATTGTTCTCCTCGCCTTGGCCATGTTCTTGGTGTTGTTGGTTACACGTATCGCCCGCTATCTCCCCATCGTTCGCGATAGACTTATTGCGGTGACAATTTTTGCCTTGTTCACGGTATTTTTCTTCGCCTTTTTTGAGCAATCCTTGGGTTCGATGACCCTGTTTGCGAGCGATTATACCAATAGGGACTTAAACGGAAATGCAGCCACTATTTTTAAAGTAATCGATGGGTTATTGACCACCATTCCCTTGATAATAATTACATATGTCATTTATCTTATCTTTAGGAAAACCTTTACCAAGATCGGTGCTTCAAATATTGTGCTTGCCCTTGCATTCCTCATTGTTTGGGCCCTGGTGCTGTATCGAATTTACGATAAGGCTTTTTCGGAAGAATTAAAAGTGGACGCGACCTGGTTTGGAATCTTGAACTCCTTTTTTATTATAACACTGGCCCCTATCTTTTCGAAATGGTGGGAAAGCAAATACAACCCCAGTGCCGCTATGAAATATGGCATTGGCCTTGTATTGCTTGGCCTTGGTTTTGCCATCCTTTCTTATGGAGCTTCAGACATTCCTCCCGGAGCCAAAACAGCTTCCGTGAGTATGATATTTTTGATCCTTGCCTATTTGCTCCATACCATGGGGGAACTGTGCCTATCACCCCTGGGCCTTTCCTATCTGAGTAAATTGGTACCGGCACGGATGATCGGGTTTATGTTTGGGGTATGGTATCTGGCTATTGCAGTGGGTCAAAAAGCCGCAAACACCATGGGCGGCATGATCGATAAAATTTCGTCGGAATATTCCTTGGGAACTTTCTTTTTGATTTTCACCTTGATACCAATTGGCGTGGGAATAATCGCCATGCTCTTAAACCCCGTTTTGAAAAAATTGATGCACGGCATACGTTGATGTACAATTCCAAGGACATATAAACGTTCCATTTTGCGGAACGTTCTTTGTTTGTTATTTTTAAACCTATTAATGAAATTTCCAATGAAGAATATAGCACTTCTTATTTTGTTGTTTGTTGGGGTCACCGCCTCTTCCCAGCAAATAAACTGGATGACGATGGATGAGGCCCTGGCCGCCCAGAAGGAGAATCCCAAAAAGATTTTTATGGACGCCTATACCACTTGGTGCGGCCCGTGTAAGATGTTGGATAAAAACACCTTCAGCGATAAGAACGTGATTGATTATATCAACAAGAATTTTTATGCTGTGAAGTTCAACGCCGAGGGAAACGAAACGGTTACCTATAAGGATTTTACATACACCAATCCCAACTATCAGCCGGAAAGAAAAGGGAGAAATGCCCAACATCTATTCGCGCATGCTTTAAAGGTAAATGCTTATCCCACCTTGGTTTTCTTTAAGGAAAACGGGGATCTTATCCAAGCTGTTCCCGGATATCGGACCCCGCCACAACTAGAGATTTTCCTTAAAATGATCCACAGTGATGATTATTTGAAAATTACCACCAATGAGGCCTGGGACAAGTACCAAAAGGAATTCAAA
>CAYXDM010000118.1:0-3097 GCA_964463595.1 uncultured Aequorivita sp. | reverse complement strand
CGGTCTTGTAGGATTTTATGGGATAGGATTTTGAAATGTTTTTGGATGTGTCATTACTGAACACGAGCAAGTCTCTCCCTTGTTTCACACCGATCAACGTCTGCCTGTTTTGATGGAAAACCACAAATTGACTTCCCGAATGCCTAAAACTATCGTAGATATAGATAACTATAAACAGTGAAATTGCCGAAAGAGCAACGACCAATCTAGGATAAGTTGACTTTTTGAGCAGCAAGATTACTGCTGTTATCATTATATATGATCCTATAACTTTCAGCACGGAAAAATGAATATCGTCAAACAGAAATTTCTCCTGTACAGCAACCCAATGGATAAAACCGTTCATTGTTTCCATCAGGAAGTTGTAGCCCAAAGCGAGCCAATCGGGGAGTAATTCAAACGTAGCGAGAACGACGATAAGAATTCCGCCGAACATGAGTAGGGTCAAAAAAGGGAGGATGACTAAGTTGGTAAGGAGGAACAGGCCCGGAAATTGATGGAAATAGTAGAGGCTTAAGGGAACTACGCCGAGTTGCGCACAAATTGAAACAACCCCAATACCGCCAATCTGCCTAACCGCCCAATTTCTTGAATAGGTTATTTCACGGAAAAGTGGTAACATCCAAACAATGAAGAACACCGCAAGGTAGCTCAATTGGAATCCCACCTGGAAAAGCCAAAGCGGGTTTATGATGAGTAGCACAAAAAGGGACAGGACCAAGGTGTTTATGGAACTCGTTTGCCGATTTAGAAGCCTGGCAACGGCAAAAAAACTGAACATCGTAACAGCTCTCGAAACGGAAGGGGACAGGCCTGAAAGCAACGCGAATCCCCAGAGGGTCAGCACGATCAGTATGGATTTGATATGAATACCGTTCTTCCCAAAACTCAAGGGACGGAAGAGAAACGAGAGAATCACGTACAAAATCCCCACGTGAAGTCCTGAGACTGCGAGAATATGTACCGCCCCGGCAGCGGCATATTCGGAATAGAGATCCTTGTCTATGTCATTTTTCTCGCCGAGAACAAGGGCTTGGATGATGGCACGTTCATCGGTTTTAAGGCGGGTTTTTTGCAGTTTCCCCACGATTTCCGCGCGTATATTTTGTGCAAATCCTGTCAGCGTTGGTCTCCCGTCCCACACTTTTATAATATCCTTGCGAGCTATTCTCACCTGTCCATAGACTCCCACGGATTTCATATAATCGGCGTATTCAAATTGGTGCGGGTTCAGTTGCTTTTCAATCTGGGAAATAGGGGCGTAAACCAACAGATTTTTATCTGCTGAAAATGCAGTCTCCACTGAATCCTTTGAAACCGCAAGCAATATTTCTCCCCGGGTTGGCTTGTTATTTATGGCGTTTACTTCGGCCAGATATTTTAAATTGAACTTGTCGGGTTTTAGGGATTTGGAGATCTTAAGTTGAAGAATTTCACGATTCTCGAGAGAAACAACATGCAGAAAATGCTTTTTCTGAAACTGTGGCTGCCGCATTTGGTAACTCGAATGGCCAATGGCAAAGAAACAGAGATAGGAGGCAATTCCAAAATAAGGGGTTTGGTCCAGTTGGTTCCTGGACCACTGCCATAATCCTAAAACTATAGGAAAAAGTACGAAAAGCCAGGTCAGTAAAAGTTGGGAAATTGGAAAGAAGTGTGCCGTGAGGATCCCCAGCACCAGAACTATAGAAAACCTGACGATGGCAAAGTTTATGAATTTCATACCCCATATTTTAAGCCATAACTTAAAATTCCCTGGAGAGCATGTTTATCTTATGGGGAGGGGAGCGCAATAATCGATTGCTATTGACTGACCTCATAAAGCGTGAAGTCTATTTGATGCAACGAGGAATTAAATCCCGAAGAATCTCCTAAATATACAAAAAAATGGAATTCAAATAATCCGTCGAACCTCTACGAAAGCTTTTTTCCAATAAGTTTCGTGCAAAGAAGAGATTATGACCCCAGCCCGTGTGGTGGAATGAATAAATCGTATATCTCCCTGGTCTGCGTGAACTACCAATCCTACATGACTGATAACATTTTTATTGGTGGTCTTGAAAAAAACCAAATCCCCTTCTTCAATTTCATTTAGGGACACAGGAAAACCACGTTTTGCCATATCCCTGGAAATTCTTGGCAGATCTATGTTTTCTTTTTGGAAGGCGATGCTTACCAGTCCAGAACAATCCATGCCAGCCTTGGTGGTGCCTCCAAATTTATACCGCGTGCCTTCAAAAGTTTTGGCGTAGTCAATGATTTCTTTCTTGATTTTATAAGAAGACGGTTCAAGATTTGATTCCAAAATATCCTTGGAAGTATTCTTTGGATCCGGTTTTTTGTTTTTATGTGAAGGTGGTGCAATGCCGATCCGGGAATGGTGCTTGGAAGGAGTTGACTTTTTATGGTGGGTGTGAGCTGGACGTGAACTCCCACAGGAAATAAGAATGGAACCCAATAACGAAAGGATCAATATTTTTTTCATTAATGGCAAATTGAGGTTTAATTTTGTTAAAGATAAAAAAATATTTTATTTAAAACCGCTACCGGGCCATTGTAGCCGGCTGTATAGAGACAATCATCCTAGGAAGACTTTCTTTGTATGGATCCATACATCAATCTTGCAGTTTTCTTACTCGCACCACTACCACCCAAGAGTTGCTCCAAATTATAATAATCCATAAATATGGCTTCCCGTTTTTTTGGATCCAAAATTTCCGTAAGGGCCGCCCCAAGGGATCTCTTATTGAAATTCGATTGGATAAGTTCCCTTACGGCAGGTTTTTTCAAGATGAGATTCACCAATGAAATATACTCCAACTTTATAACCCGCTTTGCAATTTCATAACTCACCCAATTTCCTTTGTAACATACCACTTGTGGCACTTTCAATAGAGCAGTTTCCAAGGTCGCGGTACCCGAAGTAACGAGGGCAGCCTCCGAAATGCTCAAAAGGTCATAGGTTTTATTGGTTACAAAATGAACATTTTTTGTAGTGATGAAAGTTTCATAAAAAGATTTTTCCTGGCTCGGTGCTCCCGCAATCACAAATTGATGTTCCTTAAAGTCCGGCGCTACGGAAATCATTATTTCCAGC
>CAYXDM010000117.1:0-7040 GCA_964463595.1 uncultured Aequorivita sp. | reverse complement strand
CATAATATTCGCAATTCCAAAACCGCCCACTAAAAGCGAAAAGCCACTGATTATAAGTCCGATGACATTCATACTTCCGGTTATATTATCAATAAAATCCGTTAGTCCCTGCATTTGGTTTACGAAGAAATTGTTTATCTGATCGGGTTTCAGTCCGCGTTTGAGCCTTAATTGCTGCGTGAGCATTGCTATAAATTCGGCATTGTCCACATTGTTTTCCGGTTTTATCACAATTTGGGGGAAAGTGGATTTATTATTGTCGCCATAAATTCTGCGTACCACGTTTACTGGAAGCCATACGGAAGTGTCCTTCGAATTTCCAAAAAGCCCAGTTCCCTCCTTCTCCAACACTCCGATAACTGAAAATTTCCGTCCATAGATCCTCACTTTCTTTCCAATGGCATTGGCAGAACCGCCGAATAATTTGTTGGCAATTTCATCCCCCAAAACCACCACCATCGAACCGCTATTGGATTCCGAAGCATTAAAAAACCTTCCTTCGTTAAGTTTGAGGGCCTCGATGTTGTAATAACTGTCGGTAACTGCACCAATAGGCACGTTGTCCACTTGGCTGTCCTCATATTTTATTGTTTCATTGGGAACGTTGAGCGTAAAAGTTGCATAGGCCAAATTGGGTGTGTTTCGCTCCAAATATTGATATTCATCATAAGTAACATCGGGAAATTGCTGCCATTTCCATTGAGGGATATCTGTGGGGCCAAAATTAACTCGCATAATGATAACGGTTTGGTTATCCAGACCGCTGATGCTTCCCTCAATTTCCTTTTTCAGGGAATCTACCGCCGCCAAAACTGCAATGATCGAGAATATCCCTATCGTAACGCCCACCAAGGACAGGAACGTCCGCAACTTATTATTTGTCAGTGCGTTGATTGCAAAATTGAAACTTTCTTTTAAAACCCTTAAATAAATCAGCATCTGTTCGATTTACCGTTAAACTCCATTTGTTTTTCCAAATTTCCCAAAACAAACAGGTTGATTATTTCCACTCGACAAAAGTATGACGTTTTCTCTGCCGCTACGTTACAAATTTACTTATCAATTATGTACTTTTGCACCTTTCCACAAATGACATTCAATAAAGTTTTCCAAATGAGCAATTCGAAAAAAATCACTTCGGCCTTGATTTCCGTTTTCAGTAAAGAAGGGCTTGCCCCGATAGTTAAGAAACTGAACGAACAGAACGTTACAATTTACTCCACGGGAGGGACTGAAAAATTTATCAATGACCTTGGGATCGAAGTGGTTGCTGTAGAAAACCTGACTGATTACCCTTCTATTTTGGGAGGCCGTGTAAAAACGCTCCATCCAAAAATATTCGGCGGTATTCTGAACAGGCAGGACCACGAAACCGATAGGGAGGAAATGGCCCAATTCCAAATTCCCCAGATCGATGCAGTGATCGTCGATCTATATCCTTTTGAAAAAACCGTGGCCTCGGGCGCTTCGGAGGAAGACATTATCGAAAAAATCGATATCGGGGGAATCTCGCTTATTCGGGCTGCGGCCAAAAACTTTAAAGATACCATTTGTGTTTCCTCAGTTTCCGATTATGCAGAATTCTTGGAACTCATCTCTGAAAATGATGGTGCTATTTCGTTAGAGAACCGAAAGCGCTTTGCCGCAAAATCGTTTCACGTTTCTTCCCATTACGACACTGCCATTTTCAATTATTTCAATTCCAAAGAAAACATTCCTGCATTCAAGTTAAGCGAAACGAAGGAGCAAGAACTTCGATATGGTGAAAACCCCCATCAGAAAGGATACTTCTATGGAGATTTTGATGCGATGTTTGACAAACTCCACGGGAAAGAATTGAGCTATAACAATCTATTGGATGTGGATGCGGCCGTAAATTTAATGGCTGAATTTAAAGGTGAAGCGCCAACTTTCGCCATCTTAAAACACAATAATGCTTGCGGAATTGCTCAGCGCAACACCATGTTGGAAGCTTATTTGGCGGCATTGGCGGCCGATCCGGTTTCGGCCTTTGGCGGAATCCTTATCAGCAATACGGAAATTGACGAATCCACTGCAAAGGAAATCCACGATCTGTTCTGTGAGGTAGTAATTGCTCCTTCTTTTTCAGAAAAAGCAATTGAAATTCTAAGCGGGAAGAAAAATCGTATTTTATTGGGGCAAAAAGAAACGCAACTGCCACAAACCACCATCCGAACTTGCTTAAACGGACATTTGGTCCAAGACAGGGACAACATCACGGACACAGCCGAAATTTTAACGTACCCAACAAACAATAAACCCAATGCCACCGAGTTAGAAGATTTGTTGTTTGCATCCAAAATCTGTAAGCACACAAAGAGCAACACCATTGTATTGGTAAAAGGAAGACAACTTTTTGCCAGTGGCACCGGGCAGACGAGCCGAGTAGATGCCCTGAAACAAGCAATAGACAAGGCACAATCATTTGATTTTGACCTTCAAGGAGCAGTAATGGCCAGTGATGCATTTTTTCCGTTTCCTGATTGTGTGGAGATTGCGGACAATGCCGGAATAAAAGCCGTCATCCAACCTGGGGGATCCATAAAGGACAATTTGAGCATCGATTATTGCAATGCAAACGAAATGGCCATGGTATTTACAGGAACCCGACATTTTAAGCATTAAATTTTATTACATTTGTTTAAATCAATATAAAGCGTTAACCCTCAATACCACGATTTATAAAATATGGGATTTTTTGACTTCCTGACTGAAAAAATAGCCATCGACTTAGGGACGGCCAACACCCTGATCATCCATAACGACAAAGTTGTTGTGGATGCCCCCTCGATTGTTGCCCGGGACCGGACAACCGGAAAAATAATAGCCGTTGGTCGTGAAGCTGCCATGATGCAGGGAAAGACCCATGAAAACATAAAAACCATACGTCCGTTAAAGGATGGGGTAATCGCTGATTTTGATGCCAGTGAAAAGATGATCAATATGTTCATCAGCGACATTCCCGCATTGAAGAAAAAATGGTTAAAACCCTCGTTGCGAATGGTAATCTGTATTCCAAGCGGAATTACGGAAGTGGAAATGAGAGCGGTAAAAGAAAGTGCCGAACGCGTAAATGGAAAAGAAGTATATCTGATCCACGAACCTATGGCCGCCGCAATAGGGATTGGGGTTGACATTATGCAGCCCAAGGGCAACATGATTGTCGATATAGGCGGAGGGACCACTGAAATTGCGGTCATCGCCCTCGGAGGAATTGTTTGTGACAAATCGGTAAAAATTGCAGGGGATGTTTTCACAAACGACATTGTTTACTACATGCGCACCCAACACAACCTCTATGTAGGCGAACGGACCGCGGAGAAAATAAAAATACAGATCGGGGCCGCCACCGAAGATTTGGAAGTGCCACCGGACGAAATGGATGTACAAGGAAGGGATTTGCTTACAGGAAAACCCAAACAAGTGCAAACTTCCTATAGAGAAATCGCAAAAGCTTTGGACAAATCCATTCTTCGGATCGAGGATGCCGTTATGGAAACACTTTCACAGACCCCCCCCGAGTTGGCAGCTGACATATACAATACCGGAATTTATCTGGCAGGTGGAGGATCGATGCTTCGTGGATTGGACAAACGTTTTTCACAAAAAACCGACTTACCGGTCTATATTGCGGAAGATCCTCTGCGGGCCGTAGTCCGCGGAACTGGTATCTGTTTAAAAAACCTGAACAAATATAAAAGTGTACTGATGAAGTAACTAGTTTGGATTTACTGGATCTGGAAAGCCTTTTAAAATGATGGATATTTCCCTGATTACGCCCAAAATCCATAAAACCGCGAACAAGAACGAACGGCGATGCAGCAGATTATCCATTTTTTCATCCGAAACAAAAATTTCTTGTTGTTTTCAGTGCTTTTCGTTGTGTCAATACTCCTGACCATTCAGACCCACAATTACCACAGCCACAAATTCATTAGTTCGGCAAATGCCATTACCGGAGGCATTTATAGATTCAAGACCAATCTTACCGATTATTTTTCATTAAAATCTTCAAATATAAAGCTACACGAAGAAAACCTAAAGTTGCGCACACGATTGGAAGCCTATAGCCAGTTGGACACTATTCCATCATTGGACACCACTATGCTTCCTAAATTTCAATATCTGGGCGCCACGGTCATAAACAACAATTATTCAAGAACCAAAAACCAAATTACGCTGGACAAAGGAAAGTCTGATGGACTGGTTGGTGATATGGGAGTAATTTCCACCCGTGGATTGGTAGGAATCGTTAGCGACCTCTCAGAGAATTATGCTACCGTACAGAGCATCTTGAACACTAAGAGCCGGATCAATGCGAAACTAAAAAAATCCAACCACTTTGGAACTTTGATTTGGAACACAAAAGATCCAAACATAGTCCAACTGATAGACATTCCCCGATTGGCCGAAATCAAAACGGGCGATACCATAATTACCGGAGGCCGATCTACAATATTTCCAGAGGGAATCCCCATTGGAACCGTTCGCGATTTCAATTTGGATCTGGATGACAATTATTATTACGTAAATGTGGAATTGTTCAATGATATGACCAGTCTCAAATTTGTTTATCTAATAAAAAACAATGAGGCCGAGGAAATCTTGACGTTGGAAAAACGAGCCCAGGATGAACAGTAGGGAAATCACGATGAATATTGTCCGTTTTATACTGCTGGTCCTGCTGCAGGTATTTTTGTTGAACAACATCAATTTGGCGGGATACATCAATCCCTACATTTACATTATGTTTATCCTTCTGTATCCTTCGGAAGCAAATCAGTCCGTATTGATATTTTTGGGGTTTCTGCTCGGTCTTTCGATCGATATTTTTGAGGATTCAGGGGGAGTTCATGCAGCAGCTACCACATTTGTGGCATATATTCGTCCGTTGGCATTGAAATATTCATTTGGAATAAGCTATGAATACAACAGCATTAAACTCAATACAGCAGCTATTTCAGAAAGATTTACATTTGTAGCTTCTATAGTATTGCTCCATCACTTTGTTATGTTTGCCCTCGAGATATTCAATTTTGGCCATATCATCTTATTGCTGAAATCAACATTGTTTTCAGGAATCTTTACGCTTATTCTGATTCTTGCCAGTTTAATTTTGTTCACCAAAAGAACATCATGAGAAAAGTGGTGCTGCTCATACTTGTTCTTCTCAGCGGCATTCTATTTGCCTCTCGGCTTTTTTATTTGCAAGTGGTTGACGGCGCCACTGGATCCCTTGACCAAAACAACGCCATCAAAATCATACACGATTATCCACAACGGGGCTATATGTTTGATCGGAACAATAAGCTTTTGGTCTCCAACCAACCTTCATACGATGTGATGGTGGTACCAAACGAAGTAAAGCCATTGGACACTCTGGAATTTTGTGGATTGTTGAGGATAACGAAAGAAGAATTCAAGGATATTTTGCACAAAGCCACGGCATATTCTCCACGGTTACCTTCAGTGGTCGTACCGCAATTGAACAAAGCCGATTACGCTTCACTATCGGAAAAAATGTACAAATTTGAAGGTTTTTATATCCAAAGACGCTCTTTGCGGGATTATCAAGTAGATCATTCAGCAAACGTGATGGGCTATATTGCCGAGGTAAATAAAGAGATAATTGAAAAAAATCCATACTACCAAATGGGGGAGCTCATTGGTACTGCCGGCATAGAAAAACAGTACGAAGATGTTCTCCGGGGGAAAAAAGGGGTAAAGTATATCCAAAAAGACAGGTTCAACCGGGAAATTGGTCCATATAAAGACGGAACTTTCGACACTTTACCTATTCGAGGGCACGACATCCAACTGACCATTGATTCAGATCTACAAGAATATGGCCAACAATTAATGATAAACAAACGCGGCGGAATTGTGGCCATAGAACCCAGTAGTGGTGAAATATTGGCCCTCGTTTCGGCGCCAAGCTATGATCCGGCACTTCTTGTTGGACGAGACCGCTCCAAAAATTTCACCAGATTGTGGTACGACACTATCAGAAAACCGTTGTATGATCGAGTGCTAATGGGCGAATATCCACCTGGCTCCCCCTTCAAGGCACTTACCGCTCTGATTGGGCTGGAGGAAAATGCAATTGACGTAAACCAAACCGTTCACTGCCAAGGCGGTTATCATTATGGAAGACAAATTCTTAGATGCCACCACAGGGGACCGACCCGAATGGTTTCTGGGATTGCCAGTTCGTGCAACACTTATTTTTGTGTGGTCTATAAAAATATTATGGATAAATACTCCACTCCCCAAGAGGGAATAGACCGATGGAGAATGCACTTAAGCAGTTTCGGATTAGGCAATTTTCTGGGTTATGACCTTCCCAGTGGAAGACGGGGCAATATTCCCACCTCCGATTATTATAATAGGATCCATCAATATCCCCAACATCGATGGTCTTCATTGGCTACCATTTCAAATGCAATTGGCCAAGGTGAGGTATTGCTTACCCCCATTCAAATGGCAAATGTTACGGCCATCATCGCAAATCGAGGATATTATTATACGCCCCATATCATCAAAAACATAAAAGGCCCGGACACGATTCCCCAAAAGTTCAAGGAAAAGCATTTTACCACTGTGGGGCGCGAAAACTTTGAGCCAATCGTTGAAGGAATGTTTCAGGTATATGAGCGCGGAACCGCAGCATCGATACGCATTCCTGAAATTGAAATTTGTGGCAAGACCGGTACTGCCGAAAACTACACACGAATTGACGGGAAGCGTGTACAGCTCACGGACCATTCTATATTTGTGGCATTTGCCCCTAAGAATGATCCCAAAATTGCCGTGGCAGTATTTGTAGAAAATGGATATTGGGGATCTCGATGGGCAGGCAGAATTGCAGGGCTTATGATAGAAAAATATCTGAAAGGCGAAATCACCCGAAAGGATATGGAAAAATTTGTGCTTGAAGGTAATTTAGAAGACGAATATGCTAAACCGTACAGCGGAAAACCTTTTACCATCAATAATTAAATGTATATCAGAAAAACATA
>CAYXDM010000116.1:0-7138 GCA_964463595.1 uncultured Aequorivita sp. | reverse complement strand
TTCCTGACATTTTTCAACACCAAAAAATTCTGCGGATTTATTCCCAGACCACTGACTTTCTTGTTTACAAAACGAACTGCCATATCATAGAATAAAGGTACAACCGCGGCTTCCTCAACTATAATTGAGTCCATTCTGGCATATAACATTCTTCGTTCTTCAATTTCAGAGATTCCAAGGGATTTTTCATATAGCGAATCGTAGGTAGCATTTTTGAAGTGCATATAGTTTGGTCCATTGGGCGCAAAATTGGGACTGTAAAAGAGAGAGAGATAATTTTCCGCATCCGGATAATCGGCAATCCAACTTCCCCTAAAAATGTCCAATTCCCCTGTGCTCTTCATTTGGCGAAGTGTGGAAGGCGGCATTACATCAATAGTTACGGCAATGCCAATTTTCTCAAGTTCCCGTTGAATATATTCACACAAATCCAGATATTGACTGTTGGTACCGATAACGATTTCAGGCTTTTGGTCGCCCGTAGCACTGATGTATTCTCGGATCAGTTCCTTTGCTCTTTCTGGGTGGTAGGAATACCCTTCAATTTCATCATAGCCCGGAAGTCCTTTTGGAATGAAGCCATGGATGGCCGGAATTCCCATTCCGTTCCGGAGATAAGTTACCATTTTTTGTCTGTCAAAACCGTAGTTTATGGCTTGTCGTAGCGCTTTGCTATTTATTTCAGGCGTGGTTGTTTTTAGAAAGAATCCCAGATATTCGGTATTCAGATAGGGCCCCGTAATCATATAGGCCATATCGTTGTACTTTGGTTGAAGTTCACCTCGGGTTGTTAGCAGTTCATCCTTATAACTGTTGTCCAATCCGGAGATGAAGTCCAACTTTCCCTGGGCAAACTGAAGGAACTCACTTTGTTTATCGGGTAAAAAGGTTATTGCCACCGCTTCCAAATACGGGAGGCGGATTCCGTTTTCATCTTTTTCAAAATAGAGCGGATTTTTCCTGAATACCAACTTCACATTTTCTTCCCACATTTTAAACTGAAAGGGGCCGGTTCCCACAGGATTTCTCCGGAATTCATTCCCATAAAATTCAATGGCCTCCCTAGGAACCACCGAGCAATACCGCATAGACAGCAGTCCTAAAAATGCCGGGAACGGTTGTTTCAGTTGAATGCTTAGGGTGGTATCATTTTGGGCCTTATAGCTTTCTACATAATTCATGACCCAACTGCCCGAGGAGGCAACTTTTTCATCGGTCAGTCGGTCGAAACTATATACGAAATCCGAGGCCTTTACGGTCCGGGTGGAATCTTTTCCAAATACTTTGTTTTTGTGGAAATAAACATCGTCCCTAAGATAAAAGGTATAGGTAAAAGTGGAATCGTCCACAATCCAACTTTTGGCGATGTCCGGTATAATATTCAAGGAGTCGTCCAGTTGAACCAGGCCGTTATAGAGTTGATTGTCCGGCCAAATGGCCTGTGGGTTTCGGGCAAACGCCGGATCAAGTGTGGGAATATTGCCGTGTTCGTTATAGTGGAAAACAAGATGGTCCAGATTTTCATCCGGTTTATTCGCGCATGAAAGGAATATAAAGCTTGCGCAGAATATTGAGAGTAAATAAGGAAAGTTGGAACCTTGAAGCACGAAGTTAATTTTTAATATTGATTTTATGTCTACAAGCATAAGCATATTCATCAAATCACACCAGCTCTTATAAACCCATTCGATTCATTTTCGGAACTTATTTTGCGAACGAATGGATAAATAGCGATCTCTTACCCGAGTTCCAAATGGTTTTTGCAAAAAAAAGATTTTTAAAACACAAAGCTCCTTGCGAAATATGGATAAGGGCTTCTTGATCCCAACTTCCGCCTCCCAACAAAAATAATTATCTTTGTGCCCTCATATCCCAAAAGTACAACAATGCAGCCTTCAAAAAAAGTCGCCTTCTACACCCTCGGATGCAAGCTTAATTTCAGCGAGACCTCTACCATTGCCAGAAGTTTTGAAAATGAAGGCTTTGAGCGAGTGGAGTTTGATAAAATGGCGGATATATATGTTATCAATACTTGCAGTGTAACCGATAATGCAGACAGAAAGTTCAAAACCATAGTAAAACAGGCACAAAAGGCAAATCCCAATGCATTTGTAGCGGCGGTTGGTTGTTATGCACAATTAAAACCACACGAACTTGCGGATGTAGAAGGAGTGGATCTGGTATTGGGTGCCACCGAAAAATTCAAGATTACCGATTACCTTAACGACCTTTCCAAGAATGATTTTGGAGAGGTACATTCCTGTGAGATTGAGGAAGCCGATTTCTATGTGGGTTCCTATTCCCTGGGGGACCGTACCCGGGCTTTCTTAAAGGTGCAGGATGGCTGCGATTACAAATGCACCTATTGTACGATCCCTCTGGCGCGGGGAATTTCCCGAAGCGACACCTTGGAAAACGTATTAAAGAATGCCTTCGATATTTCACGACAGGGAATTAAGGAAATCGTGCTTACCGGGGTGAACATCGGCGACTACGGAAAAGGGGAATTCGGCAACAAAAAACACGAACATACTTTTTCTGAATTGGTGCAGGCCTTGGATAAGGTAAAGGGAATTGAGCGATTGCGAATTTCGTCCATAGAGCCCAATTTGTTGAAGGATGAAATCATTGAATTTGTTGCGGATTCCCGGACTTTTGTGCCCCATTTCCATATTCCGTTGCAAAGTGGTTCAAATGAAGTTCTAAAACTGATGCGCCGGCGCTATATGCGTGAGCTCTATGTGGAAAGAGTAAGGAAAATCAAGGAATTGATGCCGGATGCCTGTATTGGCGTAGACGTTATCGTAGGTTTTCCCGGGGAAACAGACGAACGTTTCCTGGAGACCTATAATTTCCTGAACGAGCTTGATATTTCCTACCTCCACGTTTTCACTTATTCTGAACGGGACAATACCCCTGCGGCCGAAATGGAGGGGGTGGTGCCTTTAAAGGTCCGGAATAAGAGAAGTAAAATGTTGCGCGGTCTTTCGGTGAAAAAACGGAGAGCTTTCTATGAAAGTCAGATAGGAACCTTGCGAACCGTCCTTTTTGAGGGAGAAAACAAACAAGGTTACCTTCACGGGTTTACAGAAAATTACGTAAAAGTAAAAACTCCCTGGAATCCGGAATTGGTAAACACCTTGCAAGAGGTAACTCTCGAGAAAATTGATGCCGATGGATTGGTCAGGTTTAAAGTGACAGAAGCGGTTTCGGTCTGACCCAATTTTCAAAAATTTGTTTTGGTCGGCCAAGAGCAGGCGGTGATTTTTTCCAATTAAATTTAGGGGAAAATATTTGGCTCCTTCCGTTTTTCAGTGGATTACGAAAACCGGTCGTATTTCATTTAGGGAAGAGGAGTCGCAGACGCTATTAAATATTAATCCCAACTGGCAATAGATCTCTATATTTTCTTCGGTTTTTCCGCATAAACCCGGCAATTTCGGGGCTGGTGGGAACCAAGTTGATACCCCTGTTTTTTACTTCTTCAAATACGGCCTTAATGAAGATATCCCGTAAGCCCTTTTCCTCCATTTCCTCCGGCATTTCATATTTGGTCAAAAAAATCTTGCGTTCCTGAAGGGCATACTCTATCCGTGCCATTTTCCCTTCAACATTCAGCTCGAACTGTCTTAGGAATTCATTGTCGATTATTTCTACTTCTTCAGTCATTGGGAGTTGTTTTATTTCAATTTATCTTATTTCCTTCTTTTATGGGCATAAGGAAAAAATAACCTCTTTACTGCGATTTTCCCCAACAGAATAAGCTACTGGTATTGAAGTAAATCAAAATGAATAGAAGAGGTAATGTAAAATATATTTAGGCTTATCTTTGCTGTGTAAATTTACGGATAATCTTTGGGTTTCCCAATTTTTATGTGTACGAGGCTTATGGATAAAGATAAAACGGTCGTTTATTTTGTGCCCGGAATGGCAGCTGGTGGCGAAATCTTCCAGAATATCCGTTTCCCCAAAGAAAAATACGAAATCAGAATTCTGGACTGGTTGATTCCGGAAAACAAAGAATCGCTGATAGATTATGCCAAGAGAATGGCCGACCGGGTCGTAGAGCCCAATGCCATCTTGATTGGGGTTTCCTTCGGTGGGGTAGTGGTGCAGGAAATGAGCCGATTCCTGGATTTAAAAAAGCTGATCATCATTTCAAGCGTCAAGAGCGGGCAGGAGCTTCCTAAAACCATGAAACTTGCCGCAAGAACAGGTGTCTATAAGCTCCTTCCCACCACTTTGGTTTCTAGTACGGAAGATCTTACAAAATTCTCGATAGGTCCACGATCGGAAAAGAGATTGAAGCTATACCAGCAGTATCTTCATGTTCGCGACAAACGATATCTGAGCTGGGCCCTGGAAAAAATGGTGACCTGGAACCGGAAGGAACCACTGCCGGAGGTAATCCATATCCACGGCGAAAAAGATAGCGTGTTCCCCATAAAATATATATCGGAATGCGAAGTTATCCATAATGGAACACATATAATGATCTTAAACAGGGGCAGGGAAATTTCGCGCTTGCTCCTGCGGATATTCAGGGATTAATTGGCCGCTCCCTAGATAGAAATATCTTTATTCATTATATTTAAGGAAAATTTTCGGAATGGGAACGATAGGTAAATTTGGAAAAATAGGACTGGGACTCACAATTGTATTTGTGTGCACCATAAGTATCAACGCCGTTCAGGAGGCACCCTCTGATGAGACTTTGCAGAAAAAATTGGTCAACGATTATAATATTTATGCCTTGCCCTTGCCCGAACATCTCGATTTTGCTGGGGAGGCCGTGCCTTTAAATGATCCGGATATCCGGGAAAGGTTTGATAGGGAGTTGTTGGTGAACACCTATTGGCAATCCAATGCATTATTGCTGTTTAAACGCGCCAATAAGTATTTTCCGCTTATTGAGCCGCTTTTGAAAGAATATGGGCTACCCGATGATTTCAAATATCTTGCGGTAGCGGAAAGCGGTCTGGAATATACCAGTTCGCCCGCCGGCGCCTCGGGGATCTGGCATTTTATGAAAGCCACCGGCATCGAATATGGCCTTGAAATAAATGATTACGTGGACGAACGATATAATCTCGAAAAAGCCACAAAGGTCGCAGCCGAATATTTAAGAAAATCCAAAGATAAATTTGGCTCGTGGACCATGGCTGCGGCTTCCTATAATGCAGGGGTAGCCGGAATGACCAGACAAATAGGGAGGCAAAAACAGTCCAGTTATTACGACCTGCTGCTCAATAGCGAGACCAGTAGGTATGTTTTTAGGATCTTGGCCCTTAAGGAAATCATGAACAATCCCAAAAAATATGGTTTCAATTTTAGGGAAAAGGATTTATACACTCCCATTCCTACCTATAAGGTGATGGTCAACACGCCAGTGGCCGATTGGGCAGAATGGGTAAAGCCATACGGCATCAACTACAAAATATTGAAAATCCACAATCCGTGGCTGCGGGATACTTTTCTGAAAAACGCATCTGGAAAAGAATATTTTATTGAGATTCCGGAAGATGGTTATTACACCAAGATATAGCGGGAGTTTTCCGTTTTAGCCTTTTTCACAGGGCGGTACCGGCAACCCTGGTAGCTCTTCTATGAAAAGTGTTGTAGTTCAGTTCGAAGGAATCTTCATATTCTTTATCATAAAAATGGATTGCCCCCCGTTTTACGGCAATTATCCGTTTGTTTTTGGCAATTAAAAGAGAAATTGGCAGGCCCAGGCTATGCTTAATTCTATTTACAATATAATTGTCAGAATTTTCCAGCTCATCCACATATACAATTTTGATTTTGTTGGAATACTTTCTGCTGGCCTTCCGCGCGTTTTTCTTGGAATCCCAAAATAATACCACAAAATCAATTTGCTTGTGATAATTTTTTGCGATCTCATTCAGCGCCGGAATTTCACCGATCCCTGGGGTACACCAAGAAGAGTATGTGATCAGGAAAATGGGCTTCTCAAATTTGGAAAACTCGATTTTTCTTCCCGATAATTGTTTCACCTTAAAGTTGTCCAGATAACTCCCTACAACAACATGATCGACCAGGGAGTCGAAAAGAAAATCCACTCGTTCAAAATCCCCATAATAATAGGCTTTTTGTGAATTCTGGATATAATTCTTTATATTCCTGTCTATGGCCTCAGAAAATAGAATCCCCTTTTCCATGTCCACCTGTGAATTGGATTGCATGAAAATGAAGGCCATAAAAAAAATCAGCAGTAATTTTTTGCGCATAAACCAAGATTATCCGTGTGAAGATAAGGATTTTTTGAATTTTTAACAAACGTGTTTTGGGTTGAATAGAATTTTGGGGAAAATTGGTGATGGAATCGAAATAGGGTTCGGGATATTTTAAAATTTCCTTCCTCCGCGCGCACCACGTCCAAATTGTTGTCGGGGTTGGTTCACCTTCTTCATTTGCTGTCTCATCATTTTTATCTGTTCGTCCAGCATATTGTGTTTGTCGAGGGTCTTGGCTTCGGCAAGGAGCATTTCGGCCTCGCGTTTTCTGTTCTTCGTCATTGCGATACCCGCCAAGTTCAATTTGGTCATCGCCATATCGGCAGACATGTTCAGCCCCAGTTTTTCCGCTTTCCTGAAATATTTCTCGGCCTCATTCATATTGGTCTGGGTTACCATAAGCCCATTGAGGTAGTTGTAGTATCCCTCCTGCTTTGGTACCAGGGCCGCCTTTGGGTTCTTGATCTTGTCCAGCCATTTTTTTGCCCCCGGAAAATCCTGCTTCCGAAGTCTTAAAAAGGCCAGCAGGATAATTTCATTCTTGAAATAAAGAAAAATGAACACCAAGGAAAGCAAAATAAGCATGATGCCGTTGCCCACGTATCTTTCGGTGAACTGCCACACGGCCGCCACAATGACGAGTGCAGCCAAAACCAACTTGAAATTCTTATGAAACATGCACGATCTTTAAAATGGCTGCAAAGGTATAAAAACTTAACACTATTGAGATAAAAATTTTGTTTCTTCGCGACTGAAATCTTTATGATATAAAATCAGAGGAGCCAGACCTCAAAGAAAGTTCCGGATTTTTTTTAAAAACGTTTGCCAAAGTAAAAACTTGTTGTATTTTTGCACCCGCCTACGCAAAGAGATGCTTGGCAATA
>CAYXDM010000115.1:0-7247 GCA_964463595.1 uncultured Aequorivita sp. | reverse complement strand
TTTATCGATGGGTTGCGAAAGTGGGGGCTATATGACAAGGTATGGCAGGCAGGAGCTATATTGCTTCCCGTAAACAGTGTAGGGGTAATGGGAGACGAAAGAACGTATGAAAAAGTGGTTGCCCTTCGTGCGGTAGAATCCACAGACGGCATGACTGCAGATTGGGTAAACCTTCCCTATGAATTTCTTCAGGAAGTGAGCAATAATATAATAAACCGCGTGAAAGGCGTTAATAGGGTAGTCTATGATATAAGCTCTAAACCGCCCGCAACTATTGAATGGGAATAGGTAACTAGAACTTGAGAATATGTTTTGCAAATCAAAAAAATCCATCTTCAATATGATGAAATGTTTTATCTACATTTCCGTGGTCATTCTTTTTACCGTAAGCTGCGGTTCGGCGGCCCAACAACAAACCTATATAAGCCATGCCGTCCAAACGGGAGAAACTGCCTATAGCATAGCCAAGGATTATGATATTTCGGAAAGCACATTATATAATCTAAACCCGGATGCCAAAGATGGTTTGAAGGTGAACAGTATTCTCATCCTGCCTGCAAAAAAGGGCGGGGCCACCCAATCGGGTTCCAAATATCGGGAACATAAAGTGAGGAGCAAGGAAACTCTTTATGGGATCGCACAACAATATAACGTTAGCGTTGACGAACTTAAAAAACTGAACAAGGAACTGTATTCCAGAGGATTGAAAAAGGGGGAAATTCTATTGGTCCCCATGCTGGATCGAGATAAGGGGATGGTCAATCCAAATATTGGGGGAATCCCTCCGGGCACCCAACAATATACCGTGCAGCCCAAAGAGACCAAATATGGGATTGCCAGAAAATACGGTATATCCATCGCTGAACTGGAGGATTTGAATCCCGATTTGGGAGACGAACTAAAAATCGGTTCAGTACTGATTGTGCCCGATGAAACCATAATTGAAAACGCAGAAATTAATGAGGACAATTTTGAATTTTATGAAGTAAAACCAAAAGAAGGTTTTTACAGACTTAAGGTGAAATTCGGCCTTTCAGAGGAAGAGATTATCGCCCTCAACCCCTATGCTAAGGACGGCTTGAGAGAAGGTATGATCTTGAAAATCCCAAAGTCGGGCGATTTTCTTCCCAAGGGAGATATCTCTACCGTGGATCTTGAAAAAAGAATAGAGAACAGACGAATGAAGACGGTGGCGCTGATGCTCCCTTTTGATTTGAACAAGAACGTGGCCGATTCAACCCAAACGGACCAGGATTTACTGAAAAGGAACCCCACCCTGCGCATTGCCCTGGATTTTTACAGCGGCGCCCTAATGGCCGCAGAATTTGCAAAGGATCAAGGAATTCCCGTAACCCTAGACGTATATGATACCGAAAAAAGCGACGGGAAGGTTGCTTCCATAATTGCCGACAAAGATTTTGAAAACGTCGATGCGGTAATTGGCCCCTTACTCCAAAAAAACGTGGAAAAGGCCGCTTCCCTATTGGAAAAACATAAAATCCCCGTGTTTTCGCCCTTGAGCAATAGGGATATGGACATGAACAAAAATCTATTCCAGACCCTTCCAACCAATTCGGTCTTGGAGAAATTGATGATCAGATACCTCAAGACCCATTCCTCTGGCAAAAACATTATTATCATATCAGACTCCAAACGTCAAAAACAAAGGGAAATGTTGCAGGCAGCACTTCCTGGCGCAAAAATCCTTTCCCCGGGGAAAGATTATATTCAGCTTGCCGATATTTCCGCCCTAGTGGCTGATGGCAGGGATAACTGGGTGGTATTGGAAACGGAAAATCCGGTAATGGTAAGCAGTGCGGTAAATGTATTGGCCTCCATGCCCAGCCATTTTAAACTCCGCCTTTTTACCTTGCAGAGGAATGATGCTTACGAATGGCACGAAGTCTCAAACAACCGATTGGTAAAACTCAACTTTACTTTCCCATCCGTAAACCAAACTTTGCCCGAGGACACCCACGCTCCTTTTGTGACCAGTTATAAAAACAAATACGGAGTATTTCCAAATCGATTTGCTATCCGTGGTTTTGATGTAACCTACGATGTCCTGCTCAGATTAGCCTCAGAAAAAAATATCTATGACGCCATTCTTCCCGAAAGTGAAACGGTGTATCTCGAAAATAAATTTCGTTATGAGAAATCTGACGATGAGGGCTACTGCAATCAGGCGGCATATATTCTTAAATACAATAAGGACCTTAAATTTGAAATCGTAGAATGAGCACCTCAAAAGTAAAATATATGGGAAATCTCCGTACCCAAAATGAACATCTTAAATCGGGCAACACATATATTACCGATGCTCCCACCGATAACCAAGGAAAAGGAGAGGCCTTCTCTCCTACCGATACCGTCGCCACTGGGTTGGCAAATTGTATGATTACCGTAATGGGAATCAAGGCGCGCGATCTGAACGTAAACATGGACGGCACCACCGCCGTGGTAACCAAAACGATGGCTTCCGATCCCCGGAGAATATCAAAAATTGAAGTTGTTTTGGATTTTCCCTCGGGAATCGATGGGAGATCAAGAAAAATCCTCGAGAATACCGGAAGAACCTGCCCCGTTTTGCACAGTCTGCATCCAGATATTGAAATGATAATCGATTTTAACTGGGGTGAATAAAAACATCCAGACTGCTTTGATATTACGGTAAAAAATGGCCCGTATTTATAATTCCCCTTTATCATGAAACTATTTTTGGCTTTTATTTTTTCTCCCTTATTCCTCCTTCCCCAGCCACATTCCGAAAAGATTTATTGGAATGAAAATGAAAAGCTAAGCTGGGATGATTTTCGTGGCACTCCTAGGCTGAATGTGGGTTTTGTAGCTAGTACCGGAACCGGAATAGATTTTAAGTTTTCCTATTCCATATCAGGAAATGAGGCAAAAGTTTCCTATTCCGTACAGAGTTTTTTCAATCCGCAGGAATCCTGGTATCTTCAGGACAAAGTTTCCCAGAATGTGTTAAACCACGAGCAGGCACATTTTGACATCTCTGAAATTCACGCCCGTATTCTCCGCAAACGGCTGGCCGAGAAGAGGTTTTCAAAGAATGTAAAAAGCGAGATAGAAGGCATTTTTCTTAAAGTCGAGGCACAACGCAAGGCGATGCAAAAGAAATTTGATGCTGAAACCGACCATTCCCAAAATCTGGAAAAGGAAAAGGCTTGGGAAATGAGAATCGCCCAAAAACTAAAGGAATATGAACCCTGGAAGTAGTCCGGATCCTGGCCATCTCATTGAGCTCGCCAACTATAAAATGCCCTTTGGCAAATACAAAGGCTATTACCTGGCAAACATTCCCGAATATTATTTTGTGTGGTTTAACCAAAAAGGATTTCCCGAAGGTAAGTTGGGCCGGATGATGCTGGAAATGTACGAACTGAAACTGAACGGACTGGAGGGATTGGTACAGAAGCTTATCAAGAAATAAAACGAAGGCCCTATTCCATAAACGGCTGGATGCCAAATTTTTTATGGAATTATTGCAATGAGATTCCGGAAGGTATGGCGGCGGCATACCCTTCACCAAATTGTTTATTCCCGATAAAAAGATCAAATCCGATAAATCCGTTTTTTTGTGATGCCTTTTGCAAGTGGACGGAATGGGTCTCAATTTCCCCGATGGGTCTCGACAGTGTAATTCTCCTAAAATACCATTTCACCGAATCGTCCACTGCTTTTTCCAGGTATAATTTAGCTATTGCGAGAATAATTTCAATGGTATAAAAGGTGTTTTGCGGATTGTTATAGGTTATCGATTCCTGTTCGTAATCCACATGGGCATACCGAAAGATATCTTCCTCCCTGAAGGGATAGCGCGAAGAAATCACTTTGTCCGGATTCTCAATAATAGATCCGTAAATCCTGCCTGTATCCTTCTTAAGGGTAAAATTGATCACCTCATCCTCATGGACTTGTTTCTTTTCGGAAAGGAAACAAGTTAAATTGTGGTGGCATATCCTTTTGATGTTCAATTCCATGGATTTCCATTCTCCATAGCCAAGAAGATTCATTTCCTTTATGATTTTCATATAAACGTCCGTTCCGTGAACATAATTCCGGTCTCCCTTAAAGCTGAATTCCAATTGTATTTCTTTCAACGTTTAATATTTATTTGATGTCTAATATTTTTTTTATGATCAATGGCGAAATTTCCGGAAACAACTTCCTGCGGTTGCACATCCTTGACCACTATACTACCCAGCAAAACTTTTGCCCTATCTCCAACCCTTATTCCGTCGGAAACCATAGCGCCCGAGCCAATCCATACATCATCACCCAAAACACAATTTCCCGCCACACCCGAACCCCCGGAAATTAATGTCCTATTTCCAATTTTACTGCCATGCCCCACAATTACTTTGGTACTTATTACGGAATCGTCTCCAATTAGGGTGTAAAAAGCTTGATAAGGTTTTTGGATAATAGCCCCGGTGAGCACCCTGGATCTTTTGCCTATCTTTACTCCGCCCGCATATTCCAAATGGTACAACTGTCCATCTATCAATGTCCTTTGCATACTTTTGGTGCCGATAACCACAAAGGGGCCAATTTCACAATCGTCACCGATAACAGTATTGGATTCAATGATACTGTAATCCTCAATGATAACGTTTTTCCCAATGGTTACGTTGGATCCAATCCGGGCAGTGGATGCAATTAGAGCAGAATCATCTATATAATTTCCATTGAGCTGGGCTATATGGTTTTGTTTGACCATAAAATTGTGCAACATAAAAAAATCCCTTTGTGGATTTTCGCTTACCACCACCCCTTTGGCCCCACATACCTCCTCCGCCAGTTGCCGGTTTGTTATTACCATGGAAATATGGGGAATCTTATTAATGGCCTTCAGGGCCTTTGAATCTTGGGCATAGGCAATGGAATTTTCCAATTCCTGCCCCATGGCATAGGTGAACTGAATATTCCGTCCTCTAATAATAGGACGATCTTTAAAAAAATGATTAATATCCATATTATCTCTGAATACTATAAAAACGATATTTCCTTTTTTTTGGGGAGATGTTGTGTCAAAACCGTTGTGTTCCTTCACGGGGTAAATATAACAAACGGGCGACAATGAAGGTTAAGGCGGGCAAAATAAAGTTTTCTTCTAACTTTTAAAACGCTTGGATTTGTTTAATCTTTGCTTGCAAAATATAGCAAATTTGTGTAATATCCAAAAGACATACTTATTTAATTTAAAGAAATTTCTTAAAAAAATAATCATTCTGAAAAAATAATCAGCATAACTAACCTTTTCAAACTAAGGCCGGCCTCCCCTACTTCTCGTCTGTTTCAAGTACCTTAAATTGATGATTACTACGGCGACCGAAATTATGAAAACACCCACCCATTGGATTATTTTCACTTTTTCGTCCAATAATAGCATTGCCGAAAAAATTGAAACGGGGATCTCGACGGCGGACAGAATACTTCCAAGCCCAATGCCGGTAAGCGGAAACCCTTTATTGAAAAGAATAGGGGGAACAATACACCCGAAAAATGCAAGGAACAAACCAAAATAATACATATTTACTGTGCTGAGATCCAGATTCTGGAAAATTTCGAGATTCCAAAAAACCAAAACAGTCAATAGGCCGCCGAGAACGAGGTACTTACTTCTGGTAATTGCGGGCAATGCACTCGCAACCCTATTGGTAGCAGTAAGGGTGACGGTGAAGGACACACTCGCAAGTAGTCCAAAACCAAGACCCAGGTAACTGAGGTCATGCAAGTTTTCAAAAATATTTACAGCCAGAACAGTGCCCAAAAGAACAACAATACTGCCAATCACCTTTAAGGGCTCCGGTTTTATTCTATCCAGGAAAATTTCAAAAACCCCGCCCAGCCATATTGCCTGCATCAACAATATGATGGCAATGGAAACAGGGATATATTGTATGGAGAGATAGTAAAAACAACTGGTTAGCCCCAGGGAAGTTCCAAAAAGGATGAGTCTGAATTTAGATTTATATCTTGGTTTGTTGGTTTTTATTTTTCCCTTATTGAGGAAAGAAAGAAACACAAGCCCTATAAATCCGAAAAAATATTGGAAAAACACAAGTCCGCTCGCATCCAGTCCCTGTAGATTTCCCATTTTCACTACGGTTGCCAATAATCCGTAACTTGCAGCCCCCAGAATTACGGAAATAATTCCCTTTAGCTTATCCATTCAACAATTTAAGACAGGAGAATATTCATTATCCAGATCGATTGGAAAAATAAATTTGAAATGTCTTCCAAATATACCCATCTATGAGACGAAGGCAATTTTGGAAGTCAAAAAATTTTCAATTAATAAAGAGGGGGCCCGGAAAGTGTTTATCGATATTCCTCTCTTACCTCATTGCTATTTGCATAACAAACAGAGGAACTGGTTGTGGTATTCTTTGCCTCAATCCATTTGCTGAGATATTTTGAAGCCTGTAAGCTTTGATGTTGGAGCACTTGCCCCATAAAATTCCGTTGTCTGTGTTGCTCAAGATTTTGGACCAGGAAATCAATTCTTTCCTTGAACCCATTTGAGAAAATATGTTTTTGGAACCGGTGTTCAATAATTTCAAATCCATTTTTCTGTGCGGCGCTCCACAAATTTTCCCGTGTATAAAATTCCACTGCGGCTGTGACAAAATCCTCTTTGGAAGAAGTGATTTTCCCCCCAAAATTTAATTCTCCATTTAAACCTTCGCCACCGATTTCTGTGGTTATGGAAGGCAATCCGAAGCGCAGGGCGTCCACAAGTTTTCCTTTAAGTCCCGCCCCAAAGCGAAGGTAAGCCAGCTGAAGTCGATATTTTTCAAGGGTTGGTTTTAAATCTTCAATCCAGCCCTTAACCAAAAACCCTTCCCGTTCATTGTGGAGCTGGAGGATTTGCTGTGGTGCATAAGCCCCGTAAACATGTAATTCCACTTGTGGCAGTTGTTCTTTGATTGCGGGCCACAATTCTTTTAGTTGCAGCACGGCATCAACATTGGGCGCATGCAGCAGATTTCCAAAAGCGACAAAATTCTTGCGATCGCCAAAACTGGAGGTCGTTTCGGGGGTTTTTTCAATCAAGAACGGCAAATAGCAGAGTATATCATCTGGAATCCTGAATTTGTTTTCAAGTATTCCATCTCAAACTCCGAGATTATCAGGGAAAGATCGCTCCGTGTTATACTCGCAATTTCCCGTTTGGCCACATCAGAAAATAAATTTGCTCCTGAAATGGATCTGTTCAA
>CAYXDM010000114.1:0-7335 GCA_964463595.1 uncultured Aequorivita sp. | reverse complement strand
ACGGCCAAACCCATTAATTCCTACTTTTATCATAATATTTCTTTTTAATATCCTTATTGCCTCAACCGAGCATTAAAAGATATGTTTAATAATCCAATCCCCGTGCTTTACGCCTTAGTTTCTTTGCGTTCATTACCTACCATCAACGGTAATACCATGAACGACATTGGGATTTCAAAATTAAATCACAGGGAGACAATATCCGCCACGCGGACCAACTCCTCATCAACCGTGTTCAAGCCTCTGGGTATTTGTGAAAAGGGAACCGCGATCACTTTATTGTGGACAATGCCCATCATTACCCCATTTTCGCCATTTAAGAGAGCATCCACAGCTCCTACTCCCAATCTACTCGCGAGCACGCGGTCGTAACAACTGGGAGAGCCTCCACGCTGAATATGGCCCAGTACGGTAACCCTCACCTCGTAGTCCAATAGCTGGGTTTCAATCAACCGTGCCAATTCAAAAATGTTTTTTCCAATTTGGTCCTTTTCGGAGACAATAACAATACTCGAGGATTTTCCGGAGGCCTTCCCGCGTTTAAGCGACGCCATTAAATGGTCTACTCCCCTATTTTGTTCTGGAATCAATATGTCCTCCGCCCCCGCTCCTACTCCGGCATTTAAAGCGATATTTCCCGAATCCCGCCCCATTACTTCCACGAGAAACAACCGATTGTGCGAACTGGCAGTATCCCGAATTTTATCAACCGCCTCTAACACGGTATTCAATGCGGTATCGTAGCCTATGGTATAGTCCGTGCCGCTTATGTCGTTGTCAATAGTGGCCGGAATCCCGATTACCGGAAAGCCACATTCCTCAGAAAAAACAGAACCTCCCATAAAGGAGCCGTCCCCTCCAATAATTATCAGGGCTTCTACAGCCGCATTGTTCAAGTTCTCCAAGGCCTGCATCCGGCCGTGCGTGGATCTAAACTCCTCGCAACGGGTGGATTTCAAAAAAGTACCACCTCGATTTATCAGATTCTTGACCGATCTTGCATCCAGGTTCTTAAAGTCTCCTTCTATCAATCCCGCAAATCCACGATAGACCCCTATACAGCCTAGGTTGTTGTAAGCACATGCTCTTACCACTGCCCGAATAGCAGCATTCATCCCCGGCGCATCACCTCCACTGGTGAGAACCGCAATTTTTTTAATGTTCTTCATCCCTTCAAATTTACTACAAATTAACTCAGCCTGAAATATTATTCCGCACCCAAAAATAAGTGCAAACACGTATATGCAGGATGGTGCTACGCATTATATTTGTAATCATAGAATTAGTGGATTGCTGTATCAACTATTTTTTGTGGGGATGAAAAATAATCTTGATACGCTGTAAAGTTTACTAAGTTAGGTTTGTTAAAGAATCCCGGTCCCAGTGATCGGGATTCTTATTTTTAAGATGAACCCTATCGAACATCCCGGGTTGAAATCTGAATTATCTTCTCAGTGGTCTCCTCAACTTTAAAATAATCATCCATCCGGAAACCGACAATCCACACAATCCTCCCATCGCTCAGCAGCAACCAAATCCTTTCCTTCTCGATCCGGGACAGCTTTTCGTCCTTAAAGAATTTGCTCACTTTCTTTTTTCCATTAAGCCCAAAGGGGCGAAAACTATCGCCTTCCCTCCATTTCCGGAGTTTGAGAGGAAATTTCAGTTTTTCGGCGGCCACATAGATGGTATCCTTTCCGGTATCTCCTATTTCCTCAACAAGATTTATTTTCAACTCTATGGGAAAATCAATCCCCTCTTCCGAAACAAGAAATTCTTCCCCAACTTCAGTGGAATCAATTTTTTTTAAGAGCAACTCATCCCGGTTCTTTAATAGGGTATGGGTTATTGAAAATAGTTGCTTTCCCGTTTGGGCAAAGAGAAGCGACGAAATATCGTTCCACTCGGTGAAACCGAACCCGTGGAGCAGTTCATATAACAGAGCTTCGGTATTTGGAATTTCGCGGAGTTTCTGAATATTGATCCTATAAATAGCTCCGTCCTTGACAACGGCGAGATTATAGATTAAGGCCATATAATCCTCGATCAGACTTCGGGACGCTTGGAGGTTTTTTTGGGTCGTTTTAAAATTCCGCAAAACGGAATCATTGATCTCCTTGAATTTTGGCAATACTCTCAAGCGGATGTTATTCCTCAGATAATCCGGTTTTTGATTGCTGCTGTCTTCGCGCCATTTCAAGTTGTTGCTTTCGGCATACGTCAGGATCTGTTCCCGTGAAAATGGCAGCAAGGGCCTTATTATATTTCCATTTTTAGGGGGAATACCCGTAAGGCCTGAAATTCCGGTTCCGCGGGAGAGATTTATAAAAAAGGTTTCCAGGTCGTCATCAAGATGATGTGCCGTGAGGAGATAATCGTATTTGAAATTTTCCATGATCTCTCCAAACCATTCATATCGCAGGGTTCGGGCGGCCATTTGGGTAGAGACGCCATTGGTTTTCGCAAACAACTCGGTATCAAAAGTTTCGGCATAGACAGGTACTCCAATATATTTGGCAAGGCCAATCACAAACATTTCATCTCCATCGCTTTCCTTTCCCCGCAGGGAAAAATTGCAATGTGCCAGGCCTAGAGTAGGATTCAATGATTTCATTAGATGGGTAAGGACAACACTGTCCAAACCGCCACTGCAGGCAACCAAGCATTTCTGCTCGAGCAGATACGGAAAATTTTTGGCAATATGTTGCTTAAACTCCAAAATCAATTCCGGTGAATTTAATTGCATTGATTATGATTCCGGCAATAACTGCAATTCCGAAACTGAGCATGGTTCCTATTAATACATATTCCGTTTTAAGGGTTTCGTCATTTCTATACCGCAAAATTGATTTGGCCGCAATTAGCAGCCCAACGGCTGAGTATTGGTAAACCAAAATCAAGGTAAGGGCCAAAATCCGTTCCAGTACCCCAATCACCTTGCCGGCATTGGGCATTTCGTTATCGCTTGTCACCTGTATTTCCGTGGCCTTAAAAACTTCCTTGATAAAAATGTTTGCAGGTTTCAAGCACACCATATATGCTGCTATTATCATTAAATATTGAAAATTGGGGGAAACATTGAAAGATGGACTTATGCCTATCCACTGGTCAAACAGGAGCACCACTATCAATATGATTCCCAGATGCAGTCCCTGATCGATAAAGTAGGAATACCTGCCCAAAAGTCTATTTTTAATTAAGGCGGGTTTAAGTCCATCCAATAGAAAATGGGTTATGGTGATGACCGTCGCGCCCAAAATAAAACCCCATTGCAGTGAAAACGACCAGGACAAAATAAAGCAGGTAAGGGCATGCCAGTACAGGAAAGAACTTTTAAACCCAATCGCATTTTTTTCTTCTGCAAGCCTATCCGTCTGAAAGAAATAATCCAGACACAGATGCGCCATAAACTGAAGCAGCAAAAATTCGCCTATGCCCATAACTATTCTTTTGGAATTGTAAATTTAAAATAATTTACCGCCTCATCTATGGCATTCCAGCCCACACTTGTAGAGTGTTGGTTTACCGCAGATTGCCCAATACCCAACAGTTTGGCTATTTCCTCCTCGGTATGATCCATCAACTTCAAATATAACACCTCACACTGTCTTGCCGTCGCTTTGCTTAGAAGAATATCCAGAAGTGACAGCAATGGTTTAAAATTTTTGTTCAGCACCTCATTTCCGGATACAAAAAACAGTGTATTCTTGATTACGATACGCTCCTTGCTATGGGTGGTTTCCCCACTTATGGCGCGACCAGAAAGGTAAATAGCCTCTCCATCAATAATGTCTTCCTCGGGGTTGAAGCGGCTTAATCCCCCATATCCCATTGCCAGCCTGATGCCGTGAATTTTAAATTGTCTGATCCTGTTGTCGTTCCTCGGGTACGTATTTAGGTTGATGTGGAGCGACCTTATAAAACTTTTAATGGCGAGGGCAACCTGTAAGCCCAAGGAGACTTCAGAGGTTACACATTCTATATAATCGCCTTTTAGGATGCGCCCATAAATGCCAAATTCCTCCTTTAATTCCTTCAGCAAGAAATGGAGCCTTTCCACCACGAATTTTCGGTCCTCCATCCTTAAACTGGAGGACGAGACTATGTCTCCGGAAATCACGATATATTTCATGGCCTAAATTTCAATCAAATTTAGGACTTTATTAGTTGATATCCTAATAAATCAGGTTTATAAGCTGAAACACTAATAAATATGGTTTATAAGCTTAAACGCTAATGCAAATTAAAGCAGCTTATTATAAGTACAATCAATTTTCCAGAACTTCGCGCATGGCCTTGGCTTTCAGCATACATTCTTCGTATTCCTTTTCGGGGTGGGAGTGGATAGTGATAGCACCGCCGACTGAAAAACTGATAAATTCCCTATTCGAATTATACAAAATGCTCCGGATAACCACGTTGAAATCGAAATTACCTTCGGGGGAAAAATATCCTATCGAACCGCTGTAGAGTCCTCTCTTGGCATCTTCCATATTCTCAATGATCTTCATGGCCGAAACTTTCGGGGCTCCGGTCATGCTGCCCATCGGAAAGGAATTTCTTAAAATTTCAACGCTCGGAAACACAGGTGAAACTTGGCAGGAAATGGTTGATATCAATTGATGGACTTGTTCAAAACTATAAATACCGCACAGTTCCTCTACCCGAACGCTTCCTCTTTCAGCAATTCTGGAAAGATCATTGCGCACCAGATCGGTTATCATAATATTTTCACTACGTTCCTTGGGGTCATTCAGCAATCGATCCGCCAATTGAAGATCTTCTTCCTTGTTTTTGGAACGCTTCGCCGTTCCCTTTATGGGTTGGGAGATTATTCTCGATCCGGTTCTTAAAATATAACGTTCAGGGGAGGCGCAGAGCGCATAAAACTCGTCCATCTTTAAAAATGCCGAAAAGGGAGGTTTCGAAATTCTGTTTAGATGATGGTATTTCGTCAGGGGATCAATTGTGGATCCTTCCGCGAAAAACTCCTGACAAAGATTGATCTCATAGATATCGCCCAATTTTATGTGCCCAAGGATTTCCTTCACTTTCCGCAAATAAGATTCCCTGGAAGTACGGCTCTGTATTTTCATTGGGTTTTGAAATCCCGTATCCCGTTCGGCAATAAAATTTTGAATATCGGCCCAATCCGTTTCCATTTCATCGGCCACCCCATTTAAATATTGAATTTCCACCGTGTCACCTGAAAATAGAAATAATTTTTGGGGTTGGAAAAAATACAGATCTGGAAATCCGAGGCCATCCTGGTTGTTTGACCGCAAATCTTCCACATCATTTTTCAGATCGTAGGAAAGGAAGCCAAAAATCCAATCCTTTGTAGTGGTTTGATACTCCTTAAGCTTATCGAAACCTTGGTAGCTATCGGTCATTAAGGAAGTAAGGGCATCGACGGCGAGGATGGCACGGAATTTTTCTTCCTTCAATGGATAATCATTGCCATCCAGCCAAACCACCTCATTAAACTGCTGAGCCCAGCCCAGTATTTTTATTTTCAATTCTTCAAAATCGGAGATTGGATAGGTTTTTATCGTTCGCATTTAATATTTATTGTAGAATCTTAATTCGTGGAATTTAAAAAAACCCGAATCAAGAATCCTGATACGGGTTTTTGGCGTTTAATAATTCCGTATTACTGCTTTACCACATTCTTAATAATGCTGGTAGTTGCAGTACTGATTTCGATAAAATACATGCCCGAAGCAAAATTTTCCAAGGAAATCGTCGTCTCCATTCCTACGGAGGAAAATTCAATTGTTTTTATGGTCCTGCCGTTTACATCGGAAATTCTTGCACTTTGCAATTGGGCAGTCGAGTTGTTTTGCAGCGTGACCATTCCTGTAGTGGGATTTGGGAAAAGCACGATGCTGTTATAAAATTCACTTTCACTGATTCCCAGCGATTCATTTACGGTAACGACAAAGGTACAGCTAGAAACATTATCGGCCGTATCGGTGGCCGTCATGGTTACGGTGGTGTTTCCTAAGCCCACTTGAGTGCCAGCCACGGGAGACTGTGATAATTGGACATCTGGACAATTATCGGTTACGGTGGTATTTGCCGTAAAATCCGGAATGGTATATTGGGCTCCCGTATTCACTGAAACCACTATATCTGCCGGACAGCTTATTGTTGGCGGAAGACTTTCCGCAATGACTTCCGCCTGGGAGCGTGCCGCAAAACACCCTGGGGGGCCAATATCGGTGTTCGCAACCCCAAAATCTGAGGGCTCACAAAGTCCGGACCAATCGGCAGCCGAATCGGTATCGCCGTTTCTTCTAAACGAATCCGAGCCACAATCTCCGTGCAAATTTGCACCATCTCCTGTCCAATCAAGATCGGAAGCAGTTATAATAAAGCCGCCAATGTTAACATAAAGGGATGCAATTTGGGAGGCCGAATAATTCCAAAAAACAGAGTCAACTACGTTGCCCGAATCATCAATAACTACAATCCAACCCGGCATTGAACTCTCCCACCCAATATAACCTCCCCAGTATCCTGCACCGCCGTCATCATTAAAATCCACAACAGAATTTGCAGCCATAACACCAAGAGTTTTATCGTATGCATTTCTATAATTTATTCCAAATGAAGAACCACTCACCGCAACCATATATCCTGTATAGTCGTGGGCAATTCCATCATTCTGGATCTCAAGTCTGTTGGGAAATCCAATTCCAATTTCTGAAATTACCAGTTGGGATAAAGGACCGGGAGGCGTTTCCTGTGCATAAACATCGGTTGATCCCGAAGGGGTAAAGGTATAGGAAGTTCCCTGTTGAAGAAAGTTGCCACCCGTGGGGGCATCATACCAGCGTATTACATTCGCCGGATCTACGGGGGTGGCCGTAACCGTAACCGGAGACCCAACACAAAAATCGATGGCGCCGGTAGTGGCAGGACCGTCGGGAATTGCCAGGACCTCAATAGTATCAGTTGCCGCGGAAGCGGATGAGCAAGGTCCTGCAAGAACACTATAGGTAACGGTATGCACTCCCACCCCAGCCACATTTGGATCAAAAGAGAAAGTTGATCCGTTGCCGTCGTCGGTAACCCCGGGGCCACTATATTCTCCCCCGAAAGGAGTTCCCCCCCTAAGGCCGTTAAGGATTTCTGAAGAGGCACACACTTCTTCCAGAACGTTTAGGGATGCCGATTGGGACGGGGTATCAAAGGCCTGGACCCCGTCGTTCACGCTGGCGGAAGAACCTTGGCTGGCACTTGCCCCCAAACCTCTTTTTGCGAATGCATCCCAAATTATACATTGGTTGGCCCCACCATAGATGGCTTGATCGGCGGCCAGGATGGCGT
>CAYXDM010000113.1:0-7437 GCA_964463595.1 uncultured Aequorivita sp. | reverse complement strand
AAATTAATTAGCTATGGCAAGAGCAATGTTCGATTACACCAAAGCTGTGCTTTCCAAAGTCAGTTTTGATGTAAATTTGTTCTGCAAGGAATTGGAAAAGGCGATGACAAGGTTGCTCCCTTATGAAATAGAGGAGCTTAAACTTTGGGTTGACTCTCTTATCAAGCAGAACCCACAATTGGATCAATGTTTAGTTTACCTGGAAACGTAACAAAGGTCGCTTCGGCGACCTTTTTGATTGTTTCCCCTGCACCTACAATTAATGGATAGTATTTAATGAAGTAATTATTTGAGAATTCTAATCGCTTTGAATTTCAGCCATAAAATCCGTCCCTTATTCTTTCTTTCCCTTTGTTCCTTTTCCACGATGATATCTGTTTAGCAGTTCGTGTTTGAATCTATCTTCTGCCCTTCGGAGTCCTATTATTTTTTGGGGGGAAAGGACTTTTCTAAGTGCCTGGATCTTTTGTTTTTTGTTGTCCAGTTGGGCTGCTTCAATGGATAGATATTCCTCTATGAGCCGATTGGCTTCTTCCGTAGTCAGATTCTCGGTTCCTTTGTTGAGATCACCTCCCTTATTTTTTCGAAGCCTTAGTTCCTGCGATTTGGATTCGAAGGTGTTGTAAACCGGCCAAAACCTTTCTGCCTCGGCTGGAGATAAGCCCAATTGTTCCGTGATATAGGCAGTTTTGAGGGCCTTTATCCGCTCGTATTTGTCACCTTGTGGGTAAACCGCAGTTGCTACAAGTAGCAATAGGATACTAATTTTTTTCATGGTTCTTATTGTTGTTTACTATGTGGCTTATATTGATCCATAATTGCTTTTTTAATCTTGTACCGCCCCAGTCTCTGGGGAAATGTTCATTAAAATTTCCTCCTCCGAATATTCAAGAAGATAAGTTTCCAAGGTCATCTGTGGGATATACAGGTTTTCAATATCCTCAAAATGGATTTCCTCCAACTCAAAATGTGAGATAAGTTCGTACAAATCCATATTCAAATTGCCCTCCTCTATATATGTATCAATCATACTTAGCTGAATTGAGTCCAAGGTTGAATCGTCCTTGTTGGGATTGAAAAGGAATATCCCAATGATCACGCTTGCCGCGATGGCTGCGGCATACCGATAATTCTTTTTCGAAAATAGTGAAATGGTCTTGCCCCGTTTTTCCGAAGGTATTGCGGTGGTTAATATTTTGGTTTCCAGATTGTCAAAATACCCATCCGGAACTTTAAAACCGCTTTCCTTCGAAAAGTTTTCCTCGGCAATACGCGCGCTCATCCGGCTTTCGAAAGTAGCGAAATATTCCTCTGGGGTTTTAAAGCCTGATATTTTATATTTTTTTTTTCATCCTGACCTTTTGACTGGAATTTTAAAGAAAGGTTTCATTTTGGGTTTTGATATATGCAGTAATTTTCTTGACCGCTATATGATAGCTGCTCTTTAGTCCGCCAACGGTGGTTTCCAAAATTTGGGATAATTCCTCAAACGTTTGGTCGCCAAAATACTTCATCGTAAAAATAAGTCGTTGGCGCTCGGGTAGGGTAGCAATTGCCTTCTGGAACAAAGTTTGAAGAGCATCGCCTTCAAAATAAACATCGCTCTCCAATTTTCTAACCGCTTCATCTTTAAGGTTTTCAATGGAGATACTGTGGCGTTTGGCTTTTTTGTTGAGAAAAGTAATGGATTCATTGGCGGCTATCCTATACATCCAGGTATGGAGTTTGCTCTCGGCCTTAAAGGAATCTATGTTCCTGTAAATTTTTATAAAGGTGTTTTGCAGCACATCATCGGCATCGTCGTGGTCCAAGACCATATTCCGGATTTGCCAATACAAGCGTTCCTTGTACTGTGAGACAAGTTCGCTGAAGGCGGATTCCTTATCCGTCTTGCTCTGCAATGCCTTTACCAGTTCTTTTTCTTCAACCATGCTGCGCAATTATCATTTTGACTAAAGTACAAAGGAATGGTTTAACCCAATTTTGTTTTTGCGGTACGTTGGGACGCCCCTATGGTGCGTTGAGACGCGCCGGTGGTTGAGACGCACGGCCGGTTGAGACGCACGGCCGTGCGTCTTTACGCAAGCGACTGCATTTCCACTAAATTGTAATACACGCCCTTTTTGTCCAACAGCTCTTGGTGTTTGCCCTGCTCCACGATTTTTCCCTTGGAAAGGACCACAATGGTATCTGCGTTCTGGATGGTGGAAAGCCGGTGGGCAATGACGATGGAGGTACGATTTTTCATCATTTTTTCCAGGGCATCCTGTACCAATCGCTCGCTTTCGGTATCAAGGGCTGAAGTTGCCTCGTCCAATATCATGATAGGCGGGTTTTTTAAAACTGCCCGGGCAATGCTCAACCGCTGTTTTTGACCGCCGCTGAGTTTGTTGCCGCTATCGCCAATATTGGTTTCAAAACCTTCGGGCAGGTCTTTTATGAATTCGTAGGAATTGCTTATTTCCGAGGCTTCCATAAGCTCTTGATCCGTGGCATTCGGTTTTCCGAGTTTTAGATTGTTTCCCACAGAATCGTTGAAAAGAATGGAATCCTGTGACACAATACCCATCAACCCTCTCAGGGATTTCCTTGAGATTTTTTTTATATCCACCCCATCTATTTCGATGCTGCCCTTATTTACGTCATAGAACCTCGTGAGCAGATTTGCGATGGTACTTTTTCCACTTCCACTTTGGCCCACGAGTGCCACCGTTTTTCCCTTTGGAATTTCCAGGGAAAAATCCTTCAACACATATTGGTCTTCATATTTAAACGAAACATTTTTGATTGAAATGGTTTCGTTGAACCCTTCTTTTTGGATTGGGTTTTCAATATCGGTAATCGTGTTTTCGGCTTCCAGCAATTCCAGGATCCTGTGTGCAGATCCATCGGCGCGTTTTATGGAATAACTCGCTTTTGCAATAGCTTTGGCCGGTGTAAGGATATTGTATGCCAGCATAATATAGCCCAGAAAGAAACTGGCATCCAGGGTGCGGTCTACAAAAACGAGATAACCACCATAGATCAGCAATACCCCAATGGTGATGATTCCCAGAAGCTCGCTCAGGGGGGATGCGGCATTCTGTCGGTTCATTACGGTGTTTGAATATTTATAGAACCGCTCGTTGCTGGCCTCAAATTTTTTTTGGAAAATATTTTCCGCATTAAAAGCCTTTATAATGCGTAGCCCCCCCATGGTTTCCTCCAATATGGATAGGAATACTCCTTGTTCCGTTTGTACTTTTAAGGATCCTTTTTTAAGGGATTTTCCCACCCGCGATATAAGAAATCCGGAGATCGGTAAAAAAAGGAAGACAAAGAGGGTCAATTTGGGGCTTATAAAGAGCATCACCGCCAAGGAGGTAAGGATGGTGAGGGGTTCACGGACAATCATTTCCAAAACCGAAAGCACTGAGTTTTTTACTTCATCCACGTCACCACTCAATCGCGAAATTGTATCGCCTTTTCTTTTTTCAGAATAGAATGCCAGTGGAAATTGGATGACCTTGCTGTACAGATCGTTCCGAATATCTTTCAATACCCCGTTTCTGAGGAAGGTGGAGTAAAACATTGCCAGGTAGTTGCTCAAATTCTTCAGGAGAAAAATGGCAATGATAATCCCTATCATAAACATAAGGACCTTGAAATCGCCGTATTCATTTATGTAATTCAGCAGATGGTAGCTCATGGCATCCTGGATATAGGCCGTGATCTTGGTGATACCCTGATATACCGGGACCTCCCGGACCTCCCGCTGATCGCTGAATATTACCTGGAGCACCGGGATCAAGGCCAGAAAAGAAAGGGTACTGAATACGGCGTATAGGATATTGAAAAAAATATTCAGGAATGCGTATTTTTTATACGGGTAGGCGTAACGCAGTATTTTTCTGAAATAATCCATTAATTGACGTTGAGTTGGAAGGCTATGGCATCTATTTTCTTCTGAAGTATTTCGGTGTGGTTTTCCTTATCGGTTGTGTTAACGCTTATGTAGAATTTAATTTTAGGTTCCGTTCCGCTCGGCCGGACGGCAATTTTGCTGCCATCCTCGGTATGATATATCAAAACATTCGATTTGGGTAAATCCAAGGCAGTGGTCTTTCCGGAAACAAAATCCGTACTTACATCATTTTGAATATCGTCCAGCCTGATCACTTTACTGCCAGCAATTTCCTTAAAAGGATTTTCCCGTAAGGATTTCATCATTGTTGAAATTTCCTCTGCACCTTTTTTTCCTTTTTTGGTCAGGGAAATCAAATGCTCTCTATAATTCCCGAATTGGCCATAAACCTCATTCAGATATTCAAACATACTACTGCCCTCTGCCTTTTTCTGGGCTGCAATTTCACAGGCGAGCAGGGTAGCGGTTACCGCGTCCTTATCGCGGACAAAATCCCCGACCAAATAGCCGAAACTCTCTTCCCCGCCACCGATAAATTCCAGTTCGGGATGGTCTTTAATCATTTTGGCAATCCACTTAAAACCAGTGAGCCCCTCAAAATATTTTACATTGAAATGCCTTGCGATCTTTTCAACCATCGGGGTGGAGACAATAGTGGATGCCACAAACTGCTTTCCGTTCAGATTTCCGTTCTCTCTCCATTGTTCCAAAAGGAAATGGGTCATTAAGACCATGGTTTGGTTTCCATTGAGCAGCACAATTTCCCCATCGCCATCCCTAATTGCAATTCCCAGTCGGTCGCAGTCGGGGTCGGTGCCGATCACAATATCTGCATTTTCTTTTTCGGCTAGTTCCAGTGCCATTTTAAGAGCTGCCGGTTCTTCTGGATTTGGTGATTTTACGGTTGGAAAATCGCCATCCGGTTCTGCTTGCTCTTCAACAATTGAAACATTTTTATAACCCGCTTTTTCCAAAACCTTTGGAATCATTGTGATTGAAGTGCCATGAAGGGAAGTAAAAACAATTGTCAAATCGTTTTTTGCTTCTTGGGAAGTATTAAAAGTTCCATTTTCCACAGAGGCCGTAGCAAAGGCTTCATCTACTTCGGCATCTACAAATTGGATTAAACTATCGTTCGCTCCAAACTCTATGTCTTCGTAATTAAGTGAATTTATTTCGGCAATGATTTCTCCATCCTGCGGCGGCACGAGCTGTCCGCCATCTTCCCAATACACTTTGTAACCGTTGTATTCCGGTGGGTTGTGTGAAGCCGTCAATACTATGCCCGCCTGGCAGTCCAAATATTTTACAGCGAAGGAAAGTTCTGGAGTGGGCCGCAATTCAGAAAAAAGGAAAACCTTTATCCCATTTGCCGAAAAAACATTGGCCACCATTTTTGCGAATTCCTTGCTGTTGTGACGGCAATCATAGGCAATTGCCACTTTGACCTCCTGATCGGGAAATTGTTTTTTCAGATAATTTGAAAGACCCTGGGTGTTTTTCCCCAAAGTGTATTTATTGATTCGGTTATCGCCAAGCCCCATTATGCCTCGCATTCCGCCTGTTCCGAACTCGAGATTTTTGTAAAAACTATCTTCGAGTTTTTCAGGGTCGTGGGCAATCATTTCCTTGATTTCCTCTTGGGTCCTTTTATCAAAAAATGGGGTGAGCCACTGGTTGACGCGGGCTAAAATTTTCGGATCTACGTAAATCATTCACTTAGAAATTAATTGCAAAAATAAGTATTTAAAATGTCCTTTTAAGGTTTTATGGTCTCTCTATGGGCGCTATGTGGTCTATTAAACCTGTTGCTTAATAATGTAGTTGCGCGAATCCTTTTTACTGCGAAGAACCAACTCCCCCAGGAATCCCGCCAAAAAGAGTTGGGATCCGAGGATCATGGCAGTAAGAGAGATAAAGAATTCTGGTCTGTCGGTTAGCAATCGGCCTGCGGGATTCAAAAATAGTTTGTCAATTCCCAGATAGACAGCAAAGCAAAACCCAATAAAAAGCATCAAAGCACCCAAGGCCCCAAAAAGATGCATGGGACGTTTTCCGAAGCGCGACAAAAACCAGATGGTTATCAAATCCAAAAACCCGCGTATAAACCGCTCCCCACCAAATTTGGTATTCCCATATTTTCTTGCTTGGTGAAGTACCGGTTTTTCCGAAATCTTTGTGAATCCTGCATTTTTTGCGAGAACGGGAATATAGCGATGCATTTCCCCTGTAACCTCAATCGCTTTTACCAGGTCTTTCTTGTAGGCTTTTAGACCACAATTAAAATCGTGCAATTTTACCCCGGAAGTCCGTCGTGCGGCATAATTGAAAAGTTTTGAAGGCAGGTTTTTGCTCAGCACCGAATCGTATCGTTTCTTTTTCCAGCCCGAAACAAGATCGAAACCATCTTCCGTTATCATTTTGTAGAGTTCGGGGATTTCTTGGGGACTGTCCTGAAGATCCGCATCCATGGTAATTATAACGTCGCCCTGGGCCTGGGCGAAGCCAGCATGCAAGGCCTGGGATTTCCCGTAGTTTTTCTGAAACCTGATTCCCTTAACTTCACTATGGTCCCGGGCCAGGGATTCTATTATATTCCAAGAGTTATCAGTGCTCCCGTCGTCAATAAAGATAAGCTCATATAAAAAACCATTGGATTGCATAACCTCTGCAATCCAATGGTAAAGTTCAGTGAGCGATTCTTCTTCGTTAAGAAGCGGGATGACAATGGAAATATTCATTAAGTTTATTGAAATTGGGTAGGTGGGTTTTTCTTCATGATCAACCCGGCGATAAGGGAGATGATAAATCCGAAAAACAAGGTGCCGATTATTGCAAAGGCAGACATCCACAGAGGGGACATAAATTTGGCAGACATATTCATCGCCATATCAATATCCTTTTGCGTCATGTTTGGATTGCTTTTTACCATTTGCTCCTGGGTAAAGTCCAAGGTCTTTTGAATAAAATCCGGGTCGATATAATTCATAAAGATATAATTGAAAATAACTGCAATTATTCCAGCGATCAGACTAATGGCAACCCCTGTTTTCAGTGCCTGACCCAAGGTGAGGTAGCCTGAGTTTTCAGATCTAAAGGCATTTAGGCCCATAACTATAATTCCCACAGAGATCACCATTTGCAACACACTCAACCACCAAGGCCTGTCGATGTGTGCGTCGAGGACATAGGAGATGACTTGTAATCCAATTGAAAGCAGAGCCAGTAAGACCCCGTAGTTTAGCGCGATTTTTTTAACTGAAGCTTGTTGGGTTTCCATATTTTGTTTGGTTTTTTTGCCCGTATGTTCCCATCCGGGCAGGTTCGGTTGTTAGTAAACAAAGATAGTAAAACGTTACATTTGCGAGGGAATTGGAATTGATTTAAAAAAGTCTGTGTTTTAGTTGCCAATTTCCAATTATTGATTAAATTTGCAAACTCAAATCCGAAAAGGATCGGATGAGCTTATTTTAAATATTTTTAGCGTAATGAAAAAAGGTATCCACCCAGAAAATTATAGAATAGTTGCTTTT
>CAYXDM010000112.1:2965-7571 GCA_964463595.1 uncultured Aequorivita sp. | reverse complement strand
TTATAAAAAGAAAGGGTTTGAACTTATTTCGGCAGGATAAATAATAGGATCCGCACCCGTATTTAGCACACCTTAATACACAGGTGTGGGGATGGGTTAATGTATGTTCAACCTGGGTCTATTTACCTTTAGTTTGGGTGAATGTAGGCTTCACATCTCTCTTAAGCTATTCGAGTGCTTCGTTTAAGCTACTTTTTCCCTACAGAAACCCTACCTTTAGCCTACTTTCGCAAAACCGTAAACCTTGGATTTCCAACTTCGGAAAAGTTTGAACTACCTCCACTCGTACAATTATTTTTTTATTGGTTTTAAAATATAGAGACTGCCAATTACATTTTCGTAATTTCGCAAAACTTATACTAAACCTAGATGAAAAAGATTCAAATGGTCGACCTAAAAGGTCAATATGAAAATATTAAGGAACAGGTAAATAGTTCCATCATGGAGGTCCTTGAAACCACTACCTTTGTCAATGGCCCAGAAGTTCACGCATTTCAAAGGGAACTGGAGGAATACCTCGATGTAAAACACGTAATTCCCTGTGCCAACGGAACCGATGCCCTACAGATTGCAATGATGGGATTGGGCCTGAAACCCGGGGATGAGGTGATCACCGCAGATTTCACCTTTGCGGCAACTGTTGAGGTTATTGCCTTGCTTCAGCTAACCCCTGTTTTGGTCGATGTGGATCCGGTAACTTTCAACATTGATGTGGAAGCTATAAAAAGAGCCATTACCCCTAAGACCAAGGCTATTGTCCCGGTCCATCTTTTCGGGTTGGCGGCCGATATGGATGAAATCATGGCGGTCGCAAAAGCTCACGATTTATATGTAATCGAGGACAATGCCCAAGGTATAGGCGCGGATTATATCTCAAATGATGGCTCCAGCCAAAAAACGGGAACTATCGGCCACATAGCCGCAACCTCCTTTTTCCCCTCAAAAAATCTTGGATGTTATGGCGATGGCGGTGCAATTTTCACAAATGATGACGATCTGGCCCATACCATAAGGGGAATTGTAAACCACGGAATGTACGTGCGCTACCATCACGATGTTGTGGGCGTAAACAGTAGACTGGATTCCATCCAGGCTGCGGTATTAAGGGCAAAGTTGCCCCATCTCGATGCCTATAACAACACAAGAAAACAGGCGGCCACAAAATATACGCGGGCATTTAAGGGAATCGACCAAATAATAACTCCACAAAATTGTGTGACATGCAAAGGTTCAAAATATGAAGATTGCAACTGCCATGTTTTCCATCAATATACCTTGAGACTTCAAAATGTGGATCGCGATGCACTTGTCAATTACCTGACCGATAAGGGAATTCCCTGTGGGGTTTACTATCCCATTCCCCTTCACCTTCAAAAGGCCTATCGCGATGATAGGTATAATGAGGCTGATTTTCCGGTGACGAACCAATTGGTAAAGGAAGTAATATCTTTACCGATACATACCGAACTGGATGACGAACAAATTGAATATATTGCAACAACGATTAAAAATTTTATAAAAAACCACTATTAAATGAAAAAAATTCTTGTCACTGGCGGCCTAGGCTTCATAGGCTCCCATACGGTAGTGGAACTCCAAAATGCGGGTTATAAAGTTGTCATTGTAGACAATTTATCCAATTCCTCCCTGGATGTTTTACAGGGAATAACTGACATCACAAAGAGCCCACCAATATTTGAAAGGCTGGATCTTCGGATAAAATCAGATGTTTCCGACTTCTTTAAACGGCATAGCGATATTGATGGAATTATCCATTTTGCGGCCAGTAAGGCCGTAGGGGAAAGTGTTGAAAATCCGTTGCTATATTACGAAAACAATCTAAATACACTTATTTATCTTCTTCAGGAATGCCATACCCGAGGCATTGAAAACTTTATTTTTAGCTCTTCCTGCACCGTTTATGGGGAACCTGATTCTTTGCCCATCACGGAGTCTGCCCCGGTGAAGGAAGCCACCTCCCCTTATGGCAATACCAAACAAATAAGCGAGGAAATCCTGAAGGACACTTGCGCAGTTTCTTCCTTAAAAACGATCGCCTTGCGGTACTTTAATCCAATTGGCGCCCATGCCTCGGTCAAGATCGGGGAACTTCCTGCCGGAGTGCCACAAAATCTGGTGCCCTTTATTACGCAAACCGCAGCGGGGATCAGGGAAGTGTTGTCGGTATTCGGGGATGATTATCCTACCGAGGATGGAAGTTGTATCCGCGACTACATTCACGTTGTCGATCTTGCAAAAGCCCACGTAATTGCCTTGGAGCGTTTGCTTAATGGGAAAAATGATTCTAATTATGAAGTGTTCAATTTAGGGACGGGTAGAGGCAGTTCAGTCCTGGAAGTTGTAAATTCCTTTCAGGAAACGACAGGCAAAAAGTTGAATTACAAAATTGTGGGTCGCCGCCCCGGCGATGTGGTGTCAGTCTATGCCGATACGCAAAAGGCCAACAAAGTCTTGGGCTGGAAAGCTGAAAAAACCCTGGAAGAAGCCCTGGATTCCGCCTGGAAATGGGAAAGGAAAATTCGGGGGATTCAATAGGGGGAATTACTTTCCATCTGTCTATCCGGCTCCCACTTCCGAGTTTTTAAAATTCAATTGGGTATTTAAGGCTGCTTGACACTCTGTAAATTAAGTTCGATTTCGATTTCGTTTTCATTTTCCCCAGGTTTAACCCAGCTTTAACCCTTATTCCTTGGAATTGGCCCCAAGGATTTGTTTCTTTGCCGCGAACAGAACCCATACTATTGCCTGCACGGCCTATGCTTGATGCGCAAAAGGGGGTCAAAAAAACAACAATGAATTTAATTTCCGTAAAAAGAAAAACAAAAACAGAAAAAAGATTTACTCAAAAAATGGGGATGTTTACGGCGAATGTTATCTACATTCAGAAAACATTTTTGAATATTCCATTTAAAACCCTTCATAAATACCGCGAAACCTATTATGGCGAAGTGAAGGACTGCAAGGATTGCAGGATAAGCGCCTAGTTAAACACCTAAATAATATTTTTCAAGACCGGAGAGAAAATTTTCATCCGGTCTTTGATTTTGATCAGGTTTGGAGAGTTTAAGGCTCCCAGAACGTGTCTTTCCATATCTCCTCGGAAAAATCCAGTTGCCGATGACTTTTCTCGATCTCCATCCATTGTCTCGGGCCGGCAATTTCCCTTATTTCATTATACAACACTCGTTCCTCAAACCCGATATAAGTACTCAGTTCCTCTTCAATTTTGTGGAGTACCTTGTTCAGTTCAGTGGTTTCGGCAAATAAACGGTTCAGACGCCTGTGGTTTGCCAGCGCTCTTTTTACTCTCACATTTGTATTGCCCAAGATTGGGAAAATGAATTCCTGTTCAATTTCAAAGTGCGGATCCAGGTATTTTTCCTTGAACCAATTGGCGTATGCCTTGATACGTTCCGATTCAATGCCATTTTTAAGCCCAAATCGGAGTCTCTCACAAAATAAAATAACCTCATTGTGTTCTTCAATAAGAGGCGTTAGCGCTAAATTCTTCTTTTCTGGCTTTTTCATCTTCTCCAAAATTTTATTTCCTTCCTAAATCCATATTTATCAACCTGAATGATGATGAAGCTCTTGTTCATATATGAACGGACATCAAACTAATAAAGTTTCCGCAAAATTGGAAGGTTGGTTTACTTAAAATTCGTAATTTTGAATCATTCTAAATAAGAATCATTAAAATGAGAATATGAAGTTAGCATCCTTGATAAAAGATCTTCAATATCACGAGACCCGACCGACCATCCAAGTCCTTATGGAGACGGATTCAGGAAAGGAAATTAGGATCGCCTTTAAGGAAGGCCAGGTCATGAAAGAACACAAAACACCTTTTCCCATTGTCGTCGAAGTTTTTGAAGGGGCCATCGACTTCGGTGTAAACGGACAAATCCACCATCTGAAAAAGGGAGATCTGATTGGTCTGGAAGGGGGAGTTCCACACGATTTAAAGGCACTGTCCATGAGTACGGTAAGATTGAGCCTGAATAAAAATGACTCTGCCAAACGGGTTGAAATAGTCGTAAACCAATAGTTTTCAGCCTTACCGTTTAAAGATAAATAGGTTGGAATTTTTAAAAATCTGATCTTATAACCTTGGTGATCATTCACAATAAAATTGAACTAACACAATAAATTTACTCAGATGAAAAGAACAGCAAACGCAGAATGGAAAGGTTCCCTAAAGGAAGGAACAGGACAAATATCCACCCAAAGTAAGGTTTTGGATAATAATGAATACAATTTTAGATCGCGGTTTGGGGATGGAAAGGCCACGAACCCCGATGAATTGCTTGCCGCGGCCCATGCAGGCTGCTTCGCCATGGCCCTGAGCATGATTTTGGGTAAGGAAGGTTTCACTCCTGAATCCCTGCAGGCCACATCCGAAGTTACCATGGATGTCGAAAAATTGGAGCTTACCGGTTCACATTTAATTTTAAAGGCACGGATTCCCAATATTACCCAAGATAAGTTTATGGAATGTGCCAAGGCAGCGAAAGAGAATTGTCCTGTCAGCAAAGCATTGAGCTTTACGGTTACCATGGACGCTGAATTGATTTCATAAGTATTG
>CAYXDM010000112.1:1656-2865 GCA_964463595.1 uncultured Aequorivita sp. | reverse complement strand
AGCCCGTGGTATGGCTCAATCCCAATAAAAAGACAATGGCTGAAATGCCTTCTTTCCCAATCAAGGGCTTGGAGATATTTGCGGCCGAAAAACTGTGGGACCGATTTGCTCCATTTTTTATAAAAGCCTTTCCAGAAACTGCGGAAACCAATGGGATCCTGGAATCTCCGCTCAGGGAGATTCCCGAAATGAAGTCGCTTTTGAACCAGGATGCCCCCAAAATATCCGGCAGGTTAATGTTGAAATGCGACAATGCGCTTCCCATCGCCGGTTCCATTAAGGCCAGGGGCGGATTTTACGAGGTGCTGCATTATGCCGAGGGATTGGCATTGAAAGCGGGCATCTTAAAGGAAACTGACGACTACGGGATTTTCTCCAGTGATGGGTTTAGGAAGTTTTTCAGCAAATATAAAATAGGAGTGGGATCCACCGGAAATCTCGGATTGAGTATAGGGATAATCAGCGCAAGCCTAGGTTTTCAGGTAACGGTCTATGTCTCTGCAGACGCAAAACAATGGAAAAAAGACCTCCTGAAGGAAAAAGGAGCGAATGTAATTGAGTTTGCCGGGGATTTCAGTGAAGCAATCCTCGCAGGACGCCAAAAGACCAATGCCGACCCGACGGCCTATTTTGTTGATGACGAAAATTCCAACGAACTTTATTTGGGCTATGCGGTCGGGGCCTTGCGATTGTCCAAACAATTGAAAGAACAGAATATTACCGTAGATAAAGACCATCCGCTGTTTGTATATTCCCCTTGCGGCGTGGGCGGATCGCCCGGTGGGACCGCTTTTGGGCTAAAGGAAATATACGGCGATAACGTTCATTGTTTTTTTGTGGAACCCACCCATTCTCCCGCGGTATTGACTGCGTTGGCAACAGGTGAAATGAGCAACATCAGTGTTCAGGATATTGGGTTAGACAATAAAACCGAAGCGGATGGACTGGCAGTGGGGCAGGCGTCAAATTTTGCAACCAACATCAGCAATCACTTGGTAAGTGGGATGTACACCATTGAGGACGACCATCTTTTTGCGTTGTTGGCGCAATTGATGGATTCGGAAAAAATATTTTTGGAACCTTCAGCAACCGCAGGATTGATAGGCCCGAAAATGGTTGCCACTACCGATTACGCCAAAAAGCATAATCTGAATATGGAAAATGCCACCCATATTGCCTGGGCCACAGGCGGGGACCTTGTACCATCTG
>CAYXDM010000112.1:0-1556 GCA_964463595.1 uncultured Aequorivita sp. | reverse complement strand
TTAGGTAATGAAGTTTTTAAAATAATTCGTGGTTAAAATTGGACCATCCTACGAGAGCGCCCAATTGCGCGATAACTATCGAGAAGTCGAACCTCAGAATCGATTAGTTTGTATAAAATAATTCGTGTATTCGTGGCTAAAATTCGGCCACCAATACACGAATTTCTTGTAAAACATTCCCGGGTCCCACTTCAATAAATGTTGTAGTTATGTATAAAATAATTCGTGTATTCGTGGCTAAAATTCTTCCACCAATACACGAATATATTTATGAATCCGAAGCTAAAATTCTGCTCTTCCAGTTTCCACGGAACTGTCTATTTTTTTCACCAGTCCTTGTAAAACATTTCCAGGTCCCACTTCAATAAATGCCGTAGCCCCGTCCTTTATCATATTTTGCACACTTTGCGTCCATCTTACGGGAGCGGTCAATTGCGAGATAAGGTTTTTCTTGATTGCCGACGAATCGGTTACCGCCAAGGTAGATACATTTTGGTAAATCGGACAGGTCGGTGCGGTGAACTGGGTGTTTTCGATGGCCTCGGCCAGCTCTTCTCTTGCGGGCTCCATCAACGGACTGTGAAATGCACCGCCCACAGGCAATATAAGGGCCCTTCGCGCTCCGGCCTCTTTCAGGTTTTCACAAGCTTTTCCAACGGCATCGATTTCACCTGAAATTACCAGCTGCCCGGGGCAATTGTAATTTGCTGCAACTACAATTCCAGGAGTATTGGCGCAGACTTCCTCTACTACGGAATCCTCCAATCCCAAAACTGCTGCCATAGTTGAGGGTGTCAGTTCGCAGGCACTTTGCATTGCCAGGGCACGTCTATACACCAAATTCAAACCGTCGCTGAAGGCTATCGTTCTGTTGGCAACCAAGGCCGAGATTTCGCCCAAGGAATGTCCCGCGACCATATCGGGTTGAAATTTATCGCCCATCACTTCAACCAAAATTGTGGAATGAAGGAAAATCGCGGGCTGGGTGACTTTTGTCTGCTTTAGCTCCTCGGCACTTCCTTCAAACATTATTTGGGTAATGTCAAAACCTAAGATGTCATTTGCGTGGTGGAACAAATCCTTTGCCTTTGCTGAAGCTGCAAAGAGATCCTTTCCCATTCCGGAAAATTGTGCGCCCTGTCCGGGAAATATGTATGCTTTCATCTGTCTATGGGTATTTAAAATGAAATGCAAAAGTAAGACTAATAACTTTATGGGTATAAAGGATAGTTAAAACTATGAACCATACAATACCCAACAAATTCGCAAAAAAATAAAAGCATCAAAAAACATTCGTGTATTCGTGGCAAGAGATACGCCCCCTCTAAATATTTGCGGTAAAAAAAAACACCTCCTCCAAAAAATATTCGTGTATTCGTGATAAAAATCACACCACCCCAAAACATTCGTGTATTCGTGGCAAAAATCACGTTACCTCAAAACATTCGTGTATTCGTGGCAAAAAACCCGCCACCCCCAAAAAATATTCGTGTATTCGTGGCAAAAGATACGCCCCCTCTAAAATATTCGTGGCAAAAAACCCACCACCTCCAAAC
>CAYXDM010000111.1:6529-7590 GCA_964463595.1 uncultured Aequorivita sp. | reverse complement strand
GAAACCCTCAATCCACTACGATGCCGAAGCCGGATGCTCTTTCCGGATAAGCGAAATGAATTCATCCTTTACCCCGCGCTCGATCACTACCGAATTATGGGTACAGTTTTTAGCGGCAATCGGGTCGAACGTGTGTATATTAATTTTTGAAGGCATAAACTCCTTGCTCTGTAAAAGGGTGTACAGATTTAAAGCGGCTTTGGAGGTTGCATAGGCCGTCATACAATAATTGGCATAACAGAAGTTTTCATTTTTCATATTATCGGCATCCCCCAACGCACTGGTTATATTGATAATACTTGGGTCATCACTTTTTTCAAGCAAGGGCTTTAGGAGCTGTATCATTCTTATTACGGCAAAAAGGTTCATTTCAAAAACTTCCCGCACGTCGTCAATTTTTATCTGGTCTATTTTATGGCCAAAGCCATTGGCTACCTCTGCATTGTTTATCAATAGGTCCAACTTTCCATATCTTGAAGTGAGGGTTGTCTTTAATTCCAACACACTTTTATCGGAGGTGAAATCGGTTTCCACCAATTTGTACTTTTGCAAGGCCCCGCCATCCTGTGATAGCGTATCAAAACTCTTCTTGCCGGCCGCAAGGATTACATCGTAGTTATGGTCCAATAGAATGTGAGCGAAGGAGTTTCCCAACCCATTCCCCGATTCCGTAACAACCGCTATTCTCTTCTCTTTCATAATGCTTACTTTTTATAGGACAAATTTACCTAAAAACAACCTCAACAAAGAACCACTTTCTTATCATAACTGGCACGAATGGCGAATCTTGTCCAAATTCTTTTTCCTTTGGTCCTCCGCTGGTTTTTTCATTCCATCTGCCGGAACTTATTTGGGGTGGTGCCACTCAATTTTTTAAAAAATCTCGTGAAATGGGTGGGTTCCTGAAAATTCAATCTATATGCGATTTCCGCAATATCCAGGCCAGAAAACCGCAACAGACTTTTGCTTTCTACCAACAATCTTTCCTGGATTACGTCCTTTGCACTTTTGCCTGTCAGTCTTTTAACCGTCGTGGTCAGGTAATTTGGGGTAATGTTGAG
>CAYXDM010000111.1:0-6429 GCA_964463595.1 uncultured Aequorivita sp. | reverse complement strand
AGCGAATCGCGCTCCTCTTTTGTGGGCATCAACACCTTGTTTTCAGACATTTTCAAAAACGGAAAGTCTTCCACTAAATTTGGAACGGCGTGCATTAAAAATTCCTTCTTGAACATGATATTATAGCCGGCCATTTTTTCATCGCGAACCCAAGAAAATATCTGTCCGGGCACCACAAACCACAAGGTGAGTTCCTCTTTGGTAAGACTTTCCGTGTTGATGTTCAGCTTACTTTCGCCCACATAACTCAATAGCCCAATATAATAAAATCCTTGTCTATAGGGCGGCATGCACCTTCTGGCCGTAGGTTCCATCCTTTCAATAGCATATATATCGAAATTGGGGATATGGCTTCTATGCGGAAATCCAATGGCCTCGTGAAAATCGTTGCTGGTATCAAAAACAGGTATTTCGGTTTTTGTCATTTTATAAAAGTATGAAATAATATGCGGAACCTCCTTTCCTTACAATTAATTTGAATTAACCTTTTTGTAAATTGATAAGAATTATAGCATTCCATAACTGAATACCGCTGTTCCTCCATTAAAAAAATCTTTTAATCCGATGGTCCATCAGCTAATGTCATTTGGTCGAACTTGCTGTCCAGCTCATCGGCCGAAATAATCTCCCAACCCCCGCCCAAAGCTTTATAAACCGCAATCAAGGATGTAGCTGATGAGATCTCACTCTGCGCCAATAAATTCTCTGACTGAAGCAAGGTATTCTCGGCACTTAAATAGTCGATAAAACTATCCAGACCTGCATTAAATCGCTGTCTTGCAAATGTTGCTGCCTCTTCACTGGCAGCCGCAGAGGTTTTTAGGATATTGCGGCGTTGCAGTTCATGGGTGTATGTACCCAAGGCGGTTTTTATTTCTTCCAAACCCTTTAAAACGACTTTTTCATACTGATTGAGACTGGCCAGGGCCAATGCATCTTCCCGATTTATCTGTTGTTTTACCCTTCCAAGGTTGAATGCCGCCCAACTTATGCTGGGAACAATACTCCAAGTAAAGGATTCCTTGCTGCCAAAATTTGAGAAGTCAACCGCGGAAAACCCAATAGACCCTCCAAACTGTATTTTGGGATAGAGTTCGGTCACGGACAAATTGTATTTTGAAATTTGAATCTGTAACTCGGCCTCGGCCCGTTTTACATCTGGGCGTCGGCGCAGCAATTCCTTTATGTCGCCTAAGGCAACCGAGGCCGGCAAGCTGGGCAGAGGTTGAGGGCTGAGTACCTGTGGATCCAAATTTCCCGGCACCTCCCCAATCAGTACACTAATACTGTTTTTGAGTGCGTTTAGACGTGCTTCTAACGGCGGAATTGTGGCGCGTGTGTTTTCCAATTGCGCCAACGCCCTGGATACATCAAGGCTATTGCTTGTTCCGGCATCCGACAATCGAACCGTCAAATCATAAGTGTCCTGTTGACCCTTTAAATTCCGGGTTGCTATGTCCAGCAGGTATTGGGTCCCTCGCAATTCCATATAATTGTTGGCGACCTCTGCAAAAATGCTGACATACATAGCCTGCATATCGGCCAATGCCAATTGATTGGTTGCGTATGCTCCTTTAATTCTATTGGACACCCTTCCAAAAAGATCCGCTTCCCATAAGGCATCAAAACTACCGTTATAGGTGTTATAGGTTGGATTGGTTCCCGGCGCAAATACATTTTCGCCCGTACGGGTTCTTGCATAATTACCGTTGGCAGTAACGATGGGAATCCTATCGAGTTTCGTTTCCTTCAAAAAAGCCCTGGAGGCATAAAAATTAGCTACCGCTACATTGATGTCCAAATTGTTCTTTCTCGCTTTTTCAATTAATGAATCCAAAATGGGATCATTAAATTCGGACCACCAGGTTTGCACTATTTCTGAAGTGGATAGGGTTGTGTTGGACTCATCTGCGGTCAAGAAATCTTCTGGAACCGCTACTTCTGGTTGCACATCAAAATCCCGTTTGGTGATACCACACGATATCAGGAACGAAGACATCAACGTTATAAAAATTAGTTTTTTCATCTTTTCAGTTTTTAAATTATTTCAAGCTTTCAATTTTTGAAGGCAATGGTTTTTCAACAGAAGTTTTTGGCGACCTTGTGGTCCATTTCCTTCCCAAGTAATAAAATACGGGAGTGAGAAAAATTCCAAAAATGGTAACCCCGAGCATTCCACTAAATACCGCAATTCCCAAGGAAACCCGCATTTCAGCTCCCGCCCCGGTGGCAATTGCCAAAGGAACAACACCTAAAATAAAAGCCATCGCAGTCATCAAGATTGGTCGCAATCGAAGTTTTGAGGCTTCTATTACCGCCGTTTTTAAATCCTTGCCTTGGTCTTCCAGTTGTTTGGCAAATTCCACGATCAGAATGGCATTCTTGCTGGCCAGTCCCACCAAAACAATAAGCCCTATTTGTACCATCAAGTTGTTGTCCAATCCGGCCAAATCAATCCCGATCATAGCCGATAACAACACCATAGGCACAATAAATATCACGGCCAGTGGAAGGACAAGACTTTCAAATTGGGCGGCCAGTAAGAGAAACACAAATACCACTGCCAATAAAAATGCAATTCCTGCGGTACTTCCGGTTTGTTTCTCTTGATAGGCCAACTCCGTCCATTCAAAGGAAATGCCTTGTGGAAGGATCTCGTCGGCCAATTGTTCCATTCTTTCCAATCCTTCCCCAGAGCTGTACCCCAGTGCGGTATTTCCATATAGGGAGATTGACGGATACAGGTTAAATCTCGGAATTCGGGAAGCCCCAGCAATATCCTGTTGATGCGCTATGGAACCAAGGGGAACCATTTCACCATTTCCATTGCGCACCTTTATACGTGCCACATCATCCGGCGTCAAACGGTTTGGGGCATCTGCCTGTGCGGTTACTTGGTATGTCCTTCCTAAATAATTGAATTCATTTACAAAGGCAGAACCCATGTAAATTTCCAAGGATTGGAACACGTCGCCCACATTCACTCCCAATTTTTCTGCTTTGACCCTGTCTATATCCAAATACAATTGAGGAGTTTGGTTATTGAAGAATGTAAAGACATTGCTAAGTAGGGGATCTGCATTGGCAGCCGCAGCCAATTCATTTGTGGCCTTCACTAATCCATCCGTTCCCAAATTTGCCCTATCCTGTACCATCATTCTAAAACCTCCTGCATTTCCGATCCCTTGAACGGAAGGCGGAGGAATCGCAAATACAATGGCATTGTCTATTTCAGCCAATTTTGCATTGATGGTCCCCAAAAGTTGGTGATAATCGATGCCTTTTTCCTCCCGAAGGTCAAAATCCTCCAGAGCTAAAAATGCTACCGCTGCATTGGAAGCATTGGTGAAAGATGCTGCATCAAATCCGGTAAAGACCACAGCGGTTTCCACGCCATCTATGTCCAACGATTTGTCCAGTACTTCTTTCACCACCCCATCAGTTCTGGTCAAGGAAGATCCGGGGGGCAATTGGATCAATGTGATAAAATATTGTTGGTCCATAGCGGGAATAAAACCCTTGGCAATTCTGTTGAACTCAAAACCCGTAAAGGCGACGAGGCCTCCATAGATTACCAAGACCATCAATGCTGTGCGCACCAACTTATGCACTGTTTTTCCATAACTATTGGAAATCCTTTCCATAAAGCTGTTAAACCCATTGCCCACAAAAGCAAAAGGTTTTAATAACATCGGTGTCTTTTTGTTGGGGTTCTTTTTTTCATGCCTCATCAGCAATGCGGCCATAGCGGGACTCAGTGTTAAGGAGACAAAAACTGAAATGGTTGTCGCCACGGCTATGGTAAGTCCGAATTGTTTGTAAAATTGTCCCGAAATGCCATCCAAAAATGCAGTGGGAATAAATACCGCAATCAGTACCAATCCTATAGCTACCAAGGCGGCGCCCACTTCATCCATGGTTTTTATCGCCGCTTCTTTTGGAGATAACCCCTTTGATAAATAGCGTTCCATATTCTCCACCACCACAATGGCATCGTCCACCACAATACCAATTGCCAAAACAAGTCCAAACAAAGTGAGGTTATTAAGTGAAAAACCGATGGCCTGCATTACCGCAAAGGTTCCGATAAGCGATACGGGAATGGCCAAAATGGGGATAATGGCGGCTCTCCATGACTGTAGGAACAATAAAATTACCAGCACCACCAAAATCACCGCTTCAAAAATTGTATAGTACACTTCATCGACGGACTTTTGGATAAACTCGGTAGGGTTATACGCTATTTTGTACTCAAGGTCCTCTGGAAAATTTTTGGAAAGTTCCAACATGGTTGTCTTGATTTGAGCTGCAGTTTCGAGGGCATTCCCGCCGGGTTGTTGAAAAATAGGCATGGCGATGGAAGGCTCCTTGCCCAAATACCCCTTTGTGGCATAATTTTGGGCTCCCAATTCCACACGGCCAATATCTTTCACCTGGACGATCCTACCCGATCCGTCGGATTTGATAATTACATTTTCAAACTGTTCCGTGGTTTCCAACTTTCCCTGGGTCTGGATGTTGATCTCAAAAGCCGATTGCTTGCCAGACGGCAGGGTGTTTAAGGTACCGCTTGCAATTTGGATGTTTTGGGAACGCAAGGCCGCCACTACTTCCCCTGCGGTCAAATCCAGGTTTGCTATTTTGTCGGGATCCAACCATATACGCATCGCATATTCCGCAGCGCCAAAAACCTGTACATCGCCAATACCATTGATGCGCGCCAATTTGTCCTTCACTTGAAGCGTGGCATAGTTCCCCATATAGGTTTGGTCGTAGGTTTTATTGGGGGAAACCAAATTAATGACCATCAGCATATTCGGGGACATTTTTTTGGTCGTAATTCCCAGGCGGCGTGCAGCTTCCGGCAATCGTGGTTCGGCAATTGCCACCCGATTCTGGACTTGCACTTGGGCCCTATCAAGATCGGTTCCCAATTCAAATGCTACTTGTACCACTACACGGCCATCCGCTGAGGATTGGGAGGTCATGTAGATCATTCCCTCAACGCCGTTAATCTCCTTTTCAAGAGGCGATGCCACTGTTTCAGAAAGGGTTTTGGCATTTGCTCCCGGATAGAGGGCTACGACCTCTACGGTGGGAGGTGCAACTTCCGGGAATTGTGAGACTGGCAGGGATATATAGGCCAAGCCACCCACAATAAGGATCAGCACGCTGAGAACTGCGGCGAAAATGGGTCTGTTTATAAAGATATGACTGAATTTCATGATTTTGAGTATTGGAATAGGATGCCCACGCCGCCCCTTTTTTATCCATAATGGACTGAAAGGAGCAATTCAATGGACTGCTATTGTGTTTAGTTTATTTACGGAGAACCTACTCTCCTTTTGAAAGAGCCAATTCACTGGATCCACTTCTGTCCAGAGAAATTTCTATGGGAGTTACTGCAACTCCAGGTCTTATTTTTTGGAGGTTATTGGTAATCAATTTATCTTCCGGCACCAGGCCATCCCTTACAATTCGCAAGCCATTGGAATGCAAGGGTCCCAGGGTAATATTCTTGACAGCCACCGTATTATCTGATTCCAAAACATACACGAAACGCAGGGATTGATTGGTTCCTATAATGTTATCCGGAATCATAATGGCGTCGTGTTCGGCACTTCCCTTTAGTTTTACTTTTCCAAACATACCGGGCTCCAATAAGTGATCTTCGTTCGCAAACACCGCACGGCTTTCAATAGTTCCCGTGTTCATGTCTATTTCATTATCCACAAAATCTATTTTCCCTTGGTGGATAAATTCATCTTCATCCTGAAGTTTAATAAATACCGGAATATTTGATGTGCGGGCAGCACCTCGCTCTCCATTTCGCGCCAAACGAACGTATCGCAAATAATCGGATTCACTACTTGTGAAATAAAAATTAATGGGGCTGGTGGCGACAATTGTGGTCAACACCGTGGAATTTGAGGAACCTCCATCAATCAAATTGCCCGGATTTATTCTATCCCTGCTCACCAAACCGGAAATGGGTGCAGTAACCTTGGTAAATTCAAGGTTTAGTTTTGCATTATCCACCTTAGCTTGGGATAATTGAATACTGGCCTTGGCAAATTCCAATGCCTGTTTTCTCCTGTCGTATTCCTCAATGGACACAGCGCCCGACTCGTGAAGTGCTCCCACCCGTGCAAAATTATCCTGGGCGGTAATCAAGGAGGCTTTTGCCTGTCCATAATCTGCATACGCTTGATCCAATGCAATTTTATAAGGTCTGTTGTCCAATGTAAATAAGACGTCACCTTTTTTGACCATTTGGCCATCCTCAAAGTTGATACTTTCCAAAAACCCGCTAACGCGCGCCCTGACTTCTACGCGATTGCTCGCCTCAAAACGTCCGGTGTATTGATCCCATTCGGTAATCGTTTCAAATAGTGGCGTGGCCACCTCTACGGGCATTGCGGAAATCGC
>CAYXDM010000110.1:4379-7819 GCA_964463595.1 uncultured Aequorivita sp. | reverse complement strand
CAAAATGCTCCAATTTCTCAATTTTCTGGTTTTTCAGAACTGCGATAATATCAAAACGCACTTCCACATCAAGCTCGTTTGAAATAATGTATTCATTGGCCGCTTTCACCAAAAGCTTGATTTTTGCAGGTGTTACAAAACTCTGCGGATCTCCGAAAAAATCGCTGTTTCGGGTTTTTACTTCCACCATTACAATTGTAGATTCTTCTTTTTGGGCAATGATATCAATTTCGGCCTTGTCATAGAAAAAATTGCGGCGTAGAATCGTATATCCCTTCTTGATAAGAAATTGTACGGCCAATTCTTCCCCAATTTTACCGAGTTCGTTGTGCGTTGCCACTTGGAGTTGCGATTTTAGATTGTCGATTTACGAATTTTTTGAAGTTGAAAATTGAAGATTGATCTTTGTAGATTGAACATTTAATTCAACTTCTCTTCCAAAAATCAAAGCTCTATTATCCTCGATATGGCCAGCGGGAAAATCGAAACAGATAGGGAAATCATATTCCCTTACGGCATCATATACTATCTCCTCGGCCGTCTTTCCAAAGGGAACGGGGTTGTCGCGCATATCGGTCATTCCGCCCACTACCAATCCTGCCAACTTTGAAAGCATTCCATTGCGTTTCAAGTTCATCATCATCCTATCAATGTGATAGAGATATTCGTCGAGATCCTCGATAAAGAGGATTTTTCCTTCTGTATCAATGGCAGAATTACTTCCGCAGAGAGAGTATAATATGGAGAGATTTCCGCCCACTATCCGTCCTTTTGCCTGCCCCTTCCTATTGAGTTTCTGGTTGTCCTTCACCGGATAGGAAATGGAATAGGATTTTCCAAAAAGTGCCTCCTTGATGGTGCCAAATGTTTCGGCTGATTTCTTTTCAACTCCCAATAAGATCTGGGCGTGCAGGGTTTCAATTCCCAGATTGTGAAGGTGGGAATGCAGGACGGTGATATCACTATATCCAATAATCCATTTGGGGGATATTCGGAACTTGGAAAAATCCAATTTATCGATGATCCGAACGGTGCCATACCCACCCTTTGCACACCAAATGGCTTTGATCTCCGAATTGTCCAGCATCTGTTGGAAATCCGAAATTCTCAGGCCATCATCTCCCGCAAATTGATTCTCTTCCGAATCTATGGATTTCCCAAGCCTAATTTTCAGTCCCCAGGATTCTATAAACGCTATCGAGGATGCCAGTTCGTTGCTGGAAATCTTTCTTGCCGTGGAAACTACTCCAACCAGGTCTCCAGATTTTAAATTGGGTGGTAAGATCATGAGGTAAATTTTCCTTAAAGATAAATATCTTCCTCGTTTGGGAAAATAGCTTTCTACATATAAGTACCGAAACCCTTACCTTTACATTCTAAATTTCTTTTATGGAATCACCGAAAAAACAAATTTCAGGTACAGCCTCCACCACGGCAAAAAGATATACTATTACTGCCGCCCTTCCTTATACCAATGGCCCCATCCACATCGGGCATTTGGCGGGCGTTTACGTTCCGGCAGATATTTATGCGCGTTATCAACGGCTGCAAAGCAAGGATGTAGCGTTTATCTGCGGCAGCGATGAACATGGGGTAGCCATTACATTGAAGGCGAAAAAGGAAGGAATTACGCCCCAGGAAGTGGTCGATAAATATCATAGGATCATTAAGAAAAGTTTTGTCGATTTTGGGATTTCGTTCGATAATTATTCCCGCACTTCAGCACAAATCCATCACGAAACCGCCTCGGAATTCTTTAAAAAACTCTACGAGGACGGGAAATTTACGGAAGAGATTACCGAGCAACTCTTTGACGAGGAGGCAAATCAATTTCTTGCCGATAGATTTGTGGTAGGAACCTGCCCAAAATGTGGATATGAGGAAGCTTATGGAGACCAGTGCGAAAAATGCGGCACCAGTTTGAACGCGACCGATTTAATAAATCCCAAAAGCGTGATTTCCGGAAACAAACCCATCATGAAGCAAACCAAACACTGGTTTTTGCCCTTAAATGAATACGAGGATTTTTTAAAGGATTGGATCTTGATAAACCATAAAAAAGACTGGAAAACCAATGTGTACGGGCAGTGCAAAAGTTGGATAGACGATGGATTGAGGCCCCGCGCCGTAACCCGCGATCTGGATTGGGGGATTCCCGTACCCATAGACGGAGCGAAAGGAAAAGTGCTCTACGTATGGTTTGATGCGCCTATTGGCTATATTTCCTCGACCAAGGAATGGGCGGTACACGAAGGCAAAAACTGGGAAGATTATTGGAAGGATGAAGACACTAAGCTGCTCCATTTTATAGGCAAGGACAACATCGTTTTTCATTGTATTATTTTCCCTTCCATGCTTGCTGCTGAAGGAAGTTATATACTTCCGTACAATGTTCCTGCCAATGAGTTTCTGAATTTGGAAGGAAACAAGATCTCCACCAGCAAAAATTGGGCGGTGTGGCTGCACGAATATTTGGAGGATTTCCCGAACCAACAGGATGTGCTGCGATATGTTTTAACCGCAAACGCTCCCGAAACCAAGGACAATGATTTTACATGGGCAGATTTTCAGGCCCGAAACAATAATGAATTGGTGGCCATCTTCGGAAATTTCATCAATCGCGTAATGGTCCTGACCGAAAAATATTATGACGGAATTGTGCCCACACCCACTGCTTTTTCCGAAGTTGACGAGCAAACTTTAACTGAGCTGAAAGCCTATCCCGCAGTAATTGCAAGTTCACTGGAAAGGTTCCGTTTCCGGGAAGCGCAGGCCGAAATGATGAATCTGGCGCGTATGGGAAATAAATATTTGGCAGACGAAGAGCCTTGGAAAACAATCAAAACCGATGAAGAGCGAACAAAGACAGTAATGTATGTTGCCCTGCAGATTGCTTCCGCATTGGGAATTTTGAGTGAACCTTTTTTACCGTTCACTTCTGGAAAACTTAAAAACATGTTGAACGTTAGGTCGAGGCCTTCAACTGCGACTAAGACAAGCTCTGAGGAAGGGACTCTTCAATGGGCCGACGTTTCCACAAAATCAGAATTGCTAAAACCCGGCCACAAAATAAATAAGGCAGAACTTCTTTTCAGCAAAATTGAGGATGAGCAAATAGATTATCAATTGAATAAACTGAAAAATACCAAAATGGAGAATACGGAAAACAATCACCAGGTCACTTCGGGCAAAGCATTGGAAATAGTCCCGCAAAAGGAAACCATTCAATACGACGATTTTGCTAAACTCGATCTCCGAGTGGGTACCATTCTCGAGGCAGAAAAAATGCCGAAGGCAGACAAACTTTTAGTGCTGAAAGTGGACACCGGAATGGACGTTCGCACCATAGTTTCTGGAATCGCTGAAAGTTTTACGGCGGAAGAGGTGATCGGAAAAAAAGTCACCGTATTGGCAAATTTGGCACCCCGAAAACTCCGTGG
>CAYXDM010000110.1:0-4279 GCA_964463595.1 uncultured Aequorivita sp. | reverse complement strand
TCGAATTTTATAAGAAGCTTTTGTAATAACTTCACATTGCTGTTGCTATCACCTCGCCTCAAATATCCAGAGGGAAGAAGCGGATTGTCTTCCAGTTCGGGACTCAACCGGCGAAATTCGAGAATTCGGGTCAATGGAAAAGTGCGGATATTAACTTCATCCTCTTGGTTGCCCCCCACGCAATAAATAGATTTTCCGCCCTGGGTATAGCCCGAAAAAAAACCAACATGGCCAGAGGGGCTATTTTGTGATCCTCGCCAAAAAACGACTACATCCCCGGGTTGTGGCGTAGTTGTTTTCTTTCCCACATTTAACCAACTCCGGGCCATGGCATTGTTGGATCGTGGTAAATTGGCCTGCATCGCCACCCAATTTGCGAAAATACTGCACCAGGCTATCTCGTCGTTGCCGAAGTTTAAGCCAGTGGTTTCCTGGTATTCCAAGATTCGTTCGTTGTGTTGGGATCCTTTTATTTCCTTTTCGCCCAGTTCACCCAATGCTATTTTTAAAGTTGCTCCTATCATTCTATACAGGTTTTGATCGTTTATTATGGAGAATCTATATGAAGGGGATATCCCTATAAATATAATCAAAAAAGGATTAGCTACACTGTACTTCGGTTGGGATTAGGATCGCCTTTACAAAATTAGCATTCCATTTTAAGGGAGGAGGAATTTTAAAATTGCGTAGTCTATTTCATTTGAAAATGGCTGTTCCATGGCCTTACCCCGAGATTCGCGCGAATTATATTAAGGTATCTTTAACCAATCAACGCCGAACTACTACGGTTTTAAAAAATAAATCACGAAGTTTGTTGTTATGCGTCATCCTAGAATTTCTGTGAAAAATCCGATATGGTTCCTGCTCTTTATCACGGCCTTTGTTTGGGCGAAAACCCCTGGGCAATGCGATGAACTTATTCGGAAGGGCGTGGAAGCGATGTACGAAAAGAACCACGAAAAATCCTTGGCTTTACTGGTGGAAGCACGAACGGTTTCTGAAGAAAACAACTGGCATAAGCAACTTTTCCTATCCATCAATAATATCGGCGCCAATTATTTCAGCATGTTGGATTATGGCGAGGCTCTGAACCATTATCTGGATGCCTATACCATTGCCATAAAGCACCTGGATGAAGATTATGAGATGATTGTTCTAAATAACATCGCTATTTTGTTTTCAAAGGAAAAACAATACGAGAAAGCGGAAGAGTATTTCAATAAGGCTTACCAAATTGCAAAGCAGAAGCAGGAGAACCGGAAAATCGGGATGTATGCCGTCAACCTTGGGATTGTGCATACCAGAAAAGGACAATTTAAGGAAGCAAGGGAGTATTTGGTTGAGGCCGTAAACCTGCTGGAGGGATCTCCTTCGGTATTAAGACAGGCACATATAGCCCTGGCCATTAACCATCTGGATTTTGGGGAACCCATAGAGGCCAAGGCTATTGTTGAAGATTTGATTGCCACCATGGAGCCTGGGGATCCGTCTGAATGGGAGATCCTACTTACTATGTCCAAAGTCCATCAAGCCCAAACCGACTTTGACGAGGCCGAAATATGGGCCCAAAAAGCATTGGGAAAAGCTTCGGACATCGATGCCAAGATCTCTGTTTTTGAACATTTGGCCTCCGTCTATCAGCAATCTAATCGGTTGCATCCAGCCATTCAGATGAAAGATTCATTGCTCTTTGCCCAGGATTCCCTAAACCGATTGAAAAATGGGCGTCTTTTTGAGGCCAACCGGGTCAAGTTCGAAATTGAGAATTATCAAGAGCAACTGAAGGACAACCAGCATAAACTTGCGGCGGAAAGAAGGTTTTTCTATATTCTGATTTCAATAGCACTGTTGGTAATTGGGTTGATCGCTTGGGCGTTGCGAACTAGTTATATAAAAAACAAACAGCGTAAAATTATTCATGAGCGCAGTGAAAAGATTTTGGCATTGGAGTTGGAAAAGGAAAAAAGCGATAAACTTCTGTTGGAAAACCAATTAAACGAAAAGGAGACCTTGGCCCTGTTGGAACAGGAAAAATTAAAAAATGAAATAGAATCCAAAAATAGGAAATTGGCCGTAAAGGCCCTGCATCTGTCCAGTAGCAATGAGTTTATAGAAAATATTATCCAATCCCTGTCCGCTATGCCTGAAGCCACGAGAAATGTAGATCTTAAAAATCTGGTGGAGCAACTAAAACTTCACTTGAGGAGTGGATCGGAATGGGATGAGTTTTTCACCCATTTTGAGGAAGTAAATCAGGGCTTTATTACTTCGCTTAAGGAAAAACACCCGGATCTCACTTCAAACGACATCCGGTTTCTGTCCTATGTCTTTATGAATCTCACTACCAAGGAAATAGCGTCACTTTTAAATATCACTCCCGAGGCTTGCCGGAAAAGGAAGGAACGCATTTCCAAAAAAATGAACCTTGCAGACAATACGGATTTATATAGCTATTCGTCAGCTCTTTAACGGTCGATGTCACACTTTTTCCAAGTCCAGTCTTGTTATTTCCTTTAAATTTCTTTGGTAGACCTTATTTTTTGCGAAATATTGTAACATCAAATTTCAGTAAAAATTAATATAAGAAAGATGAAAAGAACCCTTACACTACTATTAACGCTATTGTGCTGTTTTACCCAAGATATCCATGCACAAATTGACATCATTGGCTCAGATGCGTATGGACGTATTTTTGACGTGCTTTATGACAAAACCGAGAACAACAGATTGTATGCGCGAACCTTGGGCAACCATATAGTGTCGTCTGATGATAATGGAAATAATTGGGATGTTTTTTACGCATTCCCCGAAAGTTCCATCGCTATTGAAAATCTAAACACCCTTCAAAACGACAAGCTCAGTTTTACCACGAAAAATTCGATGTCCAGCACTACAAACAGGACTTTACACGTTATGGATATTGCTTCAAATGAAATAGTTCGGCAATATACCGCGCCTTCCCCAGATCCAAATTCCGATGGGGAATGGATAGAATCCTATAGTGTATATGAACAAGACATGGACAACGCCCTGATTTCTTTAGGGTATTCAATAGGTCTCACTAGTTTTCAGAAAATCTACTACACTGCCGATGGGGGAACCACTTGGGATCTTGTTTATTTTACGGTGGATCATTTAAATATATTTTCGAATAAGGTTATGATAAGCCCAGACAACCCCCAGAAACTCTTGGTCGCCAGAGGTCAAGGTGATTCGGGAACCATAGGCGGGGTGTTGATATCCAACGATGGTGGCAACACTTGGGAAGAAAAAATTCCCGGCGTAACCTTGCAGCCCATCGCTTTTAATCCTTCCAATGCAAATGATATTCTAATAGGTTCAAGCATAGGGTTTGGAAGTCACGATCAAAATCTTTACCGTTCCCTTGACGGCGGGGAGACCTGGAATATCGTGCCTATTGCGTGGAACGAATATATTTTGGATTGCATTACCTATATCGGGTTCAATCCTACAAATCCAGATCATATTGTGGTACTGGAAGAAAATGAAGTAGTTGTTTCTTTTGACGGGGGGAGTTCTTGGCAACAAAGTATCTACCCCAATGCTTATGATAATGTTTATGAATATTCGTACGGATTAAACCTATCATTCAATCCAAACGATCCACAGGAGGTTTTTATCAGCGCAAACTACTATCCTATGTTCTCGGAAGATGGGGGACAGTCTTCAGTTAAGGTGAACAATCCGTTTTTTGTCGCTGACGGAAATGTCCATTACTCATCAAGCAACGGTGAAGAACATCTTTACTATGGGGTTCAGTTCGGATATGTCCACCGGGATATGGACACACAAATCGAAGACGAGTACGAAGTAATGCCCCTGAACTATGTTACCAATTCCTCTGGAATTACCTTGCATATTGATCCAAACCTCCCCGGAAGGGTTTATACTTTTAGCGGCGGTTTTATGGGCAGCCAACTAAAAGTGAGCGATGATCACGGAGAGACCAGTAATGTAATCATGTCTAATTTTTCCAGTCACTTTCACGCTGCGGCTACAAGACCTGACAATCCAAATATTGTGTGGGCAAGTTTTTCCTCATTTGGCGAAAACCCTGAATTGTATGAAATCGATTTCACCGATACAAACGATGTTCAAACCACATTATTGAACCTCCCCGTAAATGATCTGGTCATGGGAATTCATTTTGATCCTGCCAATGGCAATAATGTTATGTTGATGTTAGGAACTTGGGTTTATCAATCCAGCGATGGAGGAAATACTTGGACCAACACCAGCGACGGCCTGGAAGTGCTGG
>CAYXDM010000109.1:0-7929 GCA_964463595.1 uncultured Aequorivita sp. | reverse complement strand
AAGGGGTATGTGAACCATAAATTAACACAAGCTGGACAGTACATAGACCCAGCTTGAACCATACATTGTCCCAACCCAACACACATGAGTGTATTGGGGTGTGCTTAATACGGGTTGCTGATCCTATTATTTTTCCTGTCAAAAAAAGTTCAAATATAATTTTAGTTTTTAATGAATTTGGAATTAAACTTCTGCCCATCTTCCGTAGTTCCTTTTATCACATAGATCCCGTTTGACAAGTCATTTACATTTAGTTTCTCTGTAATGCCTTTTTGTATTTTTACAACTTTGCCCGACAGATCATAAACCGAAATTTCGTTGATTTTTTCTGAAAAGTAAAGCAAATCTTTTCCGGGGTTTGGGTAAATTGAAATATTCTTTTCCAATTCAATATCTGGAACAGATAACCCTGCTCCACAAGACCACAGTTCAACTCCATACTCATCATTTTCTGCATTAAAAAAGAGATTCCCGTTGAAAACAGTGAAGTAATTTGGATAAGAATCATTTGAACCAGGAGATATATCTGCTACTAAGGTGGTTCCTGCTTCTGTACCGTCTGTCCTCCAAAGCTCATTTCCGGTTATGCCGTCATCAGCATTAAAATATAAAAATCCATTAAAAAATTTAGAATAATACAATTGAACCCCCGAACTATAGTCAACAGTGTTAATTTCTTTCAGCATTACTGTTCCGGCTTCTGTACCATCTGTAATCCAAGGTTCTAAACCGTGTTCACCGTCAGAAGCAACAAATACGATCTTAGAATTAATGGCTTTAAAATAATGATCGGAATTTCCAGTACTACCAGCAGTACCCGGATTAATATCCTTTAACATGTTTGTACCAGACGGTGTTCCGTCACTTACCCAAGGTTCATACCCATAAAGAATGTTCTGCCCATAATTGTTAATTACCATAGCAGTAAAGTAAAGGACACCGTTAATATTTGTAAGATTACCACCCATACCACACTGCTTGACAAATGTTGTTCCTGCTTCCGTTCCATCCGTTTTCCAAAGTCCATGTGATTCTGCTGAACCACCTGGAGTCCCCCCAAAATACAATTCGTTATTTAGAATCGCAAAACGTTGTCCGGGAACTCCTTGTCCTAAACCAGAATTTATGTCCTTTACCATTGAAGTTCCTTCGGGAGTGCCATTACTTTTCCATAATTCATTTCCTGCTACTGTGTTTCCAGCCTTGAAATAAAGAATATCATTAAGTGCAATTAAAGTAATCGGATTAGGTTCATAATTAATATTATTTGTGGGGTCAATATCTTTTACCATCATTGTTCCCGCTTCAGTACCATCCGTTCTCCAAAGTTTTTTTCGGATATTACTTTCGTCTAAAGTAAAAAACACAAATTCACTGGTGGGTGTCAAAGATTCTATTCCATAAAAACCATCAGAATTAGGAAATTCTTTTAAGAGAGTAACACTCACACCATCACTTTTCCACAACTGTACTGTAGAAGTAGTAAGACCTTTATTGGTACTGATAATCAATTCATTATTTAAGACTGTTATGTGCTTTATCTTACCGAAAATGGTAGGATAGATTAAGATAGTTCCTTCCGTTGTGCCATCAGTTTTCCATAATCCTTCAAGAGTAGAAAAATACAAAAGACCGTTTAGTTCTGTGAAATTTTGAGGTTTTGAATCGTCAAACCCGGGTTTTAAATCCGCAAATAGTGTAGGAGAACAAGTTTGTGCATAAGCCTGTACCCCTGATATACAGAATATTATGATTAAAATTAAATAGTGTGCATTTTTCATGATTTTTAGTTTTTAATAAATTTGGAATTAAACTTTAGTCCATCTTCCGTAGTTCCTTTTATCACATAAATCCCATTTGACAAGTCAATTATATTTAATTTCTCCGTAATGTCTTTTTGTCTTTTTACAACTTTGCCGGACAGATCATAAACCGAAATTTCGTTTACTTTTTCTGAAAAGTAAAGCTCATCTTTTGCGGGGTTTGGGTAGATCTGTAAGTTGTTTACAACTTTATCCTGTACCGACATTACTTCATCATATTCAATTGAATATACGCCTACGTTTGTATGGACCAACAACAGATCTCCATAAGAGAAAAGACCATTTACTGTAGGCTGCGCTTCAGTTGTTCCTCCCATTGGACGTGGTTCTCCATCTGAATATGCATTCAGATCCGGATTGGCAATAAGTTCAGAACCGTCGTAGAGATAAATAACATCAGGAGTAGTTGAATCGTTGTCCTGAAGCACAAAAAGCAGGTTCCCGTTCCATTCCGTGGCGTGTCTTATATAATGATAACCGAACTCTCCGGGGGTGGAGGAGAAAACCAATTCCGGGGTTCCATTTATGGAACTCATTTTATAAATACCTTCAAGCTGGTCATTGTTTCTGGTGTTAAAATAGGTAACATCCCCAATCTGTATAAAAGCGTTTCCTATTAAATCGGGCGAAAACCAGTTGTAGGGAGAGGCAGAGCGAAAATTTTCAAAATTCACAAAATCATCAAACTCGTTTATTTCTTCCAAAAAACTGCTTCCATTGGTTTTATAGTAGGTTATATTGTGTGGAGGCGCTGTATCGCGATATGAAAAAATAATACCATCAGGTAAAATGATATAATCCATATTATTCCACGAATCGAAACCATCCGAAATAATCGCAGAAGCACTTATATTATTTGGATCTACAGATAAAACATGATCTCCAACAGAATTATTCACAAGAGCAGGAAAAAGTTCACGCCCATTTACATGGATCTTACCGTGGGATACGTGGCCAAACGAATACACAAAACTACTAAAATAGCCATCGTCCAAGGTAATTAAAGAAGAATCCTCAATAGTATGACTGGAATCCATCTTCAATATTGAATTAGGTTCCGATTGCCAAAATTCTCCGTATGGTGGTGTTTTCCCTTTTGCAATAGCCATATTGCCCAATACCATAATATCGAATAATATCGGACCTGCGGGATATCCATAATCATCGCTTCCTGAATAGTTTATAATCTGATTGGTATCCAAATCATAATAGAAAGTGCGAGACCAAAAAGTAGAATACCAGTAAACCCTGTTTCCAAAAATAGTACCGCTCAGGGTAGCACCAAGTTCGCCATACTCATTGTAGAAAATATCGGTAGGATAAATATGGGCTTCATCGACACTCATCCTTACAAAAGGCTGTCCTAGATAAATGTCGTTGCCGTAAGCTTGTCTTGGGTCATAACCCTGCGCCATAGGTCCGGTTTCATAATCACTGGTAAACAGAGTAGTTTCTCCATTGGAAAGATTGAGTTTGTATATTCCGTTAAATTCACCGCCTTCCGTATAATTATTCCCGATCAGGTAACCCTGATGCTGAAATTTCGGTTCGAAGCGACCGAAGTCAGGATCGGTAAAGGGCTGTAGTTGAGAGAAGCACAGGATTCCCGTAGAACAGAAAATAATAGTCAGAAGTGTTTTCATAATGGTTATTTTAGGATGTCAATAGTTTTACAAAAATATGTTCAATAGTACTATCATAAAATCGCTACATCTAGCTATTTTTGTATTAAAATTTTAAACTAAATTGGATAAAATAAACAGATTAAGAGATATTTGGGACAATATTCCCAAAGCCGTAACCGAGCAGCTGGATTTTTCACAAGAGGAGATCATCAAAAAATACATGGATGTGTTCCACTTTGGGGATTATTTCTACGTGATCTTCAATACCCGTACGGCCGAAATGGAATATCTAGACCCGAACATAGAAAAAGTATTGGGTTATGCTCCCGAAGAGTTTCAACTGTCCATGGTCCTAAATAGCATCTATCCTGATGATCTGCCCTATTATTATCACTACGAACAAAGTGCGGTGCGATTCTTTTCTACCTTGGACCCAGCGCTGTTCTTTAATTATAAGTTTTCCTATGATTACCGTTTACGCACCAAGGACGGAAACTATAAACGGGTTTTGCAGCAAATAGTTCCCATTTATTATTTTCCGGAAGGCGGGGCAAGGACATTGGGGATTTTTACAGATCTCACCCATCTTAACATTCAGGGAGCCCCGAAGTTGTCGTTCATTGGCATGAATGGCGCACCGAGTTATTACAATATCCACTTAGAGGATGAGTTTTTCATCTCGCCCAATCTGTTTAGCAAAAAGGAACGGGAAGTTTTGAAATATGCTGTTCAGGGATTGAAGAGCGAGGACATTGCAAAACAACTGAACAGAAGTGTTTTTACTATTCGCACACATCGGAAAAATGTTCTGAGAAAATCGGGGTGCACCAACATTCAGGAACTTCTGGTGAAATCTGTCCGTGAGGGGTGGGTTTGATTTTTTGAAAGAATATTTACACCACCTTGTTGTCCTCAAATGGAGTAATCAGTTTCAATAAATACCCAAGGTTCGACTTCCGAATAAAAATCAGATTTTTCGAAGTGAATTCCAGTGCCACGTTGACTCATTAATAACGTTGAATAGCATGGTTCCGGGACTATTAAAATTGGTGCTCGAAATTCGGTACTTTTGCCAACTATGCACATCCTTTATAATTTGTTGATCCATATAACCGCCTTCGGATTGGGGGTGGCGGCACGCTTTAATAAGAAGATGAGACTGTTTGTGGAGGGAAGGAAAAACGTTTTTGACAACCTACAGGAGAAAATTTCCCCGACAGACAAAACAGTCTGGTTCCATTTCGCCTCCTTGGGAGAATTTGAGCAAGGGGTACCTATTATGGAGGAGGTCAGGAAACTAAAACCGGACCACAGATTTATCATCAGTTTTTTCTCGCCTTCGGGATTTGAAATAAAGAAAAACACACCCTTGGCAGATGTAGTGGTCTATTTGCCGTTGGACACCCCCTCCAACGCAAAAAGATTTGTTGAGGCCGTTAACCCAAATCTGGTGTTTTTTGTGAAATATGAATTTTGGCCGAACTATCTTTTCGAACTCCAAAAAAAGAATGTTCCCACCTATTTGGTTTCTGGTGTTTTCAGGAGGGACCAATTGTTTTTCAAGAGCGCGGGTGCCTTTATGCGTAGGGCATTACAGGCTTTTGATCATTTTTTTGTCCAGAATGAAGAATCGAAGCTTTTATTGGAAAGCATTGGCTTCAGCAATATGACCGTAAGCGGAGATACTCGTTTTGACAGGGTTGCGCACCAAATCGAAATGGACAACACCTTGCCTTTCGCTGACGAGTTCAAGGGAGATTCATTGTGTATAGTCTGTGGCAGTACCTGGCCCGAGGACGTAGCCGTGCTCTTGGAGTACGTAAATTCTGCCGCCGAAAATGTAAAGTTCATCATTGCCCCACACAAGATAGAGCCATTTGGGATTGAGGAATTAAAAGCTCAAATAGTAGGCCCCACCCTCCTGCATTCACAGATGAAAGGAAAGGACGCAGCCGGCTATCAGGTACTGATCATCGATTGTATCGGCCTATTGAGCAAGCTGTACAGCTATGCAGATATTGCCTATGTAGGTGGAGCCATGGGAAAAACGGGGCTCCACAATATTTTGGAACCAGCCACTTTTGGGATCCCGATAATAATTGGAAAAAATTTCAAAAACTTTCCCGAAGCCGAACAACTTCAGCGATTGCAGGGTTTATTTGCTGTAACCAATTCAAGGGAGACCACTGCAATTCTCTATAAACTTGTAAATGACCCAGATTTTCGAAACCGTTCCGGGAGGATCGCCAGAGATTTTGTCAATAACAATTCCGGGGCGACCCAATTGATCATGGACCATCTGGCTCCTGTTTAAGGGGTCGGATTCAGATTTCTCGATTTTTGTGGGGCTAGGATCCCTGCACCGCAGCGCAGATGTTAAGAAGTTAGATTTAATGATTTCACTGAGATTTAAACTTTTGTTTGCATACTTTAATATTAAATTACCAATTTCCCATTAGAAAAGACCTAGATTTGTTTAAACTATAAACCCATCATCATGAAAAGATTTGTAATTTTCTCGACTATAGCCTTGTTTTTTCTTGGATCGTGTAGGGAGAATAAAACGGAAACCAGGGAAGTAGTGCGTGAAGTCCATGTTGAAACAACTGATAAAACCCCACCCCGTGAGGGCGCCTTGGAAAGAGCTGCCAAAAAGGTGGACAAAAAGGTAAATGAGGAAATCGATGAAGAAATTGACAAAATTGATTGATCGAAAAGAATTGGAGAGCTATGGAATGTGAACTAACCATTTAATATACTAATCACTAAACAAAAACAAAATGAGAAAGCTAACAATGATTGCCCTATTTGCAGGATGTTTAACCATCTCGCTGTCCTCGTGCAGGGATCAAAAAACCCGAACCGAGGAAATGGTAGAGGATATGCAAGACAAAGGTGCCGACGTTAAAATAAAGGACGATAAGATTAAATTGGAGACCGAGGACGAAAAGGTCAAAATAAAGACCGACGACGATGGCGACACCAAGATTAAGCATAAGGAAGAATAATCCTTCTTTCCTATCAAATCAAAAAAACCATTATGGATCCAGGTCCATAATGGTTTTTTTATGGTGAAGGTTTTGTATATTATCCCACGGGAACATTGACGTAATCCTGAAGAAATGCAAATCTTTCCGTCAATTGTCCATCGCCGGTTGTAATTTGGGCACGGTGTAAAATGCTGTCCTTGTCCCCATTAAAAAAAGCGGGCATGACGTGCTCCAAAAACATCTCGCCAAAACCTTGGCTGGCATCTTTGGGCAATTCACACGGCAGATTATCAACGGCCATAACGGAAATTGAATTGGGCGCATCCAAGGTGGTTTCAATTTCGGTGTAGGGATCATACCCATAAAAAGGTCTGGCAATGGTAGATGCCCTTATGGTACTTGCAATAGGGCCATCCACATCACAGGAAACGTCGGCGACCAGATTGATCCTGAAATCAGGTCTCTTCGCATCCGAACGGGAAAACAAAAACGGAGCCCCCTCAGCATAAAAATGACCTGAGATGAACATATCGCTTGTTTTGGCATATTTCAGGAAGTCGGACTCATATTCTGAAGGGTCACTATAAAATCCAGCTTTGTCGAAAGAGCCGCCATCTTTTCTTTTATTGTAATCTCCCACGCGGATTACACAAAATACCGCCTCATCAAAGTTTTCCTGCGAAAGGTATTCGTCGGTTGTTATCTCCCGAATCCCCAAATGATCCAAAATTTCCTTTGCACCTGCCGTTACCTTGCCCGATCCAGATAATATAATTTTCATGGGAGGAACAGTAATGGTATCAAGTTCCCTCTTTACTGCATTGAGATCTGAAAGGTCCTCGACCTTCGGCAGCTCAAACAATCCATCCCGAATGCCTAAGGCCCGAAATCCATTATAGGCACCTACCAAACCCGCAAAATATCCAAATCCGATCAGGCGACGATTATTCCCATTCACAATAGTTTCATGGTCGAACAATTCAATATTATTCTCAAGTATGGCTTGTAACAGTCTGCGATTATACGGTTGTTTTTTAATGGTGTGGCTAAAGAAGAAATATTTTTTCCCCGGAATCAGGGCTTCCACGGGAACCTCTTTTACGCCCAACATAACATCGGCTTCCGAAATATCCTCCAGGACCTCAAAACCGGCAGCCCGATAAGCATCATCAGGGAAGACCCGAGTATCTGAGGCCTCCACAATTATCCTTGCATTGGGAAACCGTTCTATAACCTCCTGACATTTTCTAGGTGAGAAAACCACCCGGCGATCGGGCGGATTTTTTCGTTCTTTGATGAGGGCAAAGGTTATGGACATTTTGGTACGTTTTTTGAGTTAATGAAGTATCGCAAAGATACGGTTTTTCATGTATCTTTGCCAGTTCAAAGGGGCCGACTGGTTTTGACAGCGGGTCCAATTGTATTGTAAGCATGCCGAGCGCTGGGATACAGCTCGTAAATATCATATTTCACACTTTTTAAACGGCGAGA
>CAYXDM010000108.1:0-8044 GCA_964463595.1 uncultured Aequorivita sp. | reverse complement strand
TGTTGATTTCCATCGCCACGGGAATCGGCCTGCAGGAGAAAATACGGGAAAAGGTTTCAGCTTTTAACGGCGATATCATCATCACAAATTTTGACACCAACTTTTCCAACGATTCGCAAAATCCCATTTCCAAAAACCAACCTTTTTATCCTACGTTTAAAAATGTAGAGGGAATAAGGCATGTACAGATAATGGCATCGAAGGGTGGCGTAATCCGTACCGAAACCGATTTTGAGGGGGTAGTAGTAAAAGGGGTGGGCGATGATTATTACTGGGACAATTTCAAGGAGTATTTGGTGGAAGGGGAATTGCCCAATTTTAAGGGGGAACTCAATGCCGATATCTTGATCTCCGAATATCTTGCCAATCGGCTACAGTTAAAGCTTGGCGATAAAGTGACCACCTTTTTCCTGAACGATGAAGTTTCCAAAACCCCGCGCAGCCGCGGCTTTGATATTGTGGGGATATTCAACAGTGGGTTTCAGCAGTTTGACGAACAATTTATTATAGCCGATATCCGCCATATCCAATCGTTGAACCGATGGGAGAAAGACCAGATTGGTGGCTTTGAGGTGTTTGTGGAGGATTTTGATGACATAGAAGCTATCGGAAATGCGGTTTACCACGAGACCGGAAGCACGTTGGACACACAAACGATCCGCCAAAAATACGCTTCCATTTTTGAATGGCTGGATCTGTTCGATTTCAATATCCTGGCCATTATCGGAATTATGATCCTCGTAGCCGGAATAAATATGATTACGGCACTGTTGGTCCTTATTATGGAACGCACCCAGATGATCGGGATCTTGAAAGCGATGGGAAGCAGCGACCGGAGCGTTCGGAAAATATTTCTTTACAACGCTATGTACTTGATTGCCGTTGGCCTCTTTTGGGGAAATTTAATCGGGGTTGGCCTGTTGTTGCTCCAGAAATACGGCAAGATTTTTCCATTGAACCCCAACACCTACTACGTAAGTGAGGCTCCGGTATATCTAAGTTGGGATTATATTCTGGCAATGAACGCAGGAACCTTTATCCTCTGTCTGTTAATGCTGCTGGTGGCGGCGATTCTCATCACCAAAATCTCTCCGGTAAAGGCCATTCGGTTTGAGTAATTGCAATTCCCATTTCCCAATCCATAATTCTGAATTAAGATTGATACCTTTGCATTTCTTAAAAAACAGAAATGGAATACGCAGATAATATCTTGGGAACCATCGGCAATACGCCCATGGTCAAAATCAATAAAATAATTGGCGACATTCCCGCTTTGGTGCTTGCCAAATACGAAACCTTCAATCCGGGGAATTCGGTAAAGGATCGTATGGCCTTGACAATGGTTGAAGACGCCGAAGCCGACGGCAGGTTGAAACCTGGTGGAACGATCATTGAAGGAACCTCTGGAAATACCGGAATGGGACTGGCTCTGGTTGCCATAGTAAAAGGCTATAAGATGGTCTGCGTGATAAGTGACAAACAGAGCAAGGAAAAAATTGATATCCTTAAGGCCATGGGCAGTGAGGTAGTAGTTTGCCCAACGGATGTGGCTCCTGAAGATCCGCGCAGTTATTATTCCGTTTCAAGAAGATTGGCCGAGGAAACGCCAAACAGTTGGTACGTAAACCAGTACGACAACCTGAGCAATACCAAGGCACATTACGAAAGCACGGGCCCGGAAATCTGGAGACAGACTGATGGAAAAGTAACCCATTTTGTGGTAGGTGTGGGTACTGGCGGAACCATAAGTGGGGTGGGAAAATATCTAAAGGAAAAAAACCCGAATATAAAAGTCTGGGGTGTTGACACCTATGGCAGTGTTTTTAAAAAATACCATGAAACCGGAATATTCGACAAAAACGAAATCTACCCTTATATAACCGAAGGAATTGGCGAAGATATTCTTCCCGAAAACGTGGATTTTAGCATAATTGACGGATTTACCAAAGTAACCGATAAGGATGCCGCAGTCTACACCCAAAAACTCGCAAAAATGGAAGGATTTTTCTTGGGAAATTCCGCAGGCGCGGCCATAAAAGGTTTGCTCCAACTGAAAGAACATTTCACCCAAGACGATGTAGTGGTAGTCCTTTTCCACGACCACGGCAGCCGGTATGTGGGCAAAATGTACAATGACGACTGGATGCGCGAGCAGGGGTTTATTGAGTAGCTATAGACTGGTTTCAGGTTTCAGGTTTCTGGTTTCAGGTTTCAAGTTTCTAGATTCCAGGTAGTTTCTGTAGTCATTGGCGCTACAGCCCCAAGTTCCTCACTTCCGGCCAAACCCTAATTCCTAATTCTGAATTCCTAATTCCTAATTCCTAATTCCTAATTCATAATTCATAATTCCTAATTCTTAATTCAGAATTCCTAATTCCTAATTCCAAATACCTAATTCCAAATTCATAATTATTCGTACTTTTATAGTACAATGAAAAATGAAACAAGAAAATTATTCCGGTTCCTTCGCACAAAACCCCTTCCGGCCAATACCAATGAGATCTTGGCCCTGGAACGTACTAAACTGGCAAACGAGCGCACTTTGCTTGCCTATATCGGCGCGTCCTTATATCTGTTATTGGGCGGCATAGCCTTGCTGCAGTTGGACAACTTTAGCCATATCCATTGGCTTGGTTATTTAGCCCTTGTTATCTGTGTCGTTTTTCTAGTGGTTGGTATCGCACGCTATGTCGTGCTGTATAGACGCTTATATAAGTGGAATCGTATCCTGTTCGTGGATGCCGAGTCCAAAAAAGAGGAAAAACAATCGGATTTGCGACAAAAAGAGGGTGAGGAAACAATGCAAAAAGATTGATTCATTTCGTATATTCGTATATTTATCTACTGCTCCCCTTATAACTCCCCGGCATAAGTTTAAATCTGGCGCTCTGGCGTAGCGTTATAATTTGCACGGTCATGAAAGAGGATTTTCTTCATTACGTATGGAAATTTCAGAAACTCAAAGGCTCCGACTTCCTTTCTGCCACCGGCCAAGATATCCACATTAACAGTCCAGGGGTTCACAACCCCAATTCAGGACCCGATTTTTTCAATGCCCAAATAGAATTGGATGGGCAGTTATGGGCCGGCAATTTGGAAATCCATGTGAAGTCCTCAGATTGGTATGCCCACGGTCATGAAGCCGATGGTGCTTATGACAATGTAATCCTCCACGTGGTTTGGGACCATGATGTCGACATTTTTAGGAAGGATGGTTCCCCAATTCCCACCTTGATTTTAAGGGATTTCGTTTCTGAAAGTGCCTTGGAGCGTTATCAAAATTTATTTTTCAGGAATAAAAAATGGATCAATTGTGAGAATGATTTTGAAGAGGTCGATCCCTTTGTGATCGAAAATTGGCTAGAGCGACTTTATATTGAAAGGTTGCAGGCCAAAGCTGAGATATTGCTTCAGGAGTTGGATGATACCAAAAACCATTGGGAAGAACTACTGTTCCGAATGCTGTGCAAAAATTTCGGATTGAATATAAATGGCGAATCCTTTTTCAGCATTGCCAAATCATTGGATTTTTCTATTGTGAAAAAATGCAGCAATAATCCACGGGAATTGGAAGCCCTGTTGTTTGGAAGGGCCGGACTGCTTGAAGGAGAAAGGGAAGATGGGTACTTTCAGTCCCTAAAAAAGGACTTCGAATATTTACAACGGAAATTTTCCCTTCCCAATACTGAAATTATCCCTCCCATATTCTTCAGGTTGCGCCCGCCGAATTTTCCCACCATCCGTTTGTCGCAGTTTGCATCGCTTTACAGCAAAAACGGAAATTTGTTCTCCAGAATTATAGCCGTTAAGGAAACTGGGGAATTCTATCGACTCTTGGACGTTTCCGCAAGTGAATACTGGAATTCCCATTTCAATTTTGGCGTAGCTTCCAAGGTACATAAAAGAAAGATAACCAGGAATTTTATGGATTTGTTGATTATCAATACATTTCTACCAATTAAATTTTGTTATGCCGTAGAGCAGGGTCAGGACGTTTCAGACGAGATAATGAAAATTGCCTCGGAAATTCCTTCAGAGAAAAATGGGATTGTCGATAAATTCAATTCGCTAAAACCCATTTCAAAAAATGCATACCACAGTCAGGCCCTGCTTCATTTAAAAAATGATTATTGCGATAACCACCGTTGTTTGCAATGTGCCATCGGAAATTCAATAATCGGTTCGGGCACCAAATCCGAAAGTGGAACGCCCTTCCCAAAATCAAACCCGGGTTAGAATTATTCCGGGTATAAATCCGTAAATTGCGGGAATGTTGCAGGCTATCTATAAATTGCGTTACTACCTGGAGAAGAGGGGATTTTATGTTTCCTCGCGTTTGGCCGATCGCTTGGGGATGCGCGCGAGGAGCGTCCGGCTTTTCTTTATATACCTTTCCTTTGCCACATTGGGCGTGGGGTTTGCGATTTATCTTACCCTTGCTTTTCTCCTTAAGCTGAAAGATTTGGTCAATACCAAACGCACCTCCGTTTTCGACTTATAAAAAAATAACCTTTTCTACACTGTTTTCCTGCCGTAACTATCTGGAATAAAACTCACTGTTACTTCGGCATGCCTTCTTTTTTTTGATTACGTTAACAAATTTGTTTCCAAATTTTTGAGTTTCTGATTTTTTTTCGGCAACTTGCTTCGTTTTAATTTCAACCTGTTCAACTAAAGATAGATTATGAAGAAATATCTCCTCGCTTTGTCCGTATTTCTGACTCCATTTTTAACTTTTTCCCAAGAACAAACCCTGTCACAAAAAATAGATACTGTTTTCAGTGACTATACCGGTTGGTTTGTGGAATTTATTTTTTATGAGATTCCTTTTACGGATTATTATCGGATTCCCTGGGTAGTTATAATCTTAATCGGGGGAGGGATTTATTTTTCGATCTATTTCAAGCTCATCAATTTTACAGGTTTTTTTACTGCCATACGGGTTGTCAGGGGGAAATATGAAGATATTGAAGCACATGGGGCCAGCACCTTGTATGGCGATGTAACCCCAAACGAACAACAGGATATAATTGAAACCATTCGCGATGAGGGCGCCGATGGTGAGGTTTCCCACTTTCAGGCCCTGACGGCGGCACTTTCAGGGACCGTGGGGCTAGGAAATATTGCAGGGGTTGCTGTGGCTCTTTCCATTGGAGGTCCCGGGGCCACTTTTTGGATGATTATGGCCGGACTTATTGGAATGGCCTCAAAATTTGCGGAATGTACCCTTGGGGTGAAATACCGGGATGTAGGCCCAGACGGAACAGTATATGGGGGGCCTATGTATTATTTGAAAAAAGGACTCGCACAAAAGGGGATGGCCGGGTTTGGAAAAGTTTTGGCAATAATTTTTGCGATTTTCGTTATCGGGGGCTCTTTTGGTGGCGGGAATATGTTCCAGGCCAACCAGGCTGCGGCACAGTTTGTCCAACTTTTTGAATTGCAGGACACCAACGGAGCTGTGTGGTTTGGCATTGTGATGGCAGTACTTGTGGCATTTGTAATTATAGGCGGGATCAAACGGATAGCAAGTGTAACCGAGAAAATAGTGCCGTTTATGGCGGCCATTTATGTGTTGGGTGGATTGGTGATTTTGGCAGTGAACTACCACCATATCGGAGATGCTTTCGCACTGATATTTGAAGGTGCCTTTTCCGGTCTTGGAATTGCCGGTGGACTGGTGGGTGTAATGATCCAAGGTTTCCGAAGGGGAGCGTTTTCAAACGAAGCGGGCGTGGGATCCGCCGCCATTGCACACTCTGCCGTAAAAACCAAATACCCAGCTTCCGAAGGGATTGTGGCCCTGCTCGAGCCCTTTATCGATACTGTGGTAATCTGCACCATGACCGCTCTTGTAATCGTTATCACCAATTTCGAATACAACGTTGTGGAATACGGGGTGGCCGTAAAGGAAGGCGTGGAAATAACCGCCATGGCCTTTGATAGCACGATTCCACATTTTTCAATCGTGTTGACCATTGGGGTTATCCTTTTTGCAATTTCCACTATGATTTCCTGGTCCTATTATGGATTGCAGGGATGGATTTTCCTTTTCGGAAGAGGAAAAAAGGTTGAACTGGTGTATAAAGCCTTATTTTGTATCTTTATTTGGGTTGGATCGGTAATAAGTCTCGGGTCGGTGATCGATTTCTCCGATGCCATGATTTTTGCAATGGTAGTTCCCAATATTATTGGAGTTGTGATCCTGACCCCCGTGATCAAAAAAGAACTCAACCGCTATATGGCGGCCATACGCGTAAAACACGAGGCCTTAGACGAAGGATTGGAGGATATGAACAAGCATATTTAGATCGGAATGCCATGGAAATGAAATCCCACTTCACGTTTAATAGACAACAACGAAGTGGGATTCTGTTTTTGTTGGTTCTGATAATATCCTTGCTCTGGGTGTACTGGTCTGTCGATTTTTCCGAAGAGGAGGTCTTGGACACATCATCAGCAGAAATAGTGGCCATCCAAAATGAACTCGATTCCCTTCGTTCTTTAGAAATAGAGAACAGAAAGCCGAAAACGAATCCATTCAACCCCAATTACATCACCGATTATAGAGGCTATGTGTTGGGGATGACAAGTGAGGAAATTGACCGTTTGTTTCAGTATAGAAAAGAAGGCAATTGGATAAATTCCGCGGCGGATTTTCAAACCGTCACGGGCGTTTCCGACTCCTTGCTCGCTGCGTTGAGCCCCTTTTTTAAATTTCCGGATTGGGTAAACGATCCGAAACCACAATCCAGCTTTGAAAAACGTAGGTCCGATAGAGGTTTTGTGGAAAAGCCTTACGCCCAAAAGATTGATCTGAACAAAGCAACCGAAGAGGAATTGCAGCAAGTGAGCGGGATTGGGGAAGCATTGAGCAAACGGATCATAGCACTGCGGGAAAAATTGGATGGATTTTCTGACGACGAACAGTTGTACACCGTGTACGGATTGGATTCTTCAGTGGTGGAACGGACCCTGAATCTGTTCACTGTAAAATCGCCCAAGGAAATAATAAAGATCAATGTAAATACAGCGTCGGCCTCGGATATCTCTACCATTCCCGGTATTTCGTTTGAATTTGCTAAGCAAATCTGGGAATTCCGAAGGTTGCGCCAAAAGGTAAACAGCATCCGGGAACTGGAGAAAATTGAGGGAATGACACCGGGAAAGTTACGGCTAATTCAGTTATATTTGTCCGTTGATTAACGAGGCCAAACCACCAAAAGGCTCATAAATATTAGTATCGAGAAACGTATGGACAAAATGTATTTTACAGAGGAACACGAATTTTTTAGAAAAAGTTTTCAGGATTTCCTTCAAAAAGAAGTAGTGCCACATATCGAAAAATGGGAAAAAACCGGACACATTGAGCGGTTTATTTGGGAAAAATTTGGTGAAATGGGTTATTTCGGAATTTACCAGTCTGAAAATTACGGCGGATTGGAGCTCGATCTTTTTTACACGGTCATCTTTTTGGAAGAACTTCAGAAGATCAATTCCGGAGGTTTTGCCGCCGCCATGTGGGCACATGCCTACTTGGCCATGACCCATCTTAAGAAAGAGGCCAATCACGAGCAAAAGAAAAAATATTTGGCGCCGAGCATTAGCGGCGAGAAAATTGGATGTCTCTGTATTACCGAACCTTTTGGCGGAAGCGATGTTGCCGGAATGCGCACAACTGCCGTAAAACAAGGCGATAAATATATTGTAAACGGCTCCAAAACCTTTATCACCAATGGGGTTTATAGCGATTATTTGGTAGTGGCCGCCAAGACCGCCCCGGAACTGGGAAACAAAGGGATCAGCATTTTTGTAATGGATCGCGATACACCAGGAATTTCGGCGACCAAACTTGATAAATTGGGATGGCGCGCAAGCGACACGGCCGAAATCGCCTTTGACAATGTTGAGATTCCCCTGGAGAACATAATGGGCGAGGAAAATATGGGTTTCCCGTATATTATGCAGCACTTTGCATTGGAGCGATTAATAATGGGAATAAACGCCCACGCCAGAAGTGAATTTGCCCTGGAATATACCATTC
>CAYXDM010000107.1:0-8269 GCA_964463595.1 uncultured Aequorivita sp. | reverse complement strand
TCATCAATATTAGATCGGCATTTTCCAGTGAATCTGTTGTGTTATACCCCTGATCGGCCAAAATGGAGGCAACGATTTCGCTGTCGCTGAAATTCATCTGGCATCCATAACTCTCTATATATAATTTTCTTGAATTATTATCCTTGGCCTCCAGAACCAAGGTACTTCCTTGTTGTGCTTCGTCAATAATTTTTTCCATAACTAGGGATTAACCGAATCGATCAATTGCGATTGGAGCGCAAAGATAGGCTTTTAGAAACCCGTGACAAAGTGGCAGTAACTGTTTTATTTGAAAATTTCAGAATTTCGATCAGGAGAGAAAGTGTGGCTATATCACGGGTGCAGGACAAAGATGGACAAAAGGAAATTTCCACGGCAATTGGCCACTTTTTCGAAATTTATAACCGCCGTTCATTTCAAAGGATTTCGACAACTAATCTTGGGCAGGAAGGAAAGATTGGCTTATAAAGCCATTTCGTTTTATTCGGGATTTTCCGGGGATTCTCCTTTTGTGAACAACTCCCTCCAAGTTCCCTCCCTGGTGCAATTGGATTTTATATTTTTACTTTTGTGTTCCCATTCACAAGACCCGCCAAAAATCAGCCACAGTTGTGGTGTATTAATTGTGGTGGGAACCTAAATAACCTCTTTCTGGAGAGGTTTTAAATCCCCAATTCAATTTTAAAAGTTTTTTTCAATGTATTTGATTTTCGACACAGAAACAACTGGACTTCCCAGGGATTATAAAGCTCCCATTAGCGATACCGATAACTGGCCTCGCTGTGTACAGCTTGCTTGGCAGTTGCACGATGGGATGGGCCAGGTGTTGGACCAACAGGATTATCTGGTGCAGCCAGAGGGATTCAATATTCCTTTTGATGCCGAAAAAATCCATGGCATTTCCACTGAATTGGCGCAAAGGGAGGGACGACCCTTTCCTGAGGTGCTGTCAAAATTTTATGAATCCCTTCAGCAGGCAAAATTCGTGGTAGGCCACAACATTGATTTCGACCTAAAAATAATGGGTGCGGAAATATACCGCCTTGGAATTGAGAATGAGCTTGCTAAACTGCCCATCCTGGATACCTGTACGGAGGTTACCGCCTCTTTATGCGAACTTTCCGGGGGTCGTGGCGGTAAGTTTAAGTTACCCCAATTGTCTGAACTCCACGAGTTCCTTTTTCAGCAACCCTTTGTCGAGGCACACAATGCCACGGCGGATGTAGAGGCAACTACCCGATGCTTTTTTGAGCTTGTAAGACGTCGGGCCTATACGGTGGAGGAATTGGATGTGGCAACCGACTATTTTCAACTCTTTTCGGAAGCCAATCCCAAATCCATTGAGCCCCTTGGCTTAAAGCATCTCAATTTTAAAAGCATTTCAGAAAAGATCAGGCTGGAAATGGAAGCTGCTTCCTCCACAGAAGAAATTTCTGCCAGGGAAATTGAGCAGAACATTGCAACTCTTGAGGAAGCGCCCTTTGTACATCTGCACAACCATTCACAGTTTTCCATTTTACAGTCCACTTCCAGCACCTCAGATCTGGTGAATGCAGCAGTGGCGGACAATATGCCCGCCGTGGCCTTGACAGATACGGGAAATATGATGGGAGCTTTCCATTTTGTGCAGGCTGTATCCAATTATAATAAATCCCTGGGACCGGAAGATTCCCTGAGAAAAATCAAGGGAATCGTGGGGTGCGAGTTTTTTGTATGTGAAGATCATATGAACAAAACCCAAAAAGACAATGGCTACCAGATCGTACTGCTGGCAAAAAACAAAAATGGTTATCACAATTTGGCCAAGATGGCTTCCATTGCCTACACCGACGGATTCTATTACGTGCCCAGGATAGACAGGCAAATAGTTGAAAAATACAAGGAAGACATTATAGTTTTGACCGGCGGCATAAATGGTGAGGTGCCCGGAAAAATCCTGAATGTCGGAGAAAATCAGGCTGAGGAAGCACTGCTTTGGTGGAAAGAGGTATTTGGAAATGATCTTTATGTCGAAATAATGCGCCACGGCCAAGAAGACGAAAAACGGATCAATGATGTTCTTGTGGATATGGCACGGCGTCACGAGATAAAAATGGTAGCGTGCAACAACACCTATTATATTCGGAAGGAAGATGCCAATGCACACGATATTTTATTATGTGTGAAAGACGGCGAAAAACAGGGTACTCCCATCGGCAGAGGTCGCGGATACCGATATGGCCTGCCCAACCAGGAATATTATTTCAAGAGCCAGGACGAGATGAAAAATCTTTTCAAGGATCTTCCTGAAGCGATTTTAAACATAGAGGAACTGATTTCCAAGATTGAATCCTACGATTTGCACAGGGATGTTTTACTGCCCAATTTTACCATCCCCCAACGGTTTTTATGTGCCGAGGATGCCGATGGCGGAAAAAGAGGGGAGAATGCCTATCTCCGATATTTGACTTATAAGGGGGCGAAAAAACGCTATCCGGAACTGATAGAGGTAGCCTTTGAGGACCTGACAAATCCTGAGGTTGTCCTCGAGGCCTCTGAACGGGTCGAAAAAATCAAGCAACGCCTGGATTTTGAGCTGGAGGTAATTGCCAATACCGGCTATCCGGGTTACTTTTTGATCGTTCAGGATTTTATTGCCGAAGCGCGTAGAATAGGGGTTTCGGTAGGTCCGGGACGCGGATCGGCAGCCGGTAGTGCCGTGGCCTATTGTTTGGGAATAACCAATATCTGCCCGATTAAATACGACTTGCTGTTTGAGCGGTTTTTAAATCCGGACCGTGTGAGCATGCCGGATATAGATATCGATTTTGATGATGAGGGCCGGAGCAAGGTTATGGAATATGTGATAAATAAATATGGAAATAATCAAGTGGCCCAGATAATCACTTATGGAACTATGGCGGCCAGGTCATCCATCCGCGATACGGCACGGGTTCTGGATCTGCCCCTAAACGAAGCGGACAGAATTGCTAAGCTCATTCCAAACATGACCAAGCTCAACAAGATATTTGGGATGGCCGATAAGGACCTGAGAAGCAAATTTCGCGCAGATGAGCTTCCCAAGGTTTCCGAGCTGCTGAGTATGGCCCAAGGCTCCAATCTGGAAGCACAAACCATAAACCAAGCAAAAATTCTTGAAGGTTCGGTGAGAAACACCGGAATCCATGCCTGTGGGGTGATCATTACCCCGAGTGATATTACCGATTTTGTGCCGGTGGCCCTCGCAAAGGATTCTGATCTATTCGTAACGCAGTTCGACAACTCCGTGGTTGAAAGTGCTGGATTGTTGAAAATGGACTTTCTGGGGCTGAAGACCTTGACCTTGATAAAGGATACCGTAAAACTGGTAAAACACAAACACGGGATTGATCTGGATCCGGATTTTTTTCCGCTGGACGATATGAAAACTTACGAGCTTTTTCAGCGTGGCGATACGGTGGGGATTTTTCAATATGAATCCCCTGGGATGCAGAAATACCTCAAGGAACTGAAGCCCACCGTTTTTGCGGATCTGATAGCGATGAATGCCCTGTATCGACCGGGACCGATGGAGTACATTCCCAGTTTTGTAAGAAGAAAACACGGAGAGGAGGAAATTGAATATGATCTTCCGGCAATGGAGGAATACCTAAAAGAAACATACGGAATAACCGTCTATCAAGAGCAGGTGATGTTGCTGTCGCAGAAACTGGCCGGGTTTACCAAAGGAGAAGCGGATGTTCTGCGAAAGGCCATGGGGAAAAAACAAAAGGAAGTCCTCGACAAGATGAAGCCGAAATTTATTGCCCAAGCTTCGGGGAAGGGCCACGATGTGGAAAAACTTGAAAAAATCTGGAAGGATTGGGAAGCCTTTGCCCTTTATGCCTTTAACAAATCGCATTCTACCTGTTATGCCTGGATTGCGTACCAGACCGCCTATCTAAAAGCACACTATCCCGCGGAATACATGGCGGCCGTGCTCAGCAACAACATGAGCGATATAAAGCAGGTCACCTTTTTTATGGATGAATGTAAGCGCATGGGGCTGACCGTATTGGGTCCGGACGTCAATGAATCCTTCCATAAATTTACCGTAAACGACCAAGGAGCCATCCGCTTCGGAATGGGTGCGGTGAAAGGGGTGGGCAGTAGTGCCGTAGCTACAATTGTAGAGAATAGAAAGGATGGAAAATACAAATCCGTTTTCGATTTGGCCAAGCGCATCGACCTGAGATCGGCCCATAAAAAGGCCTTTGAAAATCTGGCGTTGGCAGGTGGCTTCGACAGTTTCAATTCCCACCGTGCACAATATCTGCACGACTCGGGCGATGGAATTATTTTCATTGAAAAAGTACTGCGCTATGCTGCCAGGTATCAGGAAACCCAAAATTCCGCCCAAACAAGTCTTTTTGGGGATGCCAGCGAAGTGCAAATCCCCGAACCGGAAGTTCCGCCTTGCGAGGAGTGGGGAACGATGAAAAAACTGAGACAGGAAAGGGAAGTTGTAGGCGTTTATATTTCAGGCCATCCTCTTGATGATTTCAAGATTGAAATGAAAACATTCACCAACTGTAAGGTTTCGGATTTCCACCACCTCGAAAATTTCCTGAATAGGGAATTGTGTTTTGGAGGGGTGGTGAGCGATGTGCAACATAGAGAAAGCAAAGTTGGAAAAGGTTGGGCACTTTTTACCGTAGAGGATTATGAAGACAGTTTTGAGTTCAAGATCTTTGGGGAAGAGTATTTGAAATGGCGTCATTTTTTGGTTCCGAACTCCTTTATATATGGAAGGGTTCTGGTAAGGGAAGGATGGATAGACCGAGAAACGGGCAAAAAGAGGGAGCCTCGGCTCCAATTCAATCAGTTTCAACTGCTTCACGATGTCATGAAAAACTATTCAAAAAAGCTAACCCTGAAACTTCCCTTACGTGAAATTCAGGAAGGGAAGATTGAAATGCTGAAGAAGATATTCGAAATCCATAAGGGCGAAAAACCCTTGACCATTTCGGTCATAGAGGAGTCGGAACGTATAGAGTTGGTCCTGGCCAGCAGAAAGCATCGCATTAATATTTCAAAGGAATTGTTGGAAGATCTTGAAAGAGAGCAGGTAAAGTATACGTTGAATTGATTTCACCATAACCCATCGCCTAATGACGTCATACCGGATGCGCTAAGATCCAGATCCTAGATTTTCCTGGACAGGGAATAGAGAAGATCGATTATCTTATTTCCTAAACCTATGTTAGGGCATAATTATTTCCTATAAAATTGATTACTTTTGTAATTCAATAAAAAATAAGATTATGGCATTAGAAATAACAGACGCAAACTTTGAGGAAACGGTTTTAAAAAGTGACAAACCGGTATTGGTGGACTTTTGGGCCGCATGGTGCGGACCCTGCAGAATGGTAGGCCCCATCATTGAAGAAATCAGCAAGGAATACGAAGGTAAGGCCATTGTGGGAAAAGTTGATGTAGATGCAAACCAGGAATTTGCGGCTAAATACGGCGTAAGGAATATCCCAACGGTGTTGGTTTTTCAGAACGGAGAAGTAGTGGGGCGCCAAGTAGGTGTAGCTCCTAAAAATGTTTATGCAGAAGCCATCGATACCCTTTTGTAATAAGCATCAAAAAAAATAAAACGATGAAAGGCTTGGCTAATTGCTGGGCCTTTTGTTATTTTTATGCTGTTTCTGACAGAAAAGCGGACCTACCCTTGCCGATTGGTACATGCGGTATTTCCCTTTCTGGGTTTCGGTTTTATTATAACGTAACAAGTAAATTTTAAATGAGTAAGATAAATAAAGTACAAGACAAGATTGATCAGCAATTACTTGAGGAACGCAAGATTTTTCTTTGGGGTATGGTGGATGATAGAAGTGCGCGCCATGTTGTGGAACGGTTGATATATCTGGATTCGTTAGACCATGGGGAAATCAAGTTTTATATAAATAGTCCCGGCGGATATGTTACGGCGGGATTTTCAATTTATGACACCATGCGCGAGATTAAAAGTCCGGTGGCAACTATTTGTACTGGCCTGGCGGCCTCGATGGGAAGTATCCTTCTTTCGGCCGGAAAAAAAGGAATGCGAAGCATCCAGCCCCATGCAAGGGTTATGATCCACCAGCCCAGTGGGGGCGCCCGTGGAGTGGCCAGTGACATTGAGATCACCGCCCTGGAAATCCTCAAGACCAAGCAAATAAGCGCAAGGATATTGGCGGAAAATTCCGGACAGTCCTTTGAAAAAATCATGAAAGACTTCAATAGGGACCACTGGATGGGCGCCGAGGAATCGGTGGAATATGGAATAGTGGATAAAATCCTGAAATAAACCGTTCCTCCATTTTCAAAAAATGGATATCACTTAAGGAAAGAGAAATCTTTTGTTCTTTTTAATAAAAATAAAAACTGAAAACCGATGAGAAAATCAGCATTAATAGTAGCAGTTGCCACCGCCTTCCTTTTTGGCTGTAAGAGCGGCGAAAAACAGGAAATGGTCTCCGATGGCCCCATTGAAACCGTAAGTCCAAAATCAGTTGGGCAATCACCAGAAACCTCTCTCGCCTGGGCCGGGGTGTATGAGGGAACATCCCCCTGTGCAGATTGTGAGGGAATAAGGACCACGGTGGAATTGAAAACTGACAAGTCGTTCACTCTTTCACAAAATCGTATCCAAGAAAACGGAGAAGACCTGAAATTCAACGAAAGTGGAACCGCCACTTGGGACGATAACGGATCTCTTGTCCTGGAAACCGGAAAGTACACAATCAGATTTAAGGTGGACCAAAATGAATTGACCCTTTTGGATATGTCCGGAAATGTGGCGGACGGGGAATTGGAGAATTTTTACGTCCTCAAGAAAAAATAAGTGCACCGGAACCCATTCCCGGTACTTGATCTCAAAGTCGGGATCCTCCACTCCTTACATTTAAAGATCGGCCATGAAATATTCCATATTAGGGTTGGCGCTCTCGACCCTGCTGTTTTTCAGTTGCAAAAATGAAGGAACGGAGAGGGATCACTCTCTCCCGGATATGCACACCTCTGAACTATCAGTGGATTGGGCCGGCCTGTACAAAGGAGTAACCCCGTGTGCGGACTGTATGGGAATAGAAACCGTTCTGGAGTTAAGAAAAGACAAAACCTACACGCTTTCCATGACCTATATGGGGAGACCGGAAGTTGGGCCATATATTCAGAAGGGAGCATTCAATTGGGACGAAACGGGATCCCAAATTTCCTTGGCCACAGAGGGCGAAACGATAAAAATAAAGGTGGGTGAAAACAAATTATGGATGCTCGATGGCTCCGGAAATGTGATTGAAGGCGATCTGGAAGAAAAATTTATACTTACAAAAGCAAATTGATTAGTTTCAAAATAACTAACGCATTAAGCTAGAGCTTACGGAATGGATATTGAAAAGGAGATAAACGAAATTACAGGCTTTAAAAACCTGGAACTGCTGGCCAAGCAGGTCGTGGAAGGTTTCATCTCCGGATTGCACAAAAGTCCTTTTCACGGTTTTTCTGCCGAATTTGCCGAACACAAGATCTATAATACCGGGGAGAGCACCAAGCACATAGACTGGAAGCTTTTTGCCAAAACCGATAAATTATACACCAAACGATACGAGGAGGAAACAAACCTGCGCTGTCATTTAATAGTGGATAACAGCAGTTCCATGCATTATCCCAAACTGCGGCAATACAGTATAGATTCCCTGAACAAGATAGGGTTTTCGGTATTGGCCTCGGCAGCCATAATGAATTTGATGAAAAGACAGCGCGATGCTGTTGGGTTGAGCATATACAGTGAGGAGTATGAGTTTTACACTTCCGAAAAGGGCAGTGAGCGCCATCATCAGATGCTTCTGCAAAAATTGAATCAAGCCTTGCTTTCTTCCAAGGAAAAATCGACGACCCAAACCTACCATCACCTTCATCTGATAGCAGAGAAGCTAAAACGTCGGTCATTGGTGTTCCTTTTCACCGACATGTTGCAAAGCGATGTGGAGGCCGAAAAGCTGTTTGAGGCACTCCAGCACCTAAAATACAATAAGCACGAAGTAATCCTCTTCCATACTTTCGACAAAAAGCACGAAGTGAATTTTGAATTCAACAATCGCCCCAGACGATTTGTGGATGTAGAAACGGGGGAGCATATAAATCTATATGCCGATAATATAAAGGAGGAATATGAAGCTGCCGTGCAGCAATATTTCCGCGAATTGGAATTACGGTGCGCCCAATACAGGATCAAATATGTGCGGACGAATATAAACGAAAG
>CAYXDM010000106.1:0-8295 GCA_964463595.1 uncultured Aequorivita sp. | reverse complement strand
CAAACAGCGGTAATCTGGAACGGCATCAATATCAATTCGGTTTTTACGGGCCAGACGGACTTCAGCATTGTTTCACCTTTTGGGTATGATGAAATTGCCATAAGAAGTGGGGGCGGAGGGGTTCAATATGGCAGTGGAGCCGTGGGCGGAAGTATCCATTTGAACAATAATTATTCTTTTGCACCCACCGATCGTACCGAGGCGGAAATGCGCTATGGAAGTTTTTCCACATTGGGCGGCAATGCGAGTACCACAAGAATCTGGGGAGATCATTATTTAAATGTGGGTGTAGATTTTATCAGTTCCGAAAACGATTATGATTATGTGGGAAAGGACCGTAAAAACCAGCACGGTGAATTTCTCCATTTCACGGCAAAGGTGAATAAGGCGAGAAAACTGGATCGGGGAACGGCTACTTGGAATTCTGAATATTCATATAGCGACCGGAACTTTTCCGGTAGCCTAAACACCATTGGCAGGGATGGTTATAAAGATGTAAACACCCGTAACCTTTGGCAATTGAGCCAGAAGTTTGGCCGGTTTAAGACTATTGCCCGGTTTGCCCATCTTTTTGAGCAATTCCGGTATTATCCCGATTCAGAAAGGCCGAGCTTTTCCCAGGGGAGGGCGCATACTTTCCTCGGTGGCTTTGAATCGGAGGTTTTGGTCAACAACAAAATAAGGCTTCACACGAAAGTGGAATATACCGCAATTGATGCCATGGGCGACAATGTGGGGGAAAACCTTAGAAAAACATTGGCAGCCGTGGTGTTGATGAACCATAAACTTTCAGAAGACCTCAATTACGGCATCAATTTCCGAAAGGAATTTTCAAACGATTATGACAGTCCGTTGCTATTTTCCGCAGATGCGAAATGGAAGCTTGCCGAAACCTATTCCCTTCGGCTGAACGGCTCAAAAAACTATCGTGTGCCTACCTTCAACGATCTATACTGGTACGCGGGCGGAAATTATGACTTGGAACCAGAGACTTCCTATCAGCTGGAATTGGGCCAAGAATTCCATTTTGGTAATTTGGATTTTGATCTGGCAACGTATTATATTTCCTCAAAAAATCTGATAAAATGGGTGCCCGGGAATGGTTCCTTTTGGAGGCCTGCAAATATTTCCAGGTCACAGAACCTAGGATTGGAGGCAAAGGCCACGTATGGTTTTCGCATCGACAACAGGCAGAAAATAAATCTCCAAGCTCTTTATACCTATACGGATGCAGCAGATTTGGACAAAAACAAGCAGCTTATCTACGTGCCCTTTCACAGCGGAAATATTGTGCTGGACTACCGTTTCAACAATCTGACCGCCTACATACAGGGCTCGTACACCGGATTCGCTTTTACCACCACAGACAACAGTGATTTTGTGGAAGCGTCCACAATTTTTAATCTCGGGGCGAAATACAGTTTTTCCTCAAACCCAAGTATATCTCTCGGAGGACGGCTTGGGAATATTTTTAATACCTATTATGAAAACGTCGCATACCGGCCGATGGCATCCAGAAATCTCGAAATCTTTTTAAACTTCAAAATATAGAATCAATGAAAATCACGAAAATCCATTTATTGACCCTTACTTTTTTTATTCTGTTTTTTGCTGCTTGTAGCAGTGATGATAACAACAACCCAGACCCAATCCCGGCCGATTATGAAAATGGTGTTTTGATCACCAATGAGGGACCGTTCAACAACGGCAGCGGAACCATTTCTTATGTTTCAGATAATTTTGCGACCGTTGAACACAGAATCTACCAGAAAGTAAATGGCTCTGATCTTGGGAATATTGTGCAGTCCATGGGGTTCACGGATACTGATGCCTATGTTGTGGTCAACAATTCCCAAAGAATAATGATTGCGGATCGATATACTTTCAAGAAGAAGGATTCCATCACTTCGGGGCTGGAAAGTCCCCGACATTTTCTGTCCCTCGGAACCAATGGTTATGTTACGGATTGGGGCGATCCATTCAGCGATTCTGATGATTTCATATCGGTAATCGATTTGCGGGACAATACCATTTCCTCCAAAATCCCGGTATCCTATGGTCCGGATAGATTATTAAAGCACGGCAATAAAATTTACGCGGCCCATCCGGGAGGATACGGCCATAACAACCTCATTTCCGTTATTTCCGGAAATGAGGTCGAAAAAACCATTGTTGTAGGTGATGTTCCAAATTCGATGGTCGTTGTGGGAGATTTTCTGTATGTAATGGGAGCCGGAAAACCTGATTATTCAGGAACGGAAACTGCGGGAACTATTTCCAAAATAGATTTGGCTACGGATCAGGTGGTTGAAACCTTTGTGTTTGATAATGTTTCCGACCATCCTTCAGGTTTGACAACAGACGGGGCTCAACTTTATTACAACCTAAATGGAAAAGTTTATAAAGTGGAATCCAATGCAATAGATCTGCCAGGAACACCCTTTATAGATGGATTCTTTTATGCGATGGAAGCCCGAAATGGAATGCTCTACGCAACCGATGCCGGCGACTTTGCAAGTCGTGGCCGTCTTTTGGTCTATGATCTTTCCACCGGACAACAAGTTCAGGATTTTCAGGTGGGCATTATTCCTGGGGGAATATATTTTAATGAATGATGATTTTCTTTAGTCCAAGGTGAATTTGCGAATATCCCGAAAAGAAGGGATATTCGCGAATATTTAGGAAATGTCCACGAATTGATTTGAAATGTTGGTCTAAATGCAGGAAAGACCCAAAATAAAATTAAAACTTACGGCAACAGACAAGATATTGGAGATTCTTGGTTGGTCCTCAATTCTTACAATTTGGGTTTTGACAATTACTAGTTACCCAAATTTACCGGACATAATTCCAATCCATTACAACGGAGCAGGGCAAGCAGACGGTTTTGGCGGAAAGGGGAATATTTTGGCTTTGCCAATTATAGCTACAATTCTCTTTGTAGGGCTAACATTCCTAAACAGATTTCCGCACATTTTTAATTACCCGACCACTATAACTGCCGAGAATGCCTTAAACCAATATAAAAACGCCACTAGACTACTACGATATCTAAAGCTCATAATCAGTGTAATCTTTGGAATTCTCGTATTTCAGACAATCAGAAATGCAACCGGAGAATCCACTGGACTTGGGGTTTGGTTTTTGCCATTGACCTTGGGACTGATCTTTATTCCGCTGGTATTATATGTGATAAAATCCTTGAAGAACACCAGGGAATGAAGACATGTGCCTTCACAAAGTATTGAAGAAAGCGGGCTGAAAAATCGGTTTATTTAAATTCCCCAATCATTATCCCATTTAACGGAGAGATTTCGTTACTGCCCGAGATTTCCTTTAAATTTTGAAATTCCCTACCATTGTCACGCGGAAGTCCAAAAATTTCACCCAGAGCTGCTGCCAATAAAGGTTCCTCCGGATTTCCCAAGTCTCCAAGGTTGAAATAGTTTTCCTTTAAGGCTATGTTCGGATATAGTCCATTCACAAAATCCGTTTTTCCCGCCTTGTTCGCAGTCTTGAATACAAGGGGCAACATCACGTAGCTATGCGCAGGCGAGGCTTCTTGCTTGCTGAACCGCGGTGCGGGAGCATCATAGAGCAAAAAGGAAGCCTGGAATTTTCCTGTGGTAGTATCCCCAACCTGTCTGGTGTCTATATAGGGGTTGAGACCGTTGATTACAAGTTCACTTGCAGAAGCGGAACTCGAGGTGGTAAGAATGTAAACTCTACTTAAATTGAGGCTGTTTATGGTGGTGCCGTCACTGATGGACCTATCGAAGAGGCCATTGTGGGAATATTCATCCTGACGGTCGGGATTCCAAAACTCTTTGTAAAAAATATCGCCATTAAATTGTCCGGTGATCATGCTTGCCAAATCCGTGGCCGTTTCCACCGCGCCTCCGCCGTTGTACCTCAGGTCAAGAACGAGATCGGTGATGCCCTGTGACTTAAAATTTCCGAAGGCGTCGTTGAGTTGGTGGTCATATCTCCTGGTGAAGGAATTATACATCAAATAACCAATTTTTTGCCCGTTGAGGTCCAAGGTCCGCGAAAGATAAACAGGGTTTTCATCGTATTGTATTTTATTGAGCAGAACGGAATTGCCGGTGGGGTGAAAAGCCGTGCCATCATAAGTTGCCAATCCTATGGAATAACTGTTTTGCGCGAGCAATTCCTGATAATTGCCTTCATTCAGTTGAACGTCGTTTACTGTGGTAAAAAGATCGCCACGCCGCAATCCCTTTGTCTGTGCATCGGTATTGGGGAGCACGTAGCGCACATATCCAAAAACGTTTCCGCTATTGTCCGGATAATAAACCAAGCCATATTCCATTCCATTGCTCAGGGAAACTCCAGACAGGGCATTTTCAATTACGTTGTAATCACTGAAAAGACGGCTGAACCGATCCTGCCTCACCTTTAGATTTTCAAATAGAGCTTCCGGACTGTCAAATCGGTTGAGGAAATTGGTGAGCGCCTCCCCATCTGGAAAAGCATCATCCGCGAGTTTTGGACTTTCCGGCTTATATAGATAAAAAAAGTTCAGACCCCGATAAACGAATTTTTGGATGTCCAGATTGGAAGCGGGTTGGATTTTATCGTCCATATCCTCAAAACAGGAAATGAAAGAGGCACAGACAATCAACAATAAGGTTAAATTCTTTATTTTCATTCTAATTTGCATTATATAGGTAAAAATAGGTTTTTAGTTTGAAATCTGACAAACCTGAGTGGACTGATTTATGGCAAAGTAACGGTGAGTCCAAATGGGCAATAGGAATACCATCAACAATTTGGCGGATGGATTTGCGCATGTAACAAAATTAACCCCCGCTCGTCATCATTATAGAACGGATAAAACCTCAGATCCAAATGGAGGATAAAGAATTTTCAGAATTGGTGATGCCCCTAAAGGATAAGCTGTTCCGTTTGGCGAAGCGCATTCTGATCTCAGTGGATGAAGCTGAAGATGCTGTACAGGAAGTTCTTTTAAAATTATGGAAGACCCGGGAGAATATTGGCGACTATAGAAGTCCGGAGGCCTATGCGATTACGATGACAAAGAATTACTGTTTGGATAGGCTGAAATCAAAACAGGCCTCGAATTTGAAAATAGTCCATTCCAATTATCCCACTTCACAAAATATAGAAAGGGAAGTAGAAGCGAACGATGGGGTGGCACTGGTTTTTAAAATAATGGAAACATTGCCCGAACAACAGAGGATAATTCTCCAGTTACGCGATGTGGAGCAAATGGAATTCCCGGAAATCGCGGATATTTTGGGCAGTAACGAGACTGCCGTTCGGGTGTCGTTATCCCGCGCCAGAAGAACAGTGAGGGAAGCAATGATAAAAAAATACAATTATGGAATTGGACAGAATTGATAAACTTTTAGAGGCGTATTTTGAGGGCGCCACAAACCTTGACGAAGAGGCAGCATTGTTCGACTATTTCAACAATCAACAGGTAGCAGATCATTTGCTTCCCTACAAACCGATATTTGTGGGATTGTCCGCAGCACGCAAGGAAAGTTCGACACGGGAATTTAGCAGTGGAAAAGAGCCGGCCAGAATAATTAAATCCTGGTGGTATGGCGTAGCAGCTATGGCGGTAGTATCCATTGCGATCGGGAGCTTTTATTTTTCCCAACCACAAATTTCGCAAGAAGAAAAGGAAGCCTTAATGGCGTTTGAAAACAGTAAAAATGCCATGTTGATGCTTTCTGAAAATTTTAATAAGGGAGCCCAACAGCTTATCTTGGTCGACCAGTTTGACCGTACCAAGGAAAAGTTTTGGAGAGAAGTGCCGGATAACAAATAATTAATCAGATCAAATAAGTTAATAACAACAGTAAATAAATAAAGATGAAAAAGTTAGCGATTTTAATAGTGTTGGCAATAGCGCCGATGATTTCCTGGAGCCAGAGCCCATTCGATGCCTTTGAGAACGAAAAGGACGTAAGTTCAGTGGTGGTTACCAAGAACATGTTCAAACTATTGAGCAAAATGGATCTTAATTCCAGCGATCCGGAAGCTCAGGCCTATTTGAATATGGTAAACAATCTGGACAATATAAAGATCTTCACCACCGAAAATCCTGCTGTGGCCACGAAAATGGATGCCGCAGTTTCAAAATATGTTGGTGCGTCGAAGAATCTCGACGAATTGATGCGGGTAAAGAACGATGGAAAAAACATTCAATTCTACAGCAAGGAAGGTAAAAATGAAAATTTTGTCAGCGAATTGTTGATGCACCTGAATGGAATGGTAGATGGCAAGCCCACGACAATAATAATGAGCATTACCGGAAACATAGATCTAAAGCAGATTTCAAAGTTGACGGAAGAATTAAAAGTCCCAGGCAGCGACCAATTGAAGGATATCGACAAAAAGAAAAAAAGCAAGTAACGATGAAAACCATTAGAAATTCCATCGCACTGGTAATGTCTGGACTGCTGTTGATTTCCTGTAGCGATAAGAGCCTTCAGAAGTATTTGGTCGAGAAACAGGATGATCCCAAATTTGTAAAGGTTGACATTCCCACCAGTTTATTGGAAGTAGAAAACAGCAGTTTTGATCAAGAGGAGCGGGAGATTCTTAAAAGCATAGAGAAAATAAACGTGGTCGCCTATCCTATTAAGAACAACGATTCCACCGATTATAATTCTGAAAGACAGGAATTGGAATCCATCCTGGATCAGGAGCAATACAAGGATTTGACCCGGATAAAAACCAGTGATTGGAACGCCACTTTAAAGTATATCGGGGAGGAAGACGCTATAGACGAAGTAATTGTCTATGCCAATGACAGCCAGCGCGGATTTGCGATATTTAGGTTGACAGGAAAGAATATGCGGCCCGATCAAATGTATAGCCTCATGAAATCCATAGAGAGCGGAGATTTGGACCTGTCAAAATTTAACGGGATGGGGGAGATATTCAAGGATTGAAATTGCTGAAGGGTAGCCCCCAATTCCCGAAGATATTTTTTGTTTTATCCGTGGATTCGTGGCGTACCCCAAGGAATTTGGCTCTAAATTCCTGTATAGTTTTGTGGCGTAATACTTCCCATTTCCTGCTTCACTTTCTCGGGCACATCAAGGGTTTCAATAAAATTCGCAAAAGAGGTTTGGTCGATTTTTTCATTGGTACGGGTAAGCCCTTTTAGAGCCTCATAAGGATTTGGATACCCTTCCCGGCGCAAGATGGTCTGAATGGCTTCGGCCACGACTGCCCAATTGTTTTCGAGATCCTCGGCCAGTTTGGGCTCGTTCAACAGGAGTTTTCCCAATCCTTTTAGGGTGGATTCAAAGGCGATAAGGGTATGGCCAATTGGCACGCCGATATTCCGTAAAACGGTACTATCGGTAAGGTCCCGCTGCAATCGGCTTATGGGGAGCTTGGCCGAAAAATGCTCAAAGAGAGCATTGGCGATTCCCAGATTCCCTTCGCTGTTCTCAAAATCAATTGGATTTACTTTATGGGGCATGGCACTCGAACCTATTTCCCCATCTTTTATCTGCTGTTTAAAATAATCCATGGATATATAGGTCCACATATCCCTGTTTAAATCTATAATAACTGTATTTATTCTTTTTAAGGCGTCAAAAAGAGCGGCAAGATGGTCGTAATGTTCAATTTGGGTGGTTGGGAAAGAATGGTTTAGGCCCAAGGTGCCCTCGACAAACCGTTTTCCGAATTCCTGCCAGTCAATATGGGGATAGGCGACTTTATGGGCATTGAAATTGCCCGTTGCCCCACCAAATTTTGCGGCGCTTTTTATGTTGTTCAGCAATTCGAACTGCTCCTCAATTCGAACCTCGAAAACAGCCAATTCCTTACCCAATCTTGTGGGAGAGGCTGGTTGCCCATGGGTACGGGCCAGCATGGATACATCTGCCCATCTGGCGGATAGCTCGCCCAATTTGTTTTTGAGCTCCATCAACAAAGGCACATAAACGTCGTTGATGGCATCTTTCAACGATAGTGGAATGGCCGTATTGTTTATGTCCTGCGAGGTCAGGCCAAAATGGATAAATTCCTTATACTCCTGGATTTTCAATGCTTCAAATTGGTCTTTTATAAAATATTCCACCGCCTTTACATCGTGATTGGTAACTTTTTCGGTTTCCTTGATGTGGGTGGCATCCTGGATAGAAAAGTCCAGATATAGACTTCGAAGTTGGGGAAACAGGTTTTTATCGAAACTGCTCAATTGCGGCAGGTCCAATTCCACCAATGCGATAAAATATTCTATCTCCACTTGTACTCGATACCGGATAAGGGCCGCTTCAG
>CAYXDM010000105.1:0-8297 GCA_964463595.1 uncultured Aequorivita sp. | reverse complement strand
AATATAATATATAAATTTTGATTTGAACAAGAATCTCTAATTTTTAATTCTAATTTCATTAAAATTATTATAAGATATCATCAAAACATCATTTGATGTCCGTGAACACAAGGCAGCCGTGGGAAAATTTTCTCGGGCATTAGGTCAAGAGCAAATAATCGGATGGGCATAATCCCATAAAAAACCCCCGGTACATTACCGGGGGCAAACTGTTCCAATTGGAGGTTTCTATTTCTTGACCATCAATCTGGAGATCTGGTCATCCTTTCCATTTATCACCACTAAATAGGTAGAGGTAATGAGATCGGCCACGTCTATGGTCACTTCCGAGGCTGTGCCCCGAAGATCGACGGTCCTGATGAGCCTTCCGGTCAGGTCATAGATCGAAAGTCTCTCGAGCTCGATATTTCCCGGATTGGCCAGGTTGAAATGGCCCTCCATAGGGTTCGGGGCAAGGGTGATGCCCTTGAGGCCGAGAGAAACTTCGTGATCGCCCAAAACCGATCTGTCCGCAACTATAGGGCCCAAACATTCCTCCCCGCCGTCGGTTATGGTCCAATTGTGGTTGTCAATCAGGTTCTGCCTGGCCAATGCCCCGGCGCAGTACTTGCTGTCCCCTCCATTGAGAATCACATTGTTTTGCGGAAATAGATTGCAGGCCTCAAGGAAGGCATCATAATTTGCGGTTGAAAGGGCAATGCCCTTGAACATATTGCTCATGCTGAGGACATTCGACACGTCCCAGCTTCCGAGGTTCTGGTCAAAATGGCTGGCGTGCTCGAACATACTTTCCATGGTGGTCACGCTGCCCACATCCCAGCTACCTATGTCCTGGTTGAAGGCCATTGCGGTCCTGAACATTTTCTTCATGTTCGTTACATTCCCCACGTTCCAGGAGCCGATGTCCTTGTTGAACTTCGTAGCACCGTTGAACATGTTTTTCATATCGGTCACGTTGGAAACATCCCAGGAACCGATGTCCCTGTTGAAAACAGAGGCGCCACCGAACATCCCGTACATGGTGGTCACATTGCCCACGTTCCACCCGCTGATATCCGAATTGAACTTGCGGGCATAGGCGAACATGCCGTACATATCAGTAACGTTGGAAACATCCCAGGATCCTATATTGCCGTTGAAGTTCATTGCAGTGGCGAACATGGCCCTCATGTTGGTAACGCTGCCCACATCCCAGGAGTTGAGGCTCTTGTTGAACTTGGTGGCCCCGTGAAACATGTCCTGCATGTTGGTGACGTTACCCACGTCCCAACTATCGATGTCGCGGTTGAAAACAGAGGCGCCAGCAAACAAGGCCTCCATATTGGTAACATTGCTCACGTCCCAGGTATGGAAGACGGCATCACCATTGAATTTCCTCGCATAGGTGAACATATTCGACATATCGGCAACCATGGACAGGTCCGGGACATCCGTGGCATTGCTCACCAGGTTCTCGCAGCCCGCAAACGCATCGTCCATGGACCTCCAGACAGTGGAGCCCCACTGCTCAATGGTCCTTATCTTAAGGCGATCGCCCTCGTTGTGAAAATAGATCTGCGGAAAAGTGCCATTCACGGTTACCATATAAACCCCAGGTACTGCGTAGGCATGCGTGGCATCTCCCATAACGCCCACGTCGGTGCTGCCATCGCCCCAGTCCACACTGTAGTTATAACCACCGCCGGTGGTGGGAATGGTGATGGACTCGCCCGCCACCGTGGTCTCCCAGGTGGTGACGAATGGAATCGATAGATTATTCAGCGCCCAAACGTAGTTTGTTTGCCCCCCAAAGCACCAATCCTGAACGTAAGCCGAAGCCGCAGTGTTATTCCCACCGGGGTCATTGTATCCAGGTGCCCCCAAATCCAGGGAGTAATCTTCGGGCAATTCTTGACACCCTATGCCCCAAATAGATACCCAGGCGGTATGGGTAATGGTGGATGGATCCGTGATGTCGGGATTCGTGGAAATGGCATAATCGGAAGGGCTGCCACCAAATATAAGTGCTGCAGCCTCCACTCCACTATAGACCGACGGATTGGATTGCCAATTAGGACCATCATTTGACATAAACGAACCCACATATGTTGCAGTCAAGGTCCTATTAATGTTTGCCGAATGGACATCGGCTTGCCGCAATATGGCTTCCTGAACCTGTGTTTGAAGTTCCAGAGGTACAATAGACTTTTCCGCACTGCCGCCCGAAGTAACCTGCCCGTACCCCATCAATGCAGTACACAACAAAATTGATAAACATAAAATTCTTTTCATGGCATAAAAATTTAATTAATAAATAGATTCAATTGTTCCTTAATCAGCTTAAGAAATTGACGGGGAGGGATGTTTGCGGGCAATAAATTTTCACCCTATAAAAGTTGATTGCAATGGCCAGAAAAAAGGGAAATAGAAGAAGTTGTTTTAAAACACTAAAGCAAGCAATAGTATTTCATCAGGCAAATATACATATATATCCAAAATCATTACATAACCTAAAGTTAATTTTACATACCATCATCTAATTATAAAATAAATTAAGGATTTCGGATAAAGGATAAAGTAAATATTGGGAGGTAATCGAAAAATAAATACAGGGAAATATAATTTATTCTCCGTTAGCGGGATTTAATCCGATCAAAATTGTGGCACATGCCTCCTCTACCGAACAAGTCCACCAAGTGTTACTCAATCGGGTAATATCAACTAAAATTTCAATAAGATTTCAGTGTAAGGTTGCTAATCCCGTACAAGTGGTAGGGTACTGCAACGAAGAAGGCCACCCTGTTTGGAAATTTCTCGATAAGGCACTTCTTCCACGGTAAAGCCTTGCGATCGCAACCAGGCATTCAAGCGCGTAAAATTTGTTTCCGAGATAACGACATCGGGAGAAATTGAAAAAACATTGCTGTACATTTGGTACATTTCATGCTTTTCTATGAGGAAACAATTTCCGGGTCCGAAGAAATCCAGCAGCCATTTATATTCCTCCTCCACTAGAAAACCTTCCTTATGGATAATTGCCTTTCCCCGTCCCAAGGGCTGAAAGCAACAATCCAAATGAAGGGCATTTTCCGCCGCTACCGTATTGCTTTTTCTTAAGTTAAAGGATCTTACTTTTTTATGCGGGAACAACTTTTGGAGATGTTCTACGGCCTTCATGTTCGTTCGGGCAGTAATATAGCGGGAATAGTCCGCACCATAATAAGTACCCACAAAAATATAGTCGCCCCACGGCATCACATCTCCACCTTCAATATGGGCATCTTCAGGGAATTCAATAATTTTGGAAGGATCTATCTTTTCCATAACATGGGCTATAGCCTCTATTTCCTGGGAGCGGTCCTCAAGAATATTGGCAATTATGAATTTATCCTCTATTACAAAAGCGATGTCGCGCGAAAAGATCTGGTTATAATTTTCAATGGAATGGGGACGATAGACCTTGACATTGTATTTCTCCAACACTTCCGCAACTGACTCCATCTCCCGAACCATATCCTCATCCTTGGGATAGGTGCCCGCTCTTATATGCTCCGCCGAATTGGGATCGTACGCATCCTCAAGTTTTGGCACAGGTCCATTGCTATCAGCAATCCCCAACACCACGGCCCTTAGCCTGGAAATCTCATCGTTTACATTGAGTTTAATCATAAAACAAATATAAAAAGCACCCCAAAAAATGAAGTGCTTCCAAATATATTAAAAATAAGTTATCCTCTCTTCTCTACAGGAATAAATTCACGCAGGGTAGGCCCTACATAAATTTGACGCGGACGTCCAATGGGCTCCTTGTTTAAGCGCATTTCCCGCCATTGGGCAATCCATCCTGGCAATCGGCCCAAGGCAAACATAGGCGTAAACATTTCTACGGGAATCCCCAAGGCTCTATAGATAATACCGGAATAGAAATCCACGTTTGGATATAGTTTTCTGTCCACGAAATAAGGATCTTCCAAGGCTTCCTTCTCCAGTGCCTTTGCTATACTCAACACATCGTCATCCATCCCCAAGCTATCCAACACACTATCAGCCGCTTTTTTGATGATTTTTGCACGGGGATCGAAATTCTTGTAAACTCGGTGCCCGAAACCCATCAATCGGAATGGATCGTTCTTGTCCTTAGCTTTCGCCATATATTTTTTAGTGTCACCGCCATCTGCTTGAATGGCTTCCAGCATTTCAATTACCGCTTGGTTTGCGCCTCCGTGGAGGGGCCCCCAAAGTGCGGCAATACCCGCAGAGATAGAAATAAATAGACCGGCATGCGAGGAGCCAACGATACGCACCGTAGAAGTAGAGCAATTTTGCTCGTGATCTCCGTGAAGAATCAATAATTTATCCAAGGCCTCCAATACTATTTCATTGGTCTTATATTCGCCATTGGGTTTCCTGAACATCATCTTTAGGAAATTTTCTACATATCCTAAATTTTCCCCACCGTAATCCAAGGGAAGTCCCATCCGTTTTCTATAGGTCCAGGCTGCCAACACCGGAAATTTGGCCAGTATCTTCACAATCGCCTTATACATATCCTCCTCACTATCCACATTGACCGACGAAGGATTAAACGCGACCAGGGCCGAAGTAAGGGACGATAATACTCCCATGGGGTGCGCAGATTTCGGAAACCCGTCCAAAATCTTTTTCACGTCCTCATCTACTTGGGATTGGCCCTTTATATCATTATGAAACTTTGTAAGTTGATCCTTGGTGGGCAATTCACCAAAAATAAGAAGATAACAAACCTCCAAAAAGTTGGCTTTTTCGGCCAATTCTTCAATGGCATACCCTCTGTATCGTAGAATACCTTTTTCGCCATCCAAAAAAGTTATTGCACTTTCACATGCGCCTGTATTCTTGTAACCAGGATCTATGGTAACTACCCCTTTGGTCTCATTCCGGAGGTTTTTTATATCTATACCCAATTCGTTCTCAGTGCCTTCCACCACGGGGAGTTCATATTTTTTACCGTCCAATTCGAGGATTGCAATCTTTGCCATAAAGTCGTGTTTAATTTTATTAATTCCGAAGTGCTAAGTTACAAAATTACGAGGAAACACTTTAACATTTCGACAAAACCAAAGGTTAAAACTTCCATAAAAAACTCTCGTATTTTAGAATGCAATTGATCCCATTTGGCTCCTTTAGAGCTTGAAAGCTTTCATTTGAGGAAAATAGGCGACAACGCCCAATTGCTCCTCGATCCGAAGCAACTGATTGTACTTCGCCATTCTATCACTTCTGGAGGCGGAGCCGGTTTTAATTTGCCCGCAGTTCAAAGCTACCGCCAAATCAGCAATTGTGTTGTCCTCCGTCTCACCGCTTCTATGGCTCATTACGGAAGTGTAACCTGCGTTGTGCGCCATGTTTACGGCCGCTATGGTTTCAGTCAATGTGCCAATCTGGTTTACCTTTATCAAAATGGAATTGGCTGTCTTTTCGGAGATGCCCCGTGAAAGTCGCTCCACATTTGTTACGAAAAGATCATCTCCCACCAATTGTACCTTATCGCCAATTTTATCGGTCAGGTATTTCCAACCCTCCCAATCGTTTTCGTCCATGCCATCCTCAATTGAGATGATCGGATATTTTCCACATAATTCGGCGAGGTAATCGGCCTGTTCCATTGAAGAGCGCACTTTTCCTTTTTCGCCCTCGAATTTGGTATAATCGTATTTTTTCTTCACGTAGAATTCCGCGGCCGCACAATCCAGCGCGATCATTATTTCATCCCCCAATTTATAACCGGCTTTTTTGACAGCTTGGGCTATGGTATCCAGGGCATCCTCAGTACCTTCCAAGGAGGGCGCAAAACCCCCTTCATCCCCAACCGCCGTACTCAATCCCCTATCGTGCAATACTTTTTTTAAATGGTGGAAAATTTCGGAACCCATTTGCATGGCGTGGGCAAAATTTTTCGCCTTTATGGGCATCACCATAAATTCCTGAAAAGCAATGGGGGCATCACTGTGGGAACCTCCATTGATAATATTCATCATCGGTACGGGAAGCGTTTTTGCACTTACCCCGCCAACGTATCGGTACAAGGGCATTCCCAATTCATGAGCCGCAGCTTTTGCTGTGGCGAGGGACACGCCTAATATGGCATTGGCACCGAGTTTGGACTTGTTTTTGGTCCCGTCCAAATCGATCATGGTTTGGTCGATGAGCTCTTGCTCAAAAACGGAGATCCCGAGCAGCTCTTGGGCAATCTTATCATTGACATTGGCAACGGCGTTTAAAACCCCTTTGCCCATATAATCCTTTCCGCCATCCCGAAGTTCCACGGCTTCATGCTCGCCCGTGGATGCGCCGGAGGGAACGGCTGCACGGCCCATAAACCCGTTTTCAGTGATTACGTCAACTTCAATTGTTGGATTCCCTCTAGAATCGAAAATTTGTCGTGCGATGATGTCGATAATGATACTCATTGGTGAAAGTTAAGGTTTTGATTAGTTGTTATTCGAAGAGACCTAACAGGTTTTGAAACCTGTTAGGTCTGAAATATTTTATACCGTTTCCAATTTATGTTTTTCAATGATCTCGATGAATTGGTCAAAGAGATAGGTTGCATCGTGGGGGCCAGGACTTGCCTCGGGATGATACTGTACCGAGAAGGCCGGTTTGTTCTTCATCCGGATACCTGCGGCGGTATGGTCGTTTAGGTGGACATGGGTGATTTCCAGATCGGGGTTGGCCTCCGCTTCTTCCCGATTGATGGCAAAGCCGTGGTTTTGGGAGGTTATCTCGCCCTTGCCCGTAACTAAGTTCATTATGGGATGGTTTATTCCGCGATGGCCGTTGTGCATTTTATAGGTGGAAACGCCATTTGCCAATGCCAACATTTGATGTCCCAGACAAATCCCGAACATAGGAAGGGATTTTTCCAAAATGGTTTTTACCACTTCAATGGCACTTTTCAACGGTTGGGGATCTCCAGGACCGTTTGATATAAAGTAACCATCGGGATTGAAGCCCGCCATTTCCTCAAAAGTCGCATTGTAGGGAAAAACCTTTATATAGCAATCTCGCTCGGCAAGTCGGCGGAGGATGTTTTTCTTTATTCCGAGATCGAGTGCGGAAATTTTATATTTTGAATCTATATTTCCATAGAAATAGGGTTCCTTGGTCGAAACTTTTGAAGCCAGTTCCAGACCGTCCATATTGGGCACCTCTGACAGTTGTTTCTTAAGCGCCTCTACATTATCAACTTCGGTGGAAATCACGGCGTTCATTGCGCCATTTTCCCGAATGTAGTTTACCAGAGCACGCGTATCCACATCGCTAATGGCAAGAAGGCCATTTTTGTTGAGGAATTCCTCAAGGGATCCATCCGCAGCGGGCCGCGAATAATGATAACTGAAGTTCCTCACCACCAACCCGGAAATTTTTATCCCCTCAGATTCTATTTCGTCATTGCTTATGCCGTAGTTTCCGATATGTGCCGCGGCGGCAACCATAATTTGCCCGTGATAGGAAGGATCTGTGAAAATTTCCTCATAACCGGTCATTCCCGTGTTGAAACAAACCTCGCCAAATGCGGAACCTTCTTTGTTTCCTACCGCCTTTCCGTAGAAAATGGTGCCATCTGCGAGTAAAATGAGTGCTTTTTTTCGAGTTTGGTATTTCATTGTTTGAAAGGTTTCAGTTTCTGTTTTCCGGGCCTTGAACTTCGTGCTGCCAGCTTTCCGGTTCGTTTTCGAGTTCCACCACGGTCATCGGGATGGATTAAATTTTCCGCTGCAAAAATAGGATAAAAAAAAGGGATAAACGAAACCGCTTACCCCTTTGTTGTTTGATGAAAAGAAATGGAATTATTCCTCTTCTTTCCCAGCGTCCTTATCAGCTTTTGCCGGTGCGGATTTTGCGGCGGGGGCCACAGCGGTTGCTTCAGCTCCAGTTGCTCCACCACCACTTCCACGGCGGCTTCTTCGGGTAGATTTCTTTTTGGTAGCCTTGCCCGCATTGTAAAGTTCGTTGAAATCAACTAGTTCAATCATTGCCATTTCTGCATTATCACCAAGACGGTTACCCAATTTAATAATTCGGGTATACCCTCCCGGACGATCGCCAACTTTTGGGGCAACAGTCCTGAAAAGTTCGGCAACAGCCTCTTTTTGGCGTAGTTTAGCAAAAACCAAACGACGGTTGTGCGTGGTGTCTTCCTTTGATTTGGTTACCAATGGTTCTACAAACCGTTTCAAAGCTTTCGCTTTTGCTACGGTAGTGTTGATCCTTTTGTGCTCGATCAAAGAATTCGCCATATTGGCTAACATTGAGTGTCTATGGGCAGTTTTTCT
>CAYXDM010000104.1:0-8421 GCA_964463595.1 uncultured Aequorivita sp. | reverse complement strand
AAAGCCCTTTCCCCTTTAGGGGCCAGGGGAAGGGGCACAACGAAAAGCTCTTTCCCCTTTAGGGGCCAGGGGCTGGGGCACGGGGAGTCCCCTAAATAGTCCTATCTTTGTATTTTTAAGTTAGGAGTAGTGTCCCCTACAACCACCCAGCGCCCACCACTCACCTCTAGCACATTTAAAAATGGATATGCCAAAAAAAGCCTTTGACCTTTGGAGGAAGCCCAATTCCGAAACCATCGGGAAGGTCCTAGAAAAAAGAAACGTAAGGCCCACTGCGATGAGGCTGTTGATCTTTCGGTTTCTGCTGGAAAGAAATACCGCCGTAAGCCTTGGAAATATTGAGGAATACTTGGATAATTGTGAGCGCACCACTCTTTACAGGACCTTAAAGACCTTTGAGGACAATGGGATTGTCCACCAGATAGACGACGGCACGGGGATTTCAAAATACGCCCTTTGTGAACCGGGTTGCAATTGCCAGATCGAGCAGGATCTTCACCTTCATTTTCACTGTAAAATATGCAATGAAACGGTATGCCTTACCCAATATAAGATTCCGCCCATCAATCTTCCCGAAGGCTATGAGGCAGAGGATGCCAATTTGGTCCTAAAGGGAATCTGTGAAAATTGCGGCCTTGGATAAACTAAATTGACCGTTGGGATTCCCTTCCAGTGCATTTATAGTTTCTTCCCCCATTGTTGTCCGAGTGAACTATCCATATTCTTTGCTTTTATCTCGAACCGGGGGAGAGATCTTGTGACTGTTTGAAATTCCCTACTACAAAGGGATATTTCCATGCTTCCGATTGGGCCTTGGGATTTCCTTTGTTTCCAACATGGCAAAAGCTTTCAGCAGTTTTCTGCGGGTTTCACGGGGCTGGATCACTTCATCGATGAAGCCCCGTTGTGCCGCCTTAAACGGATTTGCGAATTTTTCCGCATACTCGGCCTCTTTTTCGGAGAGCTTCAATTCAGGATTGTCCGCCTCGGAGATTTCTTTTCTGAAAATGATCTCACTGGCTCCCTTTGCGCCCATAACGGCAATTTCGGCGGTGGGCCAGGCAAAGTTCATGTCGGCACCAATATGCTTGCTGTTCATCACATCGTAAGCACCTCCATAGGCCTTTCGGGTGATAACGGTTACCCGTGGCACTGTAGCTTCACTTAACGCATACAAAAGTTTTGCGCCATTGAGGATAATGCCGTTCCATTCCTGGTCGGTGCCGGGCAGAAATCCGGGTACATCGACCAAAACCAACAACGGGATGTTGAAACAATCGCAAAAACGTGTGAACCGCGCGCCTTTTCTGGAACTGTCCACGTCCAGTACGCCCGCCAGACTCATAGGTTGGTTGGCAACGATTCCCACACTCCTTCCGCCGAGTCTTGCGAATCCTACAATAATATTATCTGCGTAGTCCTTGTGCACTTCAAAGAAAGAGCCTTCATCAATGATTCCTTTTATGACCTCGTGCATATCGTAAGGCTTATTTGCCGAATCTGGGACAATGGTTTCCAGTTCATCCCGGTATTCATCCTGAAATGTAAACGGGAGTTTCGTGGCCGTGGATTTGTTGTTCTGGGGCAAATAGGCCAACAGGGTTTTTATCTGCTCCAGACAAACGATGTCGTTGGCCGCCGTAAAGTGGGTAACCCCGCTTTTGGTCGCATGGGTACGCGCACCTCCAAGTTCTTCGGAGGTTACATTTTCGTTGGTTACGGTCTTGACCACATTGGGTCCGGTAACGAACATATAGCTGCTGTCCTGGACCATAAGCGTGAAATCCGTCATAGCCGGAGAATATACCGCACCCCCTGCACAAGGGCCCATAATGGCAGAAATTTGCGGGACCACCCCGGATGCCTGGACGTTTCGGTAAAATATATCCGCATAACCGCCAAGGGACCGCACGCCTTCCTGGATCCGCGCGCCACCCGAATCGTTAAGCCCGATAATGGGAGCGCCCACCCGGACCGCATGATCCATCACTTTGCATATTTTCTCGGCGTGGGTTTCTGAAAGTGCGCCGCCAAACACGGTAAAATCCTGTGCAAAAATATAGACCAACCGCCCCTTGATAGTGCCATAGCCAGTAACCACACCATCGCCGTAATAGATTTCGTCCTGCATATCGAAATCGGTGGTTCTATGGGTAACGAGGATTCCCATCTCCTCAAAAGAGCCCTCATCCAATAGATATTCCACCCGTTCCCGAGCGGTGAGTTTTTTCTTATGGTGTTGTGTGGCTATCCGTTTTTCTCCTCCGCCAAGTTTGGCTTCAGAAATCATTTTTTGGAGTTTTTTGTTATTGTCGGTCATAATTTCTAACATGATTTCTCTGCGTCCTTTGCGCCTTTGCGGTAAATATAGCACCGCGGAGTCGCAGAGAACGCATAGTAATTACTTCGGTAATCGAAGTTTTCCTGAATCTTTTAAATATTGTTTCAATGCGAAAAGAGCCGCTACTTTAGCCTCTTCTTCATTTATTGCTTTTAGTTTTTCTTCGGAAAAATACTTTTTCACAAAATTGGTGTCGAAATTTCCACTTCGGAAAGCCTCGTGTTCAAATACGAATTTCCCGAAGGGTATGGTGGTGCTGACTCCTTCCACATCATAATCGGAAATTGCCTGAAGCATAAGTTGTATGGCCTCATTTCTGGTCTTTCCATGGACAATCAATTTTGAGAGCATGGGATCGTAATGGATGGGAACCTGCATTCCCTGCGTAAACCCGTCATCTACACGAATGGCTCTTCCGTTTGGGGGACTATATACTTCCAATTTTCCGACACTGGGCATAAAGTTGTTCATGGGATCCTCGGCATAGACCCGCAACTCAATAGCATGGCCGATAATCTTCAGGTCGTCCTGTGAAAATGAAAGTTGTTCGCCATTGGCGATGTTTATTTGTTGTTCCACCAGGTCGAGGCCCGTTATCATTTCGGTTACGGGATGTTCCACCTGTAGGCGTGTGTTCATTTCCAGAAAATAGAAATTGTGGTTTTCATCCAAAAGAAATTCCACCGTACCGGCGCCCACATAATCACAGGACTGGGCCACCTGTACCGCGGCGGTGCCCATTTTGTGCCGCAGGTCCGGGGAGAGCACTGCGGAAGGGGCTTCTTCCACCACTTTTTGATGGCGCCGCTGGATGCTGCAATCCCGTTCAAAAAGATGTAAGGTGTTTCCGTGGGAATCCGCCAAGACCTGGATTTCGATATGTCTCGGGGAGGTCACGAATTTTTCTATAAAAACCGAACCGTCGCCGAATGCGTTTTCAGCCTCGCTGATGGCGCGTTTCATCTGGTCTTCAAATTCGACTTCATTTTCAACTATGCGCATGCCCTTTCCGCCTCCACCCGCAGAGGCTTTTATAAGAATTGGAAACCCGATGTTTTTGGCGATATCCTTCGCTTTCCTTACGTCCGTAATCGCTTCGTCGGTTCCGGGGACCATGGGAATGCCATATTCCTTTACGGTTTCCTTGGCGGCCAGTTTGTTTCCCATCACCCGTATGGCATGCGATTTGGGCCCGATAAAAATCAGGCCGCTTTTTTCCACCTGCTCGGCGAATTCGGCATTTTCACTCAGGAAACCGTAGCCGGGATGGATGGCATCTACGTTTAAATCCTTGGCAATCGCAATAATTTTATCTCCCAGCAAATACGATTCGTTGGAAGGGGGAGGGCCGATGCAGATCGCTTCATCCGCAAATTTCACGTGGGGCGCTTCCCGATCGGCTTCGGAATAGACGGCCACGGTTGCAAGGCCCATTTTTCTGGCGGTCTTCATGATGCGGAGCGCGATTTCGCCCCGATTGGCGACCAAGATCTTTTTAATCATTTTTGTGGAATTCAATTAACAATTTTCCTTTATCGACCGTGTCGCCCTTGGCAATGTTCACTGCCTTAACCACACCATCCCGTGGAGCGGTGAGGGCATTTTCCATTTTCATGGCCTCCAGCACGCAGAGGAAATCTCCTTGTTTCACCTCGCTTCCTACCGAAACATTTACTTCCAGGATAATGCCTGGCATAGGCGCGAGGACCTCATCCGAAATGGAGGTTTTACCGAGCGAAAGGCCCATTTCTTCTATCAATTGTGCCAAGGGGGTCTCGATTTTTACGGTATAGGTGGTGCCGTTCACCTTTATCCTATATTTTTTTTGGTAGAAATCGGCATCCAACAGGACTGCTGAAAAGGACTTGCGGTCTTGGATCAGGTGGATTTTTTCCTTTTCCCCATCCGAGTGGGTTTCGGAAAAATGGACTTGATCCAAAGTGGCGGCATCATCGGTTCCCAGTTCAAATTGATAATTCCCATCCACCGAAACGCGATAGTGGTTTTTCATACATTAAAATTTCGATAAAGATAAGGTTTGTTTGAGGTATGGGCAAAATGGAAGTCCGTGGATTTAATGGAGCAAGTAGCTTCGAAAATTTAAAATTTAATGGCTGGGGTCGGCTATCCACCTGCCTTTCTTACTGCGTTCCAAAGGGGGCCATCGGGAAGGGGAGCCTCAAAGGTCATTTCCTCTTTTAAGACAGGATGGACCAGCTTTAATTTTCGGGCGTGAAGATCTATACTGCCATCGGGGTTGCTCCTGTCGAATCCGTATTTCAGATCCCCCTTGATCGGACAGCCAATTGCGGAAAGTTGGGACCTGATTTGGTGGTGCCTCCCTGTTTCAAGAACAATTTCCAGCAAGGTATAATTGTCCAGTTTTTTCAGAAGTTTATAATGTAGGATCGCTTTTTTGCTATCCGGTACTTCCTTTATATGGGCGTAGGATTTGTTTTGTTTTGTATTTCGTTTTAAATAGTGGGTCAAGGTCGCTCCTGTTTCAGCAGGAATATTTTTCACAAATGCCCAATAGATTTTTTTGGTCTCCCTAGCGGCGAACATTTTGTTCAGTCGCGAAAGGGCTTTTGAGGTTTTGGCAAAGACCACGACCCCGCTCGTGGGCCTATCCAATCTGTGGACTACGCCCAGGAAAACTGCTCCGGGTTTGTTGTATTTCTCTGCTATATATTCCTTTACAACTTCTGAAAGAGACGTGTCGCCGGTCTTATCACCTTGAACAATATCGCCCGGGCGTTTGTTGATGACAATTAAATGGTTGTCCTCATATAAAATTTGAAGATTGTCCTTGGTACTATGGGATTTCGATGGTGCGATTGTCCGGATGTTGGATTGTTGCGTTTTGGAACAATAGGGAGGGTTCCGTTTAAATATAATTGAACTTCAAATTTGCTGGCACTTCAAATAGGGTGGATTAAAAAAACCTAGGTATCTATGGTAAAGTTTTAGCTTAAAATCATTTTGATACTTAAAAAGGAATCTGTTTTTCCAACACACCAAGTATCTAACAGCTAGATATCCAAATAACCTAGAAATCCAATTAGTATTGTTCGCCCTCATTGGGAAAATCTCCGCTTTTCACGTCGGCGCTGTATTGGCTAAATGCAGTTTTCATTTCGGTATATAGATCCAAATATCTTCTCAGGAACCTGGGGTTGAACTCGTGGGTCATTCCTATCATATCGTGGGTGACCAACACCTGGCCGTCCACCCCCGGGCCAGCGCCAATTCCAATAACGGGAATCTCTATTTTTTCGGCCACTTCCTTCGCCAGTTTGGCAGGGACTTTTTCCAAAACCACTGCAAAGCATCCGGCTTTTTCAAGCAAGATGGCATCTTCGATCAATTTTTCGGCTTCGGCCTCTTCTTTCGCCCGCACGGTGTAGGTTCCAAATTTGTAGATGGATTGTGGGGTCAATCCCAAATGACCCATAACCGGAATTCCGGCGTGAAGAATGCGTTTTATGGATTCCTTTATTTCCTTTCCCCCTTCCAGTTTCACGGCATGGCCTCCGCTTTCCTTCATTATCCGAATGGCGGATCTAAGGGCTTCCTTAGGATCACTTTGATAACTTCCGAAGGGCAGGTCCACCACCACCAGACTGCGTTCAATGGCGCGAACTACCGAGGCGGCGTGGTAGATCATTTGGTCCAAGGTGATGGGCAGGGTTGTTTCGTGCCCCGCCATAACGTTGCTCGCGGAATCTCCCACTAAAATAACGTCTATACCGGCACTATCCACGATCTTGGCCATAGTATAATCGTATGCGGTGAGCATGGAAATCTTTTCACCTTTCTTTTTCATATCCACCAAGGTTTTGGTGGTGATACGTTTGTAATCTTTTTTGGCTACAGACATGGGTATATAGGGTTGGGTTCAGATGGCAAAAGTAATGATTTTGGATGGGACACCAATGATTATTGATTAATGTGTAATGACCAATGCCAAATGGCTCAAGTCCGTTAACAATCACTGATGTTCACCTGCACGGCCAGTCCACCTTCACTTGTCTCCTTGTATTTGGAGGTCATGTCCTTGGCAGTTTCCCACATGGTTGCCACCACGGTGTCCAACGATATCTTGGCTTTGGCGGGGTCGCCATTCAGGGCCATTTCACAGGCATTGATCGCTTTGATCGCGCCCATCGCATTGCGCTCAATACACGGGATCTGGACCAAGCCGGCAATGGGATCGCAGGTCATGCCAAGATGGTGTTCCATGGCAATTTCACTTGCCATCAAGCATTGTTCCGGCGTGCCGCCCATCAACTCACATAAAGCCCCAGCGGCCATGGAAGACGAAACCCCTATCTCTGCTTGGCAGCCCCCCATGGCGGCAGAAATTGTGGCTCCTTTTTTGAAAATACTCCCGATTTCCCCCGCTGTAAGCAGAAAGGTTCGGATATGCTCAAAATCGGCCTTATGGTTTTCGATTACGAGATAATACATCAGCACCGCAGGTATGACCCCCGCACTGCCATTGGTCGGGGCGGTAACCACCCTCCCCAGGGAGGCATTGACCTCATTGACGGCAAGGGCAAAACAGGAAACCCATTTCAATATCTGGCGGAATTTCACTTCCGTACTGCGGATGGCCGTTATCCATTCCTCCGCGTTGCTGTACTGTGAACTGCATATAAGATTCCTGTTCATGTCAAAGGCCCTCCTTGTAACGTTGAGCCCGCCGGGAAGTTTGCCCTCGGTGTGGCAGCCCACATACATGGAATCGAGCATTACGTTCCAAATTTCCTTGAGTTCCTGATCTATCTGTACCTCGCTGCGGAGGGATTTTTCATTTTCCAGCACGATCTGAGAAATACTCATGTTCTCCTGTCGGCAGTAGGCGAGCAATTCATCTCCTTTTTGGATGGGAAATGGGAAATGGGAAAATTTTTCCAGTTTTATTTTCTTGGTCTGCCGTTCTTCTTTCACCACAAAGCCGCCGCCAATAGAATAAAATGAGGCGGATTCCAGGGTGCCGTCCTTCAACGTGGCGTGGAAAGTCATGCCATTGGGGTGAAAATCCAGGAACTTCCTGTTAAAAACAATATCATCCTGAGGAATGAAGGGAATTTCCCCTTCCCCGTTCAGGTTTATTTTGCTCCCTGAGGTGATAAACCCTATTTCCTTTTCAATATTTTCGATAGGAAAGGTAACAGGATCAAATCCTGATAGGCCCAACATTACCGCTATGTCCGTGGCGTGGCCTTTTCCCGTGAGGGACAGGGAGCCGTAAAGATCTACGGATACGGCCGAAATCTGGGCGAACAGGTTTCCTTCCTTCAACTCATCGATCCATCGCAAGGCCGCACGCCAAGGTCCCAAAGTGTGGGAACTTGAGGGGCCCACACCTATAGATAGCATGTCGAAGACACTTATACTTTCCATATATTTTTTTAAACAAAGATAGCATCTTATTTAATTCCGTATACCGTATCGGAAGGACCAATCTTTTCTTGGCCCAAGCGGTAAGCACGAAAGGCTTTAAGCGATGACAGGCCGAAAAGGACCAATGGATGGGACAAAGGACAAATGCCAAAAGTAAGCCCTGAAAATTAAACCAGTAACTTTGGATTGATATCCAGAATATGCTCTTTCTCATAAGCAGAAATAAAGGCTTCGGAAAAAAATTCGTTTCCCAGGATCTTTTCTTCGGAGAGCATTTTTTTTACATTGATCTTTTCCCTGTATTCCTTGAGCATCGGAATGGACACTGGAGCATAAGTGAAGTGCCAGGGCTCATATTTAAAGCCCTTACGGTTTCCATTGTCGGTATAGACTTCAAAGAATCCAAAACTTTCCGCATTATCATTTAGCCATTCCTTGAGGTTGCAATAAGGTCCCATGCCGTGAAAATGCTCGGGCATCAATACATCTGCCGGCCGTGGAGCATTGGCATCGATAATATCGAGATCGGTGCCCCAATGGTGGCGCGAGGTTCCCGGAATGGTGGAATATTCAATGATCTTTTCAATTGCTTTTTCCGGGGAAAGGCCTTGGGCGGTAAATTGTTTGTATTTGCGCTCAAAAATCTCCTTTTGCCGTTGAAAGCTCCTGTA
>CAYXDM010000103.1:0-8432 GCA_964463595.1 uncultured Aequorivita sp. | reverse complement strand
CACTTCCTATAAAAAATTGATCCTGGAACAAAATGAGGAGGACTACCTCAGTAAACCCTATCCATTTTATCTGGCCTATGCGGTGGAAAATAATTTTCAGGAAGAACTGGGTGCTATTTCCCAGTGGAGTTTTGAACATAAATGGGATGGAATACGCAGCCAAATCATTATCAGGAATGATGAGGTCTTCGTGTGGTCGCGCGGGGAAGAACTCGTAACGGACAAATACCCGGAGTTCCGGGAATTTTTAAACGCTGTTCCCAATGGAACTGTCCTGGACGGGGAAATCCTCCCTTTTGGTGAAGGGGAAATAGGCAATTTCCATGCCCTTCAAACGAGGATAGGGAGAAAAAATCTTTCCAAGTCCTTGTTAAAGAAAACCCCGGTAATTCTAAATGCCTACGATTTATTGGAGTGGCAAGGTGAGGATATCAGGCAAAAAACTTTTAGAGAGCGAAGAGCAATTCTGGAGAAGCTAATCTCGGGCATCAATTCTCAGGAAATAGGATTGTATTTGAGTGATACCATGAATTTCAACACCTGGGAAGAGGCCGCTGCCGAGAGAGGCCTCTCAAGGGAAAAACGCAGCGAAGGCTTGATGCTCAAACGAAATGATTCTCCCTATTTAGTGGGTAGAAAAAAGGGCGATTGGTGGAAATGGAAAACAGACCCCTTTACGGTAGACGCCGTTCTGACGTACGCGATGAGAGGGCATGGCCGGCGGGCAAATCTTTATACCGATTATACCTTTGCACTGTGGGATGAAGGGGAACTGGTAACTTTCGCCAAGGCCTATTCGGGTCTTACCGATGCCGAATTTCGCCAATTGGATTCATGGATCAAAAACAATACCCTGGAACGTTTTGGTCCCGTACGAAGCGTAACACCCTATCATGTTTTTGAAATTGCCTTTGAAGGAATTGCCGAAAGCAGCAGGCACAAGAGCGGTATGGCGGTCCGTTTTCCCAGGATGCTGAGATGGCGTAAGGATAAGCCCGTGGCGGAGGCCAACACCCTTGCCGATCTTAAAGCCCTGCTCCCGAAGTAACCTTCCCCCTCAATTGGGGGTCGGCCTCCCTTAAAATGAGGGGAACTTTTATAGAACTTCACGCTAAGACGAAGAGTCTCCGTCTTTTTTAACCAAAGGTGTCTGTCCAGGCGGACGTGGTGGTTGTGCACCACTTCATTTTTTTGTTTAAATTTAATCTATAAAAATATGAACGATCATTTAAAAATGGAGCCATACTTCTTCTTCTCACAAACGAACCACTTTCGTCATAAGGAGAAGCTTAATAGAAAAATGATTCGCCAGCAAATGCTCTCCTTCGTTTAAAAGGAAGGTGGTTCTTAAACAATAAACGTAGACTTGACACAACACGACACCATTTCCCTAGCCACCACTTGGTTCCAACAAAAGAACTGGACCCCTTTCCCCTTCCAGTTAAAAACCTGGAAAGCCTTCCTTGCAGGGAAGCACGGTCTTCTCAACGCGCCCACAGGAAGCGGGAAGACGTATGCATTGTGGATTCCGATCGTCCTTCAATACTTAAAGGACAATCCGGATTATAAAAACAAACATAAAAAAGGTTTAAAAGCTGTGTGGATTACCCCACTCCGTGCCCTTTCGGTAGAAATCCAACAAGCGGCGCAGCGATTTGCCGATGATTTGGAAACCGGTCTAACCGTTGGAATCCGTTCTGGAGATACCTCCCAAAGTGAACGTGCTAAACAAAAACGACAAATGCCAGATCTGCTCATCACGACCCCTGAAAGTTTGATGTTGTTACTGGCGGCCAAGGGTTATGACCAAATCTTTAAAAACCTTACCGCCGTTGTTGTGGACGAATGGCACGAATTGCTTGGAAGTAAAAGGGGGGTGCAGATGGAACTCGGCCTGTCAAGGCTAAAAACCATTTCGCCAAACCTTCGGATTTGGGGAATATCTGCAACCATTGGAAATCTGGATGAGGCTATGGACGTTTTGTTGGGCCCTTTGTCTGTGCTCGAGAGCCAAGATACTACGAACTGCGAGCGAGATCGAAACGCAGTGCTGATTAAAGCAAAACAAAAAAAGAAAATAGAAGTCAGGTCCATTATTCCGAAGACCATGGAGACTTTTCCTTGGCGCGGGCACCTGGGACTACATCTGCTGGAGGAAATTATTCCCATTATAAAGGCGAGCAAAACCACCTTAATTTTCACCAATACCAGAGGCCAATGTGAGGTTTGGTTCCAGAAAATATTAAGCGCCCATCCGGAATTTGCCGGGGAAATAGCCATGCATCACGGCAGCATTTCCAAGGACACCCGTTTATGGGTGGAACAAGCTATCCGGAACGAATCCTTGAAAGCGGTGGTGGCAACTTCAAGTTTGGATTTGGGCGTGGATTTTTCTCCTGTGGAAACAGTTATTCAAATTGGAGGTCCAAAGGGAGTAGCCAAGTTTTTGCAACGGGCCGGAAGGAGCAACCACAGACCTGGAGAGCCTTCGGTGATTTATTTTTTGCCCACCCATGCCCTGGAACTACTGGAAGCCTCGGCCCTGAAAAGAGCCGTAAAGGAGGATGTGGTGGAGGACAGAATCCCTTATCTGTTGAGCTTTGACGTCCTTATTCAACATTTGGTCACCTTGGCCGTGGGCAACGGATTTTATCCAAAGGAAATTTTTCCCGAAATAAAAAGCACCTTTTGTTTCCAGGGAATTACCGAGGAACAATGGAAATGGTGCCTCAACTTTATCACTTTGGGAAGCCAAAGTCTGCAAGCCTATGACGAATTCAAAAAGGTGGAAGTTACCTCCGAAGGTCTTTTAAAAGTAGAGAGCCGGCAAATTGCCATGATGCATCGCCTTAGTATTGGCACCATCGTAAGCGATTCGATGTTGATGGTAAAATATGTAACGGGCGGATTTATAGGCACAATTGAGGAATGGTTTCTCAGCAAGTTAAAACCTGGCGATAGTTTTGTCTTTGCCGGAAGGACCCTGGAATTGGTCCGACTGCGGCACATGGTGGCCCAGGTTAGAAAATCCAACAAAAAAACTGGGAAAGTGGCGAGCTTTTTAGGAGGCCGGTTGCCACTTTCTTCCCAAATGAGCCAAATTTTGAGGGAAGAAATGCAAAGTGAAGCGGACCACAAAAGAAACACTCCTGAACTAAAGGCCTTGGCACATATTTTTGACCGGCAGGAAAGGGAAAGCATCGTACCGGGCAAAAACGAATTCCTCATAGAAACTTTTAAAACCCGAGACGGCTACCATTCCCTTTTTTATCCGTTTGAAGGAAGGTTTGTCCACGAAGCTATGAGCAGTCTGTTGGCATACAGAATCAGCTTGCTCTCGCCCATATCTTTTTCGTTGGCTTATAATGATTATGGTTTTGAACTTCTGAGCGATCAATATTTGGATGTCCAAACCATTCTGGACAACAATCTTTTTTCTCCTGATTACCTTTATGACGATTTGTACAAAAGTTTAAATTCCACGGAACTGGCACGGAGAAAATTCCGGGATATTGCAGTAATAAGCGGCATGGTTTTTCAGGGATACCCAAACAAGATTATCAAGACAAAACATTTGCAGAGCAACAGCCAGTTGCTTTTTGACGTGTTTCGCGATTATGAGCCGGACAATCTACTATATCTACAGGCCTACCGCGAAACCTTCGAGCACCAATTGGAAGAGGGACGATTGCGAAAAGCCTTGGAACGCATCAATTCACAAAAGATAATCTGGAAAAGATGTGAAAAGGCCACACCCTTCAGTTTTCCCATTATTACGGATGGGCTCAGGGCCAAGCTCTCCTCTGAGAAATTGGCAGATCGGATCAAGAAAATGACACTGCAGTTGGAAAGATAATTGGATCTCCAAGTTATAGGCTTCCATCAAAGCATATAAACTATTCTAAAAATAGCTAACTTTCATTTTTAAATTTTTCAATATAATGAGCCGAGGTTTTGTTAAAGAAGGAGATCAGGAAGAAACTCCCATTGTTCCCGCCCGCGCTGCGCTTCCCGTTGGCGCCATCAATTATGTTACTCCATTGGGAATGCGGCAACTCTATGAGGAACGAATCAACCTGGAAGAAGAAATAGCCGGCCTTTCCACTACCGATGAAACAGAGCGAAGACGTGAATTGGCAGTCTTAAACGGAAGATTGGACCTGCTCCAGGAACGAATTGCCACCGCTCGGGTTCTCGATATTTCGCAGCAACCCAAGGATGAGATCCGGTTTGGGGCAACGGTGACCTATCGGCAGTTGCCAAATAAAAACGGCCATTCCCTTACTATTGTTGGGGTGGACGAGGCCGATTTGAAGCTTAAAAAAGTAGCTTTTGTAGCTCCTATTGTAGTGGCGATCACCGGACATAAAATTGGCGACATCGTGGATTTTAAAATAGGCAATGAAGTAAGGAAACTCGAGATATTGAAAATTGAATATAAATATCCGGAAAGAATCCGATAGATTTGCTATTCGTTCCTTGTAAACTCCAAATCCTGATAGTCATAGCTAAAATCGGTCAAAGGAGAAATGGGGCTCATGGTAAAGCCATTTGCACGGCCTTCGGTATCAAGACTGAAGGTAACGAAAGCATCCGCCTTGAGCGATGGGTCATTCCATCTAACCACAAAGGTGGTTCCTTTATAATAGGTCATGCTGCCGGTAAGATCGGAAACCTTGGCAGCCCTGAAATGCAACTTTCCATTTTGTGGGCTTATCAAAACCTTTCCAAACCAAGGATCTTTATATTCCCCAAAATAGTTCTCCTTCTCTGGTGGTGAAGTTTTGTTTTTCAATTGTGCTTTTATCGCATTGTCCACGGCGTTGTTGATACTGTCTTCCCTTCGCTCTCCGGCCAATCGGCGCTCATTGTATTCCTCAATCCTGTTTTCTCCCTTTATGCCAAAGTAACTGTCCTTTATCGAGTTGGTTATTGCGTTAAAGGCAGCGCCGGATTGTTGGTTTGTAAGTACAATGATCCCGAGATCCAATTCGGGCAGGATGGTAACCTGGCTTACTATTCCCAATAAACCACCGGTATGTGTAGCCTGAAAATAACCGTTCACATCGCTTAGGAACCATCCTAGGCCATAGGCTGAAAAATGGGTGTTGTATGGTCCTTTCCCTCTTCGCAAAATTGTTTGGGGAGTCCACATTTCACTATGGACTTTTTTACTGAAAAGACTGTCCTTAAGGTTTTCTCCATATTTCCCCTCGTTCAACATGGCCTGCACCCATTTGCCCATGTCGTTGATGGACGCAAAGATGCCTGCCGCCGGTGTGGCAATTTGGGTAAAAGTGCCCACAGTAGTTTCAAGTTTCCCGTTTACGGGCGCATGGCCATCAATGCGATTCGGATCGGCTTCGATTTCCGGAATCGACAATTTCGACCTTGTCATCCCCAAGGGTTTAAAAAAGTTTTCGGAAATATAATTATCATAAGATATTCCCGATATGCGTTCCACTATTTCCCCGGCAACTATATAGAGCAAATTATCGTAGTCATATTTTGACCGGAAGGAGGAAACAGGTTTAAGATATCGCAGATTGTGGATCATTTCCTCCTTGGTGGTAATATTTGAAGCGGGAAAAACCATGAGATCTCCTGCTCCCAGCCCCAATCCACTTCGGTGGGTGAGCAGATCGCGTACCGTAAATTCATTGGTAACATAGGGATCAGAGAGTTTAAATTCAGGAATGATATCGGTCACTTTTGTATCCCACTCCAACTTTCCTCTGTCCACAAGTTGACCCAGAGCTGCCGCAGTGAAAGCCTTGGTGTTTGAGGCCACGCCAAACAAGGTGTTTTGATCTATACGAGCCCCGGTTTTAATCGAACGGATCCCATAGGTGTTCTTGTGATAGATCTTCCCATCCTTTAGTACAGCCACTGCCATGCCGGGAACATCGAACGTTTTCATGGTTTTCTGCACCAGACTATCTATCTGGTTTCCACTCAGTTCCTGGGCGAGCAATGAAAAATTTAAGAAGATGAAAACCAGGAAAAGACCTGCGATTTGAGGTGAAAGGGATTTCATATTAGGAGTTTTCATTTTTTTGGATAAAGATATCAAATAAATTTTAAGCTTATTTTTTATCAATACTTTAAGTGTCCTGCTTGGATTTTTCCAGTAATTTATCGGCTCTAATTTTTATTCTTCAAAATAAAAAAATGTTCGTAATATGAGGGAAAATGTAATTTCTGCCTTAATTATTTTCGGTGTACTGGCATTGGTGGGTATTTTGTGGTTTGCCTATGAAAATCCGGTCCTTAATCCACGATTGCAGGAAACTTCCTATACCATAATTAGAAAATGGGAAATGCCACAAGAGTTGGAGGAAATTTCAGGAATCCATTATTTCTCAAAGAACAGAATGGCCTGTGTGCAGGACGAGGACGGAATTATTTTTATATATAATCTGAATACCGATAGAATTGAAAAAAGGATAAATTTCGGAAAACCCGGTGATTACGAAGGTTTGACCATAATAGATACTACTGCATTTATTGTGAAGAGCGATGGAAAAATATTTGAATTGGCCAATTTTTCAAATGAGGATTATGAGGCCAAGATATATTCCACTTCCTTTTCCGGCAGAAATAATATTGAATCGCTCGAAGCCGATTCCATAAACAACCGGTTGCTTTTGTCCGTAAAGGATGCAGATCCAAATAGCAAGGAATACAAGGGAATATATGCCTTCGACCTGGAAACCAAGGAACTGCTGACCGAGCCTGTATACACAATCCCCATGGACGACCCCATCTTTAAGAACAAATCCTCCAAGGACGATAAGGAAGAGGCTTTTTATCCTTCAGATTTGGCCATCAATCCTATTGACGGGAATATTTATATTTTGGAAGGAAAAGATCCACATTTGCTGATTATGGATAAATCCGGAAAGCTGATCCAACTTCATAAGTTAAATAAAGAATCCTTCCCACAACCGGAAGGGATAACCTTTTCCCCCGATGGTGCATTGTATATCTCCAATGAGGGTAAAAAAGGAACCGCCAACATCCTGGAAGTGCAGTTTGAATCAAAGAGGTAATTGGCAGCCTGAAAATCTTCTGGATTCGTGATAAGGTTATCCCTATTTTATTTTTCCCCTAGGTTCTGCAGCATTATCCCTGTCATTTCATCCAGGGTCACTTTGGGTTCCCAACCCCAATCCATACGGGCCTGGGTATCGTCAATACTTTGGGGCCAACTGTCTGCTATTGACTGTCTAAAATCAGGTGCATAACTGATTTTAAATTCTGGAATGAATTTCTGGATACTAGCGGCAATTTCCCCGGGGTTGAAGCTCATCCCGGAAAGATTATAGGAATTTCTAATTTTAATATTTTCCTTTTCAGCATCCATTATACCTATGGTGGCCCGAATGGCATCGTCCATAAACATCATCGGCAACGAAGTGTCTTCCTTCAGGAAACAAACATATTCTTTATGTTTTAATGCCTGATGATAGATATCCACCGCGTAATCAGTGGTGCCGCCACCTGGAAGAGTCTTATAGCTAACAAGGCCCGGGTACCGGATACTGCGAACATCGATTCCGTAGCGATTGTGGTAATATTCACACCACCGCTCGCCGGTTTGTTTGCTGATACCATACACCGTGCTCGGTTCCATTATGGTTCGTTGTGGGGTATCCACCTTAGGAGTTGTCGATCCGAAGACCGCAATACTTGAAGGCCAAAAAACCTTTTCTATTTTTTTGTCCTTTGCCAGGTCCAACACATGAAAGAGAGAATCCATATTCAAATTCCACGCCTTCATCGGAAATTTTTCTGCCGTGGCCGATAGCATGGCCGCCATCAAATAAACATCGGTGACCCCGTATCGAACCACAATGTCCTCCACAGCGTTGTAGTCAGTGGCGTCCAACACTTCAAAAGGACCGCTTTGCATCAATTCTTCCTTGTTCACTTTTATGTCACTGGCTATTACGTTTTCACTTCCGTATTTTGAACGTAGGGAATCTGTCAGTTCCGTTCCTATCTGTCCGCTGGCGCCAATGATCAATACTCTCTTTTCCATATTTTTCCTTAAACAAAATGTGGTGCAAATGTACAAATTTACAAGCCTTCCAAAGTCTAAAAATTCCGTCATAATTTGATTGAGAACCAGTATATTTGGGGACTTTAATTTTTTATGAGGGTAATATTTTGCATTTTAACGTTAGTCATTACTGCTATTTCCTGCCAAAATTCTATTGACGAAACTGAAAACGAGGAAAAAGGGAATGAAAATGCCTTGACTTTTGGCGATCCCAGTTTTACCTTTCCGGAACTTTCCGCCCCCTTACGGGAACAGCCCATAAATTGGGGCCGTCTTGAAGACATCCTTTCCGTAAGCAGAAAACTCAACGGCAGCGACTTTCAGGCCCTTAAAAACTATGCAGAACAACTCACAGAATATTCCGACC
>CAYXDM010000102.1:0-8558 GCA_964463595.1 uncultured Aequorivita sp. | reverse complement strand
TGCTACCTATAACTATGTTGGAAGACAGAGGTTTCCTTCTCCATCAGATTATTTGGAAACCGTTGGTTTATCGGAGTTTTCACCTAGTATTTCAACCGTCAACGCTCAGGTGACCAAGGTTTTCTCTCCAAATTTTGAACTTTATGTGGGTGGGGAAAATATAACGAACGTAAGACAGAATAATCCGATTGTGGGAAGTGACAGTCCGTTCGGACCAGATTTTGACACAACCTTTGTTTATGGCCCTATTTTTGGAAGTTCCTATTATGCGGGGTTGCGGTATAGGTTAAATTAATAGTCCCTACATTTCCGGGAGGTTTTTTATATGATCCAAACGGAACGGAAGCGGAGGGATAGATAATAAATAAATTCAGATATAAATTTAACAAACATGAAAAAGGCAATGGTAATTATTGGTGTGCTGCTCCTGGGAGTCGCAGGTTTTTCCCAAAACAAAAATGCCCCCGCATCCATAGAAGTTGATGGGGTGTGTGGTATGTGCAAGGTACGGATCGAGAAAGCAGCCATTAGGGCCAAAGGTGTGAAAACCGCAACCTGGGATGTGGAAACGCATGAATTGAAATTAATTTACAACGAAGCTAGGACCAATTTAACGGACATTCAACAAAACATTGCCAACAGCGGGCATGACACCCAGGATATCAAAGCCGAAGATGATATCTATAATGCCATTGATGATTGCTGTAAATACCGGGACCCAAAGGTTGTAGAGGACCATAAGGACGGTGGCCATTGACAATTAAAAAAGACGGTGGAGGCGAGGCAGTGCGGTGACTTATATGCGAAAGTAAGTCGTTCTCTAATTATGGTGTTAAATATTAGCTAATAAGAGAATAATTTAACAGGAGTGCGCCATACCTTTATAATACTAATTTTAAAAAAAGTCATTATGGCACCAGACAAGCAAGACAAGAAGCCTCAATCCTCAAAATCTACCAACGGTAAAAAAGAGGATAACAAAAAGTCTTCTACTACTTCCCAAAAAAAGAAGTAGGCTAAGTAGATCCACGAACGGATCAGAAAACCATCCAAGTTTTAAAAATTTGGGTGGTTTTTTTGGTTTTGCCTTAACCTTCATAAACATTGAATTCCCCATTAATCCAACCCCATGACACCTCTTTTATCCTTAAATGTGAAATAGGATGCAACTAAATTCCAAGCTCGGAAACGAAAATGGAAATTAGTATTTAGCTCTAATCCTGTTCCTAAATGTTTCCTTATTTTTAGCGCCGTAAAATAACTTATAGCAAATGGAACAAATATTGGGAATAGGCTCGCGCATAAACCATCCAAAATATGGGAAGGGAGTGGTGACGAACACAACATCAAAATTATATTGGGTCACTTTTATCGAAAATGGACTGGAAACAATACCGGTGGATTCAAAATTTGAGGTGATTGAGGCCGCGGAGGATGAAGTAGATTCCGTAAGTTTTTATGAAGTAGAAAAAAGCCTGCGCAACATCCTTAAAAAATGGAATGGAATAAGTGAGGTTGTTCCTATTGCCGAAAAATGGAAGGGAGGAACAATGGTATTACAGCCCCGAGACACCAATCTTTCTGCAAAGGAAATCCCCATGGATACCTTTTTTCATAAAATAGTGATGTTGAGGGACAGGCTCCGTGTAATGGAACAGAAAATAAATGCCAGTAAGGAATTGGTGGACCAGGACAAAATTGATCTCCAGCAATACATCACCCGGTGCTATGGGAGCCTTACAACCTTCAATGTTTTATTCAAAAACAGCTCCCATAACTTTAAGGGCGAAGTATCGAATAGAAAATAAATGTCTTCAATCGGGTAATTTGTCCTTCCTTAGAAGATTCATATTTATTTTTTAAGAAGAAAATTAACAAATTTTTTAGATTCTCCTTATTGATTTGAGGGCCAAAATTGAAGCAATATTTGCAAAATGGGCGTTTTTTTGGGGAATGTTAATAAAATGTTGAAAAAATAATTTTTTTTTTGGAGAACGAAAATCACCCTGTAAAATCGAACTCCCCTATTGAAACACCAATTAAATCAAGGGTTTATGCGAAATTTGAAATTTCGCCACAAAGAATATTCCTTTCGCTGATGAAGAAATCTTTGTCCAAGGCCCCAATCTACTTCCCATAATAATTGGATTTGTTACATTTTATCGTCAAATTTGAGATGCTAATTCAAACAAACAATAAAATGAAAACAAAGTTTAATGGAATTTTAACACTTTTGTTAGTGTTCTTTGTGCAGCTCACTTTTGCACAGGAGAAAACGATTTCCGGAACGGTGTCTGATGACACAGGATTGCCGCTTCCCGGAGTGAACATAATTATAGAGGGAACGACTACTGGAACGCAGTCGGATTTTGATGGGAATTATACCATCGATGCGAATGTAGGACAGACCCTTGTGTTTAGTTATGTAGGTTTTGAGACCCAATCTATTGTAGTGGGTACATCAAATACAATAAACGTCTCCATGCAAGCGGGTACTGCACTGGAGCAGGTAGTGGTTACCGCCCTTGGAGTTTCCAGGGAAAAGCAATCGCTTGGTTATGCCACCCAGGAAGTGGACGGAGAAGATATCGCTGTGGTAAAGGGAAATAACTTTACGAATGCCCTTTCAGGAAAAGTATCCGGGCTCCAAATCAGAAGGAACAACAACTTCGGGGGATCGACGAACGTTGTGATCAGGGGTAATACCTCGTTAACGGGTGATAACCAGGCGTTGTTTGTAGTGGACGGAGTGCCAATCAGTAATAGAAATACCAATAGTGCGGCGCAAACTCAAGCTTCTGGACTCTATTACGATTATGGAAATGCTGCGGCAGACATCAATCCGGATGACATAGAATCGATTAACGTCCTGAAGGGGGCGGCAGCATCGGCACTGTACGGATCACGGGCGGCCAATGGAGTTATCATCATTACCACCAAAAAGGGCACGTCCGTAAGGAAAGGGATTGGAGTTACCATAAATTCCAATGCAACTGTTGGGTTTGTGGATAAAAGTACTTTCGCTGAATACCAAACACAATATGGTCCAGGATATGGCGAATACTTTACATTTGAAGATGTTAATGGCGATGGGATAGACGACCAGGTTGAAAACTATCAGGACGATGCTTCATATGGACCGGCTTTTGACCCCAACTTATATATATACCAGTGGGATTCATTTGATCCAGCCTCCCCGAACTATATGCGAAAATTGCCTTATGTGGCAGCCAGAAATGGGCCGATAACGTTTTTTGAAACGCCCATTACTTTGACAAATTCCATCGCGATTTCCAATGGTTTGGAGAATGGCTCTTATAGAATGTCTTACACCAAATTGGATCAATCTGGTTTAATGCCGAATAGCCAATTGGACAGACATAATTTTATTTTCAGCGGAACTTATGATGTTTCGGAGAAGTTGACCGCCAGCGGATTTGCCAATTATATCAAGACCGATGCGTTGGGTCGAAATTCCACAGGCTATAGTGACAATGTTATAGGGATGATGAAGCAATGGTGGTCCACTGCGGTGGATATGAAGGCACAGCGCGATATTTATTTCGCTACCAAAAGGAACGTAACCTGGAACCCGAGTTCATCTGAGCCAGGAGCTGCCCCACTTTACTGGGATAACCCATATTGGACCCGTTATGAAAACTATCAAAATGACGGAAGAAGCCGTTTCATTGGTAATTTCCAACTTAATTATGAAGTAACTGATTGGTTTAATATCATGGGGAGGGTGTCCACCGATACCTATAATGAAAACCAAGAGGAGCGTAGGGCCGTAGGTTCAGCTGCAAATCCATTTGGTGTGGCCCGTGGCAATGTTGATTCGGGATATTTACGAAGAGATATTACTGCCACCGAAACCAACTATGATTTGATGCTAAACTTCAACACAAATTTTTCGGAAAGCATCAGCTTTGCCGGTATTTTGGGAACAAATATTCGCAGGAATGAGTTCAATTCGTTAACATCCTCAACAGCGGGTGGCTTGGTTGTGCCAGGTCTTTACTCACTTCAGAATAGTGTTTCCCCTTTGCCAAACCCAGTTGAGACAGCCCAAAAAATTGGTGTTGACGGGATTTATGCCAGTGCATCCTTCGGATTTGCAAATACTGTTTATTTGGACGGTACAATTAGAAGGGATCATTTCTCCACATTACCTCCAGATGAGAGCACTTTCTATTACCCTTCGGTGTCTACCAGTTTTGTGTTCAGTAAATTACTGGATGTCAATGCAATTACTTTTGGAAAATTGCGCTTGAACTACGCGGAAGTAGGAAACGGAGCACCCTTTGATCGATTGTATGACACCTTTGATATTAATGGGGATATAGGAACTTCCGTTCCGAGTACATCAAATAATCTAAACCTGAAACCCGAAACTACAAAGAGTTATGAAGCAGGTCTGGAGATGAGGTTCGCGAACAACCGCCTTGGCTTTGATGTTGCGTATTACAAATCAAACTCTATTGACCAGATCGTTACTGTGCCAATTTCTGCTTCTACCGGATATACCGGTAAATTACTGAATGCCGGTGAAATCGAGAACAGGGGTGTAGAAGTCTCATTAAATGCCACGCCGATCAAAACCGATAACTTTAGCTGGAATATGAATGTTAACTGGTCGCAAAATAAGAACGAAGTTGTAGCATTGCCCGATGGAATCGAGACATTGGAATTGGGTAGATTTCAAGGTGGGGTTTCCATCAATGCCGTTGTTGGACAGCCCTATGGTGTAATCTACGGAACGGATTTTGTTTATTTGAACGGAGAAAAAGTGGTTAACCCAGAAACCGGTTATTACCAAAGAACTGCAACTTCAAACAATGTTTTGGGCGATACCAATCCAGAATGGCTGGCGGGTATCACAAACACATTGACTTATAAAACCCTATCCCTTAGCTTCTTAATTGACATTCAACAAGGAGGAAGCATTTTCTCACTTGACCAGTATTATGGTGAAGCAACCGGTCTTTTTGCCAATACTGCATATATCAATGATCTTGGGAATCCAGTGAGAGCTCCGCTCTCTGAGGGAGGGGGATACATTAATCCCGGCGTCAATCCCGATGGCAGTGTTAATACTACAAGAGCAGATGCCAATGCATTTAGCGGATTTGGTTATGCCAGATTCCCGAACGCCGAATTTGTTTATGATGCCAGCTATATTAAATTGCGTCAGGTATCACTTACCTATACTTTGCCTTCCAGATTCTTGGATAATACTTTTATGACCGGGCTCCAGTTTAGCGTAACAGGTTCAAACCTTTGGATTATTGACAAGAAATTACCGTATGCAGATCCAGAAGCAGGTTTGAGTTCCGGTAACCTCCAAGGATATGTTACCGGTTCATTGCCCACCACCCAGGATTATGGGTTTAACATTAAAGCACAATTTTAATACATAGAAAAATGAAGAAACTGATTTTGATTCTAATAGCGGCAGTAATGGCCGTTTCGTGCTCGGACAATCTTGAAAGTCTGAACCAAAATATAAAAGACCCTACGGCAGTGAGTGGTGAAAGTTTGTTTGCTTCTGGACAAAAACAGTTGGCAGATCAGATTGTCACCCCCAACGTAAACCTTAACAATTTGAGGTTATGGACACAACAATTGCAAGAAACCACCTATACAGACGAAAGCCAGTATGATCAGGTAACCCGCTCCATCCCAGACAATCACTGGAGGGAAATATACCGCGATGTTCTAAAGGATTTGGACGAAGCTGCAATTGTGATAGCAGAAACAGATAATGATCTGACGAATGACCTAAAGCCAAATAAACTGGCTATCATTGAAGTGCTCAAGGTATATGCATATAGCAATTTGGTCGAAACCTATGGCGATGTCCCGTATTCCCAAGCCCTTGACATAGACAATTTATTGCCTGCTTATGACGATGGATTGACTATTTATAAAGATTTAATTACCCGTTTAACTGCCGCAATTGGAAATATGAATGCCAATTTGGGAAGTTTTAGTGGTACTGAAGATCTTATGTATGCCGGCGATGTGGCGAATTGGGAAAAATTTGCAAACTCCCTCAAGTTGAGAATGGGTATCATGCTTTCGGATGTTGATGCCGGGCTTTCGCAATCAACAGTCGTTTCGGCCGTTAATGGGGGCGTGTTTACAAGTAATGCCGATAACGGTAGCTACCAGTATTCCGCCGCAGCGCCAAACAATAACCCAATGAATGATAATTTGGTTCTCAGTGGGCGCAATGATTATGTGGCTGCTGCTACTATTATAGATATAATGAATAGTTTGGAAGACCCAAGAAGATCTGTTTATTTCACAGACGTTGATGGAGAATACATTGGAGGGCAAATTGGTGAAATATCGGCATACGCTAATCATTCACACGTTGCAGACCGTCTGGTCGATCCAACAGAGCCAGGGGTGCTTCTTTCTTATGTAGAAGTTCAATTCCTATTGGCTGAAGCTGCTGCCCGGGGCTATTCAGTGGGGGGTGATGCCGAGAGCTTTTACAATGAAGGTATAAGAGCTTCCTTTGAATATTGGAACGCCGAGGGTGTTGAAGCCTATCTGGCCAAACCGGAAGTAGCCTATACCAGTGCCCTGGCCATGAGTTCTTCTACACCCGCTTGGAAGGAAGTTATTGGTACCCAAGCTTGGTTAGGTTTATACAACCGAACTTTTGCTAGTTATTTATCAGTCCGCCGTTTGGATTATCCTATTTTAACCGAACCAACTGATGCTGTATCCGGGTTTCCGACACGTTATACCTATCCAGTGAGCGAGCAGACCCTTAACGGAACCAATTATGGGGCCGCGGCAAGTGCTATAGGTGGCGATGCTCCAGAAACCCGGTTATTCTGGGATAAATTCTATACGTTTGATTTCTAGAAAAATATTCTTTCGGAAATTGGAAAAAGATCCTCAGCCTTGCGCTGGGGATTTTTTTATGGATTATTTGGGTCTCTGAAAATTCTTTTTTAATGATGAAATGCCCATGGTTAAATATCTTCCAAACTATGTTTTTTCTGCAATATGGGCTATAATAATCTTAGCGTGTATGCGGGAATTTTCAATAAACCATTTGTGGGTTTCCATACCACCACAAATGACGCCCGCAAGGTACAGTCCTGGAATATTGGTTTCCATGGTCGAAGGATCATAGCTGGGTATTTTTTTGTCATCTTCAGATAATTCTACCCCTATATTTTGGAGGAATCCAAAATCTGGCCGATAGCCCGTCAGGGCGATCACGAAATCGTTCTGTAAAATCCGCTGGCAGGTTGGAGTTTGGATAATGACTTCCGTCGGTTCGATCTTTTGGACCTCCGAACGGAAGAATGCCTTGATACTGCCTTCCTTTATCCTGTTTTCAATGTCTGGTCTTACCCAATATTTTACACGTTCGCCAATTTCGGAACCACGGATTACCATGGTTACATCACCCCCCTTTCGCCATATCTCCAAGGCGGCATCTACAGCAGAATTACTAGCTCCTACTATAATTACTTTTTGCCCTACAAATGGATGAGCTTCCTTGTAATAGTGCATCACCTTGGGCAAATCGGCCCCCGGAACATTCAAGCTGTTGGGGATATCAAAAAAACCGGTGCTTACAATCACATTTTTGGAGCGGTATGTTTTTTTATCAGATTCGATGTTGAAATGGCCTTTGATCTTCTTGACAGAAACAATTTTTTCATATAGATTTATAGACAGTCCATTAGATATGGCAACCCGACGATAATATTCTAAAGCTTCATTTCTGGTGGGTTTCGGATTGTTGCTGATAAAGGGAATGCCGTCGATCTCCAGCTTTTCCGAAGTTGAAAAAAACCTCATGTTGAGGGGATAATTGTAAAGCGAATTGGTAAGCGTTCCTTTTTCAACCACTACATAATTGAGCCCTTTCTTTTTGCATTCCAAAGCGCAAGCGATACCAATCGGGCCCGCACCGATAATAAGTACGTCCAAAAGTTTTTCGGAAGCGGAAACTGTGGGCATCTGATTATTGTATAAGTTGTTTTAGGTCCCGGATTGTCCGTAAAGGATTGCTTGCTCCAAAAACATAGCTTCCCGCCACCAAAACATCGGCGCCTGCATCGGTAAGTTGTTTGGCATTTTTATTGGTCACCCCGCCGTCAATTTCAATTCTGGTCTTTGCGCCGTGGGCTTCTATTATTTTCCGAAGTTGCTTTATTTTTTTATAGGTGTGTTCAATAAAACTTTGCCCGCCAAAACCAGGATTTACGCTCATCATACAAACTAAATCGATGTCGGTGATGGTGTCTTCGAGTAACAAAACATTTGTGTGGGGATTTATGGCGACGCCAGCCTGCATACCTTCGGCTTTAATGGCCTGGAGGGTCCGATGGAGGTGGATGCACGCTTCGTAATGGACGGAGAGAATATTTGCGCCCAGCTCCGCGAAATCCGTTATATACCGATCGGGATCTACTATCATCAAGTGTACGTCCAAAGGCTTTTTTGCGTGTTTGGCAATGCTTTTTATCACCGGCATGCCGAAAGAAATGTTGGGAACAAAAAGTCCGTCCATAACATCCAGA
>CAYXDM010000101.1:0-8584 GCA_964463595.1 uncultured Aequorivita sp. | reverse complement strand
AAGGATATTAAAAAGAAATATTATGATAAAAGTAGGAATTAATGGGTTTGGCCGTATTGGCCGTTTGGCCTTTCGGATCATTTCCCAAAGGACGGATATGGAAGTAACTGCGGTCAACGATTTATTGGAGGTAGATCATCTTGCATATTTATTGGAGTATGATTCCGTTCATGGAAGATATCCTGGAAAGGTGGAAGTCAGGGACGGAAATTTAATGGTAGATGGAAAAAACATAAGGGTTACTTCGGAAAAAGACCCCCAAAATCTAAAATGGAATGAGGCAGGGGCCTCATTGGTACTGGATTGTACGGGAAGGTTTAAGGAAATTGAATCTGCCACCGCACATCTAAATGCTGGCGCCAAAAAAGTGGTTCTTTCCGCGCCTTCCAAAACGGCCCCCATGTTTGTAATGGGCGTAAACCATACGGAAATTGACACTTCGGATACAATTATTTCAGCCTCTTCCTGCACGACAAACTGTCTTGCCCCAATGGCGAAAATCATAAACGATGAATACGGGATCGTGGAAGCGCTTATGACCACCATCCATTCGGTCACGGCCTCACAATCTACCGTGGACCAGCCTAGCGCGAAGAATTATAGAATGGGAAGAAGTGCTTTGAATAATATAATTCCCACCACCACCGGTGCAGCGATGGCTGTTACCAAGGTAATTCCGGAATTGAAGGGAAAATTGACGGGCATGGCCTTTCGTGTTCCCACGGTGAACGTTTCGGTGGTGGATTTAACCGTTAGAACGGAAAAATCGACTAGCTATGAGGAAATAAAATCCCTTTTCAAAAAGGCCTCCGAAAACGAGTACAAGGGAATCGTCAATTATACCGAAGCTCCCGTAGTTTCCCAGGATTTCATTACCGATACTTTTCTGTGCACCTTTGATGCCAATGCCGGAATGGAACTCAATCAGAATTTCTTTAAGCTCGTAGGCTGGTACGACAACGAATACGCCTATGCAGCAAAGTTGGTAGATCTGGCCGCATACTTTTCAACTGTACAGTAATGACGCTGATAACCGATGGAGGTTCAACTAAATGTGATTGGGTCCTACTTGATTCCAAGGGAGAAATAGTGTTCAAGACCACTACTCCAGGATTAAATCCGACGGTAGTTCCAAAGGAAGAACTGATTTTCCGTATAACCGAAAATGAGTCCTTACTGCAGGCTGCCCCGAAGGTAACATATGTAGACTTCTATGGTGCCGGCTGTGGTACCTCCACTCCCAGAGGGATCTTAAAGGATGTGCTTGGGGATTTTTTTTCCAATGCCAGGGTTACTGTGGCAGAAGATCTGGCGGCCGCGGTTTTTTCGGTCACCACCGAGCCGGGAATAGTGTGTATCTTGGGCACGGGTAGCAATAGCTGTTATTTTGATGGTCGGCAAATCCATACGCCCATTCCTTCCCTGGGATATATGCTGATGGATGAGGCCAGTGGCAATTACTTCGGAAAAAGATTGATCCGCGATTATTTTTATAAACGGATGCCCAAGGAAATTGAATGGGAGTTTGAAGCCAAATATGATCTTTCCCCAGATATCCTTAAAATGAAATTGTACAGGGAGTCCAACCCAAATGCGTATTTGGCCTCCTTTGCTGAATTCATTTTCGCCCACAAACCACTCAGTCCTTATTTCCATAAATTGCTAAAGGAAGGCATTTCAACTTTTGTACAATGTAGGATACTGTGCTTTGACAACGCTGCCCAAGTTCCAGTCCATTTTATCGGTTCCATCGCCCATGGCTCCAAAGACGTGATTGCAGAATGTTTAAGAGAAAACAATCTAATGCTGGGAAACGTGCTCCAACGGCCCATCGATGGATTGATAAAATATTATAAAAGGAAGGTTCGTGAATGATATAAAGAACAAAGGATGCCTTTGCGGAATTATTGGATTTCTTCGTGAATAGCGACTTCATGCAGTTAGAATCTGTAGAAAAATCATTATCTTCAATTCCTCAATCTCCCCCATTTCATTATAAAATAACATCCTATGCTTACCAAAGTTTATGGAAGTGCTGTTTTTGGGGTCGAGGCCACCACCATTACCGTGGAGGTAAATGTAGATATTGGCATAGGCTATCATTTGGTGGGATTGCCGGACAATGCCATCAGGGAAAGTAATTTTAGGATTGCGGCCGCCCTTCAGAACAACGGCTATAAGATCCCGGGAAAAAAGTTGATCCTAAATATGTCTCCTGCTGATCTGAGAAAGGAGGGTTCTGCCTACGACTTAACCTTGGCCATGGGAATTCTGGTCGCTACTGAGCAAATTGAGGAAAACAATCCTCTTTCGGATTATATAATAATGGGCGAACTATCCTTGGACGGAAATCTACAGCCCATCCGTGGCGCCCTGCCCATAGCATTAAAAGCAAAGGAAGAAGGTTTTAAGGGATTTATGCTTCCGGAACAGAACGCCAGGGAGGCTGCCATTGTGGAAGGAATCGAGGTCTTTGGAATCCGGAATATAAAGGAAGTGATTGATTTCTTCAACGAAAATATCCCACTCGAAAAAACCGAGGTGGATATTGAAGCCGAGTTTTACGAACAGCTTCAACATCCGGAACACGATTTTGCCGATGTGAAAGGACAGGAATCCATAAAACGCTGTATGGAAATTGCCGCGGCGGGTGGTCATAATATCATTTTGATCGGACCTCCGGGTTCAGGAAAGACAATGCTCGCAAAGAGATTGCCGAGTATTTTGCCGCCCATGACGCTTCTCGAAAGTTTGGAGACCACCAAGATCCACAGTGTGGCTGGCCGAACTACTGAAAAGGGAGGAATAATGACCTCCCGCCCGTTTAGAAGCCCCCACCATACCATTTCGGACGTGGCCCTGGTTGGCGGCGGCCAATATCCCCAACCAGGGGAAATTTCCTTGGCACACAACGGGGTTTTGTTCCTGGACGAACTGCCCGAATTCAAGCGGGGAGTGCTTGAAGTGATGCGGCAACCCCTGGAAGATCGTGAGGTAACTATTTCCCGGGCAAAGTTTACGGTTACCTACCCTTCAAGTTTTATGCTCGTAGCAAGTATGAATCCTAGTCCCGGTGGGTATTTTAACGATCCCGATGCCCCCGTAATGTCCTCCCCAGCAGAAATGCAGCGCTATTTGAGCAAAATTTCCGGACCTTTACTGGATAGGATTGATATCCATATAGAGGTAACCCCCGTTCCCTTCGAAAAATTGAGCGAGGAGCGCAAAGGCGAATCCAGCGTGGTTATCCGTGAAAGAGTGGCGGCAGCCCGCAAAATCCAATATGAGCGATTTTTGATGTTTGATAACATCCATTACAATGCCCAAATGGGTGTAAAACACATCCGACAATTCTGTAAACTTGATGACGTTTCCCTTCAACTCCTAAAGACCGCCATGGAACGCCTGAACCTTTCCGCCAGGGCATACGACAGGATTTTGAAAGTAGCGCGAACCATTGCAGATCTGGAGGCCTCAGAAAACATTGCCGGCAACCATATTTCCGAGGCAATTCAATACCGAAGTCTGGATAGGGATGGATGGTTTGGGTGATTAACTTTATGTATCTTTAAAACTTTTATAAATTAACTCTTTATTTTATGTTTATTGCAACCTCCACTTTAAAAAAGAGCGTGCTGGCCATGGTTTTGTTTTCGCTTATAATCATTTCTTGTAAAAATAGCCAACCCGTGATCTCAGACGAAAAAGCAACCCTTGCCCTGGATTTTCAAAAATACCAACTCGATAACGGCTTGGACGTGATTCTCCATCAAGACAAAAGTGATCCCATTGTTTCCCTGGCCATCCAATATGGCGTAGGTTCCAATCGGGAAGTTGAAGGCCGGACAGGCTTTGCCCATTTATTTGAACATATGCTTTTCCAGGAATCTGAAAACGTTCCCCAAGACCAGTTTTTTAAGATCATACAGGATGCCGGGGGAACGTTGAATGGAGGCACCTGGAAGGACGGAACGGTTTATTATGAGGTGGTTCCCAAAAATGCAATGGAAACCGTGATGTGGTTGGAGAGTGATCGCATGGGGTTTTTAATCAATACCGTAACCCAAACCGCATTTACCAACCAGCAGGAAGTGGTCCAAAACGAAAAACGCCAGCGCGTTGATAACGTTCCCTATGGCCATACCAGCTACGTAATAGATAAAAGTATTTATCCAAAAGGGCATCCTTACAGTTGGCAGGTAATTGGAGAGCTGGAAGATCTACAAAATGCCACGGTAGAGGATGTGAAGGAGTTTTACGATCGTTTCTACGGGCCCAATAATGCAACCTTGGTGCTGGCCGGCGATTTCGAGATAGGCGAGGCAAAGGAAATGATCGAGAAATATTTCGGGGAAATTAAGCGCCGGCAGGAAGTGGAACCTTTAAAACCCCATCGGGTTACCCTTTCTGAAACGAAAAGGTTGTACCACGAAGACAACTTTGCAACCGCCCCACAACTGACCATGGTGTGGCCCACTTTGGAACAATATACCGAAGATGCCTATGCCCTGGATGTTTTGGCCGATATTCTTTCCAAAGGCAAAAAATCCGCCTTATACAAAGTACTGGTAAAAGAAAGGGATCTTACCTCAAATACGAGGGCTACCCACAGTTCACGGGAGCTTGCAGGAGAATTTAGAATTTCCATAACCGCAAACAACGGTGTCGATCTTGACGCAATAGAAAATGGAATTGATGAAGCTATGGCCCTTTTTGAAAGGGAAGGCGTTTCAGATCGGGATATTGAACGGGTAAAGGCAGGTCTTGAAACCCAATTTTATAATGGGATAAGCAGCGTTCTCGGAAAATCCTTCCAACTTGCCCGATACAATGTTTTTACTGGAAACCCGGGATTCATAACCGAGGACATTGAGAACATTAAAAAAGTGAGTGCCGAAGACGTAACGCGGGTATATGAAAAATATATCGAGGGAAAACCTTATGTAATGACCAGTTTTGTTCCTAAAGGACAACTGGATCTGATTGCTGGGAATTCCGTGAAAGCAGATGTGGTTGAAGAGGAAATAAAGGAAAATGTTGCCACGGAAATTGAGGAAGCACAGTCCGAAATTGTAAAAACCCCTTCCGCTTTCGATCGTTCCACTCCACCGGTTCCGGGGGAAGCACCCACCCTTAACATCCCTGATATGTGGACAGCGACCTTGGAAAATGGCATGAAAGTTTCGGGAATATACCAAGATGAAATCCCGGTGGCTACATTCAGTTTGGTGATTGAGGGCGGACATCTACTGGACGATATGCAGAAAAATGGGGTCGCCAATTTAATGAGCGACATTCTCATGGAAGGTACGGCTAATAAGACTCCGGAAGAATTGGAAGAGCAAATCGAGCTTCTGGGCGCCCGTATAAATATGTACACCACTCGAGAATCTATTGTGATCCGCGGCAATACCCTGACCCGAAATCTTCCGCAAACGATGGACTTGGTTTCGGAAATCCTTCTGGAACCACGTTGGGACGAAGGGGAATTGGCCCGGTTGAAAACCAAGACCATTAATCAAATAGAACGTTCGGATGCCAATCCCAATGCGGTGGCAAATCGGGTTTACAATCGGCTCCTCTATGGCGATGATCACATTTTCAGCTATCCCACATCCGGCACCATAGAATCGGTGAGTGCAATAACCATGCAGGACCTGAAAGATTTTTACTATAGGAATTTCTCCCCATCGGTCAGTACGTTCCAGATCGTGGGCAACCTGGATGAGGAAGAGGTTTTAAGGAATTTAAAGACTCTGGAAGAAAATTGGCCTTCCAAGACAGTGAATATCCCGCAATATCCCGTAGCCAATACCCGGGGAAATTCTTCACTATATTTTGTTGATATTCCCAACGCCAAGCAATCGGTTATCAATATAGGGTATGTTTCCCTTCCCCGGACCCATTCCGATTTTTATCCGGCGGAGGTCATGAACTATAAACTCGGAGGTTCTTTCTCAGGAAATGTAAACCTGATCCTACGGGAGGAAAAGGGATATACCTATGGGGCCAGGACCCATTTCAGCGGTACCAAAATTCCTGGGACTTTTACCGCATCCTCCAGTGTGCGCACCAATACCACTGGCGAATCCGTAACAATCTTTAGGGATGAAATCAATAAGTATAGAGAGGGAATTTCGGCAGAGGACTTGGAGTTTACAAAAAATGCGCTTATTAAATCCAATGCCCGACGTTTTGAGACCCAATCCTCCTTGTTGGGAATGCTCCAGGAAATAAATGAGTATAACCTTCCACAAAATTATATCGAGGATGAGGAAAGGATCGTAAAAGACATGACCCTGGAAGAACACAAAAGATTGGCCGATAAGTATCTGGATGCATCCAAAATGGTGTATGTTGTTGTGGGCGATGCCGAAACCCAATATCAACAATTTAAGGATATGGGCTTTGACGAGGTCAAGCTTATTGACAAAAATGGGGACGAAGTAAAACTCGAGAATGTGAAACTTTAGATGGTAAGTACCCACAGGTATTTGATTTAATGGGTTTTCAGATTAACCGGAAGGGAAGTTTACAGCTTTCCTTCTTTCATTTTTATTAATCCCTACCTTTGTTAATAAGGCTATCCCGAATATGAAATTCTTTTTGGAAACCGAAATAGAATGAGGTCATACAATTTCTTTATAATCGTCTTGCTTTGTGTGGTCATCCTCTTGGTAGATGCGGCTGCTTACTATTGGCTTCAATCGATACTGGAATTAATTCCCTCTCCATTTTTCACAGCATTGATAAGAATCCTTTTTTGGGTCTTTACCATTGGGCTCATCGTGTCCATTTTAACCCTAAAACTGAGTTTAAGCTATCTTGACCCTTCACGGCGACAGCGATTGGTTTCCTCAATGTATGGATTGACCGTTTCGTCCTTTATTCCCAAGATAATTTTCGTTATTATAATAAGTATCCTATACTATTCCAATTACGTGCTGTCACAGGATAGTTCCTTGATCTGGATACCAATTGCAGGTCTATTCGCCGGATTTCTTCCATTTTTCGTTATTGTGTATGCATTCCTCAAAGGTCTGTACCGATTTAAGATTTATAAAATCCAACTTGGGAACGAAGCTTTAAAGGATCTCCGGATTGTTCAGATTTCCGACCTCCATTTAGGAAGTTTCCGTTCGAAGTATAGGGTTTTTGATCGCGCCATAAAAATGATAAATGATCTGGAACCCGATTTGATTTTTTTTACCGGCGACCTTGTCAACAATTACGCCTGGGAACTTAAGGGATGGGAGGAGAGCTTCCAAAAATTGAAAGCTAAACGCGGTAAATTTTCAATCCTCGGCAATCACGATTATGGCGATTATAGCACCTGGCGAAGCGATGGGGAAAAGCGGGAGAATTTTGAGGCCATAAAGAACTTCCACAAAAAAATTGGTTTTAGGTTGCTGTTGAATGAAGCCGAAACAATCACAATAAATTCCAGGGAAGTGGCAATAATAGGGGTGGAGAATTGGGGGAAACCTCCATTCAAGCAATACGGGAAATTGCTTAAGGCCCTCGGGCCCGTTAAGAATATTCCGACTAAAATCCTGCTGAGCCACGACCCGGCCCATTGGAAAGAAGAGATCCTGGCCCACTCCGATATTTTCCTGACCCTTTCCGGTCACACCCACGGAATGCAAGCCGGGGTATCCATTGGCGGAAAACAGTGGAGCCCCATTAAATATAAATACAAGGAATGGGCGGGACTTTACCAGGTGGGCAATCAATTTTTATATGTAAACCGCGGTCTGGGCTGGATGGGGTTTCCTGGAAGATTGGGGATGAGACCTGAAATCACTTGTATTGATTTTGAATAAGTCTCGATCTCAATTTCATATCTGATTCCAAGGATGGGCCACTTATCTCGGTGATCCCTGAGGGTTCAGACCTATGTCCTTTTACAAGAGTTATATTTGGGCCTAAAAACCAATTTGAATGGAGAATAAAAACGAAAATGATTTTTTTAAAAATATCAAATATGTTCCAAAACATACTACCACTTTGTTGTTTTTCCTGCTCTTTGGTTTGGCGTCGGTTCTTTTCTCCGGAAGAAAATCGGATTTCTTAAGACCGGAATTTATTCTGGAATTAATGCCAGGGTTCTATGGGCATATTTCCAATTTCTCCCTAAGTTATATGCTTTACGCCGGCATTGGATATTTCTGGTTAATGATGGGAATAAAATTCCGGTATATCGTTTTTTTGGGAATTACTATACTGGCATCCAATTTCATTTATGAACTATATATTCCAATCCTCAACACCCCTGATATAATAGATGCCTTTTTTGGGGTTGCGGGAACTATTCTAGGCTTTTTGTTTTTGTTTTATGTTCAGAAGTTCGGGTTGAGGGCGTATCCGGGAAAAACCTCTTAGGTCGCATCACTAAACGTTTATAACATCTTTTTATCGACCAATTGCATAAAAAAGCCCTCCCTAGTTTAGGCCAAAAAAAGCAAAACTCGGGAGGGTGAAAGTGGAGCCGGGGAGATTCGAACTCCCGTCCAAACAAGCAATTCCATTGCTTTCTACATGCTTAGTTTTCATTTGGATTTTCGAGGACTTGCCGGTCGAAAAC
>CAYXDM010000100.1:0-8669 GCA_964463595.1 uncultured Aequorivita sp. | reverse complement strand
CCCTTCAGTTTGCCGCCCAGGTGGAGCAAAGAGAAATTGATAAATCCATCGATATGGAACAGACTGAGCGTCGCCTTAAGGCTTTGGACCGTTTGTTGCAGGATGAAATGATATAAAACGTTCTTTACATAAAATAGGTTACTGCCTACATTAATACTAATTTTTGGTAAACTCAACAGGAATTCTTTAAAAAGGGTGAGTTTAAGTTGTAAAAGCGAGCCGTTGCCGAAATTTTCGGATAGACGGATACTTGACCAGCTTGTTAACCCTAAACTTGTTTTTAAGGAGTTTTATTCAAAATAATAATATTGATGTAGGCTTTTTTTTTACAAACGAAAACAAACATGGGAATAGAAGATATAGTTTATGCCATTTTGGGGCTAGTTATCGGTTATTTGATAGCCAAGCTCCTAGAGAGAAAAAAAGCTTCAAATACAATAAAAAATGCCAAAAAAGCTTCGGCATCAATCTTAAAAGAGGCCAAGTCTGAGGCGGAAACCATAAAAAAGGATAAGATTCTGCAGGCCAAGGAAAAATTCCTGGAGCTAAAAGCCGAGCACGAAAAAGTGATCCTGACCCGGGATAAAAAAATCTCCGAGGCCGAGAAAAGGATCCGGGATAAAGAATCCCAAGTTTCCAATGAACTCGCCAAAAACAAAAAACTCAACGCCGACCTGGAAATGCGCCAGAACGACTACGAGGAACGGGTGAATATCCTGGAGAAAAGACAACAGGATGTGGACAGGCTGCACCGAAGCCAAATCCAACAATTGGAGGCCATTTCCTCCCTGACCGCCACCGAGGCAAGAACCCAACTTTTGGAAAGCTTGAAAGGAGAAGCAAAAACCCAGGCTATGGCTTACATTCAGACTTCCCTGGAGGAGGCCAAAATGACCGCCAAACAGGAAGCCAAAAAGATCATTATCAATACCATACAGCGCATCGGAACGGAAGAGGCCGTAGAGAATTGTGTTTCTGTATTCAATCTTGAAAGCGACGACGTAAAAGGTAGGATCATTGGTCGTGAAGGCCGGAATATTAGGGCTTTGGAAGCTGCCACGGGCGTTGAGATAATCGTTGACGACACCCCGGAGGCAATTATTCTTTCCTGTTTTGATTCAGTAAGAAGAGAAATTGCCCGGCTCTCGCTCCATAAATTGGTGACCGATGGTAGAATACATCCCGCCAGGATAGAGGAGGTGGTTGAGAAAACGACCAAACAGATCGAGGAGGAAATTATTGAGGTGGGAAAACGCACCGTAATTGAACTGGGGATCCACGGGCTTCACCCCGAACTTATTAAGGCGGTAGGAAGAATGAAATATCGTTCCAGCTACGGCCAAAATTTATTGCACCACTCCCGTGAGGTGGCCAGGCTTTGTGGGGTAATGGCCTCAGAACTGGGCCTGAATGCAAAATTGGCCAAAAGAGCAGGCCTTCTGCACGATATTGGAAAAGTACCGGAAACGGAAACGGAGTTGCCACACGCCCTTCTCGGGATGCAATGGGCCGAGAAGTACGGCGAAAAACCAGAGGTTTGCAACGCCATTGGGGCGCACCACGATGAAATTGAAATGACGGGGTTGCTCTCGCCCATTGTACAGGTTTGCGACGCCATCAGTGGCGCGCGCCCAGGTGCACGACGCCAGGTTCTGGATTCATATATACAGCGTTTGAAGGACTTGGAAGATATAGCCTTTGGTTTTAACGGGGTCAATAAGGCCTATGCCATCCAAGCCGGTCGGGAGTTAAGGGTAATGGTAGAAAGCGATAAGGTGAGCGATGAAAAGGCCTCCCAGCTTTCTTTTGAGATTTCCCAAAAAATCCAGACCGATATGACCTATCCTGGACAGGTAAAGGTAACCGTAATCAGGGAAACACGGGCCGTGAATATTGCGAGATAAAACCATACGCCTAAGAATTTTGACCTCAAAAGAAGTTAAAACCATGCACCTTGTGCATCTCGCTTTCCAAGGATTATCTGGGATTAAATGCCACTAATACACGAAAATTTCTTTGTCCTTCATGATAATTCGTGAATTCGTGGCGTAAAACAAACCTTAAGAAGAGGTTCAATCGAACCCAGAAACCATCGGTCTATGGTTTTACCCTTTTCTGGGATGAAACTTGTTCATGACTTCCGTAAGATACTTTCTGTCAATATGGGTATAAATTTCAGTGGTGGTTATGCTTTCGTGGCCCAGCATTTGCTGGATAGCCCTTAGATCGGCTCCATTTTCCAATAAATGCGTTGCGAAGGAATGCCGAAAGGTGTGCGGACTTATATTTTTTTGGATGCCCGCCTTTCCTGCCATTTTTTTTACGATGGTGAAAATCATGGCTCGGGTAAGTTGTCCCCCCCGTTGATTCAGGAAGAGGATGTCCGTAGCCTTTGGATCTATATCCATGTGATTTCGGATTTCCTTCCTATAGATATCAATAAATTTTATGGTGCTGGCCCCTATGGGAACCAATCGTTCTTTATCTCCTTTGCCCGTTATTTTTACAAATCCTTCTTCAAAATAGAGATCAGAAATTCTGAGGTGCGTTAGTTCCGACACGCGGAGGCCACAGGCGTATAGCGTTTCCAATATGGCCCTATTTCTCTCCCCGTGTTTGGAGGATAGATCCACCGCATTAATGATTGCGTCTATTTCATCCAGGGCAAGCGTGTCCGGTAGTTTTCTGCCCAATTTCGGTGGCTCAATAAGTTCCAGTGGATTTGTTGTTCGGTAATCCTCAAAAGAAAGATATTGGAAAAACCCCTTTAAGCCGGAAATCAACCTACTTTGGGACCTTGGCTCCAATTTTCCTGACATTTCATAGATGAATTGCTGCAGATTTTCCTCGGAAATAGATAGGGGAGTGGGTGCCATGTCATTGCTTGCCAGCCATCGTATCAATTTTTTTACATCCAGGGAATAATTGACGATAGAGTTTTCCGAAAGACCGCGTTCCAATCGCATATAATCTTGGTAATCCTTTAAGGCGTGTTCCCAGGTCATAAGTAAGTCTCGAGTCAAGAATAGTTAACAAAAAACTAAAACTCCCATTGCGCAATGGATAGTGAGTATATTTGTTGCGTACAAACTTCTAAAATATTTATATTATGAAGAAATTAATTGTAGCAGTACTTACCATATTTATTGGGACTACCGCTTTTTCACAAAGTGTTGATCTCGGGATTAAAGCGGGAGCCAACTTCGCAAATATTTCTGATGCCTCCGGTCTTTCTAATAAAACAGGTTTCCAGGCCGGAGTGTTTGGAGGAATTAAATTCTCGGATAAACTCGGGATACAGGCAGATCTCCTTTATTCACAACAAGGGGCAGAATTTGATGCGGGCGAATTTGATTTATCGTATGTAAACGTGCCTGTGGTATTAAAATACTATGTGGTTCAAGGACTGAATATCCAGGCAGGTCCGCAGTTTGGTTTTATTGTGGACGACAAGATTTCCAGTGTTCTGGGAGATATTTATGATGCTGAAAAGGCAGATGTCTCCGGAATTGTGGGAGCCGGGTATGATTTTCCCTTCGGTATCAGGTTAGATGCCCGTTATAACTTTGGTTTTACAGAAGTGGTGAAGGAAGATGGGTTTAATGGAAAAAATCAGGTATTCTCGATTGCTTTGGGATATTCTTTCCTATAAATTCCAGGATTTATTTATTATTAAAATTGAAAAGCCGCCTTGTTGGGTGGCTTTTTTTATACCCGGAATTGAAAAATAAAGCTCCCAAATTGGTGGGAAATAATTATAATTTGTTCATTTGTTCCCTACAACCAAATTGAAATAATCATGAAAAAATTCAATCTGCTGGTCGTTTGTGCAATTTTTTCCTTAACGGCACAATCGCAGGAGTTAAGGATAGGCTTTAAGGCCGGCGCAAATATTGCCAATCTTGGTGGGGATGGGACCGAGGACTTTAAAGGCTTATTGGGCATCCATTTTGGCAGTACATTTGAAATTCCCGTAAGCGATTGGTTTTCGGCCCAGCCGGAAATAATGTATTCTTCCCAGGGCACCCGAATAAAGTCCAGCGAACATATAAGCAGGCAAGGTTATGATTATGAAGTGAGAAACAAAGGGAAACTTCACTTGCACTATTTAAACGTGCCGGTGATGGCCAAATTGTATTTGACGGACGGCCTTGCCTTGGAAGCAGGCCCCCAGATCGGGTTTATGATCTCTGCCAGAAGAAAATCAGAGAAAGATGTTTTTGGGGATTTGCCCCAGGAGGTTATCGATTTAATTAAATCCGAATTGTGGGAAGGAAGGGCAAATGTCAAGGATTTTATTAAAACTGTGGATTTTGCCATCGGATTTGGCGCCTCCTACCATTTGAAAGAGGGAATATTTATTGGTGCCCGATATAATTTGGGTCTTTCCAACGTCCATAAGGATTCCGGGGACTTAGAGAACCAAAACAATGTTCTCCAGATATCTGCCGGGTATCGATTTTAATGGAAGAATTATCTTGGATATTCTTATACGCTGTATTATGCTACTTTGTTAAAGGAGTGTTATCAAAATCTCACTTCAAATACTTGTTTATCTTACTTTTTAATCGTTAATTTGCCTTAATTAACTTTTAAATTATAAAAATTATGAAAAAATTATTACTTGTCGCTGCTTTTGCAGTGTTCGCTTTTTCAACCACCCAGGCACAACAAATGAAGGCTGGAGTAGGTGCCATGATCCCAATGGGGGATATTAAAGATGGTTCGTCATTCGGAATTTATGGCGATTTCACTTATTTCTTTGAAATTAACGATGCCTTCTTGGTAGGACCGCAGGCTAGTCTTCTTTACTATATGGCAAAAGACCAAAATGGTTTTAAAGGTGATGATGCTATGTTTCTCCCAATCTCTGCTTCGGCCAGATATTTAATAGAGGATTTCTTCTTTGGCGCAGATTTAGGTTATGGAATTGGTCTTTCACCTTCTGAAATTGATGGCGGGTTCTTCTACAGACCTAAGGTTGGTTACGATTTTGGGGGGATTGGAGTAGTATTGTCTTACTCTGGCATTTCATCCAAGCAAACAGTTGAAATACCCGGCATTCCAGAACTTGGGATTCCTGCTCAGAAAGTATCCGCTACCGGCACTTTCAGTTCCTTGAATTTGGGAGTGGAATTTTCTTTCTAAGAATTCCTATAAATATATTAATGCTTAAGGAAGTTGTCTCCCAAAACGGAGACAACTTTTTTTTGCAATTTTTTAAATGTACAAAGGATCAAGGGGGCAATACAGGCGTTTGCTATTATTGGGAATCATTTCCAATAAAATGATCGAAGTCGCCTGTTTTAAGCAAACAGACTATCTGAAATGTATATAGCTTTAAATAAATGGGTTGAATTTTTCGTTAAAAGATACTATCTGATTTCTTTGGCTTAGAGATTAATTTTTCGTTAGTTTGCCAATTAATTTAAAAACCATAACAAATATGAAAAAACTATTACTAATTGTAGGGGTTGCAATATTTACCCTTTCAGCACAATCACAAGAATTACGTTTCGGTGTAAAAGGTGGAGTTAACTTGGCTTCTTTGGGCGGAGATGACACCGGGGACCTCAAAGGACGTACTGGATTCCATGTTGGAGGTTTGGTAGAAATTCAAATTTCTGATAAATTTTCTGTACAACCGGAACTTTTGTATTCTGCACAAGGGGCGGAAATGGAATTTAGCGAGTCTTTTGACGAATTCGGAATGAATTTCAGTATGGAGGCCAAATCCAAACTTAAATTGGACTATATCAACGTGCCTATTATGGCTAAATATTACGTAATTGAAGGCCTGGCTATAGAGGCTGGACCCCAAATTGGTTTCTTGATGTCTGCTAAACAAAAAACAGATGTTAGCATTTCAGGAAATATTCCTGAAGAGTTTCTAGATATGTTTGACTTCGAAGAGACTGATGAGGATGTTAAGGACCAGTTGAATACTCTTGACTTTGCCTTAGGACTTGGAGCTTCATACCGCTTGGATATGGGCGTATTTTTCGGAGCCAGATATTCTTTAGGGCTTTCCAATATTTACAAAGAGGCTGACGATGTTAAAAACCAGAACAACGTGTTTCAGGTTTCTGTGGGATATACCTTCTAAAATCGGCCCAAATAATTCTATAGACCGTTCCATTTCTTTAATGGAACGGTTTTTTTTATAAGTGGGTTATTTCGACTCAGCCCTTAGGCGAACTTATTAACGGCAATTATTACTATCTTTATATACTGTTCGTGTCCAATAGTACTCGGATTGAAGTGGAAGATCAGTAGATGTATTCCACATTTTAAATGTACTTACCAAATGAAGATACTGATTATCAACGGCCCCAACCTAAATCTTCTCGGCAAACGGGAAAACGACATCTATGGCAACCAGAGTTTCAACGACTTTTTTGAAAGCTTACAATCGAAATTTCCGCAAGTGGAGCTTTCCCATTTCCAATCCAATATAGAGGGAGAGTTGATCGATAAACTTCAGGAAGCAGGGTTTGCATCCGATGGAATAATTTTAAATCCGGCCGCCTACACGCACACTTCCATAGGAATTGCCGATGCCGTTAGGGCGGTACCTGCGCCCGTAGTGGAAGTCCATATCTCCAACACTTTTTCCCGGGAGGAGTTTAGACACAAAAGCTTTGTTTCTCCACACGCCAAGGGAGTTATTATAGGCCTCGGACTTCAGGGCTATGAGCTGGCACTCCTAAGCTTTTTGGAATGACCACAACTTTGAACCACTACTAGAAGGATCAGGACCACGTAATCTTATCCTCAATAAAAAAACCGCAACATAGGTTACGGTTTTTTTTGAATTCGAGGCTCTTAACTAAATGTTGTTTAAAGCCTTATGTCCATTTTCCATTTTCCATTCCCAATTTTCCAGGACAAGGTCTATGTTTAATGCCTATAATCCTATTACCCAATAAATCACTCCAAGCCTACAAATGGATAACCTCCCCATAAGCATCCGCCACGGCTTCCATAACGGCCTCGCTCATTGTGGGGTGCGGGTGGATGGTTTTAAGGACCTCATACCCCGTGGTTTCCAGTTTCCTTCCCAGCACTGCCTCTGCAATCATATCGGTTACGCCGGCGCCTATCATATGGCAGCCCAGCCATTCGCCGTATTTGGCATCAAAAATAACTTTAACGAAACCGTCTTTTTCACCGGAAGCACTGGCCTTTCCGCTGGCGGAGAATGGGAATTTTCCAACTTTTAGTTCGTATCCAGCTTCCTTTGCCTGCTTTTCGGTCATTCCCACACTTGCAATCTCTGGGCTGGCATAGGTACACCCGGGAATATTGCCATAATCAATGGGTTCAACATTAAGGCCTGCAATTTTTTCCACACAGGTTATTCCCTCAGCAGATGCTACGTGGGCTAGGGCAGGGCCTGGCACAATATCACCAATGGCATAGTATCCGGGAATGTTGGTCTGATAAAAATCATTCACCTTGATCTTGCCCTTTTCGATAATAATGCCCACGTCCTCCAGTCCTATATTCTCAATATTGGAAGTGATCCCTACTGCCGAAAGCACGATTTCAGCTTCCAGTGTTTCTTCTCCCTTCTTAGTTTTTACGGTAGCCTTAACCTTTTCCCCCGTAGTATCCAATTTTTCCACGGAGGAGTTCGTCATCACCTTAATCCCCGCTTTTTTGAAAGAGCGTTCAAATTGTTTTGACACATCCTCATCCTCCAGCGGAACAAGGTTTGGCAGAAATTCCACAATTGTGACTTCCGTCCCCATGGAATTATAAAAATGTGCAAACTCAGAACCAATGGCACCGCTTCCCACAATAATCATGCTTTTTGGCTGGGTTTTCAGCGTCAAGGCCTCACGGTACCCAATTACTTTTTTGCCATCCTGTTTCAGGTTTGGCAACTCACGCGAGCGGGCTCCGGTAGCAACGATAATATGGTCCGCGGAATATTCCTTCCCTTCCACGTCCACTTTTTTGCCCGGTTTTAGCTTTCCAAGACCTTCAATAACGTCAATTTTGTTTTTCTTCATCAAGAACTGTACGCCTTTGCTCATGCCATCGGCCACGCCACGGCTTCTATCGACCACTTTCCCGAAATCCTTGTCAAATTCCTTAATGGTAAGACCATAACTATCGGCGTGTTTGAGGTAGTCAAAAACCTGGGCGCTTTTCAACAGCGCTTTGGTGGGAATACATCCCCAGTTTAAACAGACCCCACCGAGGCTCTCCTTTTCGATAACCGCGGTTTTCAACCCCAATTGCGAGGCTCTAATGGCGGCTACATATCCGCCTGGACCGCTTCCTAAAACTATTACGTCGTATTTGCTCATTTCTTGATTTTATGTAAATTTCTTTTAAGGTACGAATTTACGAAATACAAAGAGAAAATGATCAATATTACACCACGAATGTAATGGAGAGAGTAGCCACGAATTCACGAATATATTGTGGGGAGAGTGGCCACGAATTCACGAATGTAGTGGGGGGGAGTCGCCACGATACACGAATGTTATGGGGGAGAGTTGCCACGAATTCACGAATGTATTGTGGGGAGATGCCACGAATACACGAATATATTGTAGGGGGAGTTGCCACGAATTCACGAATGTTTAAAAAATTTATTAGTGTATTCGTGGCAAAAAGAATATTCGTGTATTAGTGGCAAATATAATATTAGTGTA
>CAYXDM010000099.1:0-8727 GCA_964463595.1 uncultured Aequorivita sp. | reverse complement strand
GGTGGGCACCGGCACGCTTTCCCACGATTTGAACCGTTTTTGGCACAGAGTGCGTGGCAAGGAGGATCCCTATTTAAAAGTGGGCGCGATAAATGACAGGAGCAGCAAGACAAAAACAGAATATGTATGGGCCTTGCGGGATGTTAATTTTGAAGTGCAACAAGGAGAAGTATTGGGGATAATCGGAAAGAATGGCGCTGGAAAATCTACGTTATTAAAAATACTTTCCAGGGTAACGAGTCCCACCACGGGTGTTATAAAAACAAAAGGGCAAATTGCTTCTTTGCTGGAAGTCGGCACGGGCTTTCATCCCGAGCTTACGGGCAGGGAAAACGTATATCTGAACGGCGCCATTTTGGGGATGACCCGCACGGAGATAAGTGCGAAGTTGGATGAGATAGTGGACTTTTCTGGCTGTGAGCTTTATATAGATACGCCCGTAAAACGGTACAGCAGCGGAATGAAGGTCCGCCTTGCCTTTGCCGTGGCCGCCCATCTGGAGCCCGATATCTTGGTGGTGGATGAGGTGCTGGCCGTAGGCGATGCGGAATTCCAGAAAAAGGCTATTGGGAAAATGCAGGATATTTCGAAAGGGGAGGGGCGGACGGTTTTGTTTGTGAGCCATAATATGGCGGCGGTGCAGAGTTTGTGTACCCGGGCCATCATTTTAGAGAATGGGATAAATGTTTATGGAGGCAGTACCAAGGACTCGATTGAATATTATTTGAACACCAAAACCGACAAAGGATTAAACTTTTACGATCCGAATAAAAATTTCGGGGTAAGTAAAATCGAGTTTTTCAATAATAATGATTCACCTATCCAGGTTGTAATGGTAGGCCAGGAAGTCAGAATAAAGGTTAGTTATAAAAACCCAGATATTAGATCTCTTTCGATCTCAATAGCTTTTTATGATATTTACGATAGATTTTTATTTGCCTGTAGAAGCGATGTGATTGACAAAAAATTTAGTGAAGCAGAGGGCACGGCAATTTTGATTATTGAAAAATGGCCTGTGAGCCCTGGAATTTACTCTTACAACTATGCAGTTCACGATCCTACAAGTGCAATCGAAATTCGAAAGAATGTTGGGCAATTATCCGTGGAGGTGGGAGATTTTTATGGTTTTGGAAAACTTCCAGCGGTAGGTAAACAAGGATTTTATGCGGGTTATAAATGGATATAAAAATTTTGGTGTGATGACTATTGCGCTTCTAATGTAGTTATATCATTTTACCGACACTCCGATGAATTTCTCGAACAAGCGACTCTAAGGCTTACAAAAAATAAAATAAAGAAATGACTACAAAGGTTTAAGAAGGAGAATAATCAGTGAGTTATAAAATAAAAAAGATTAAGGACGAATTAAGGATGTTGCCTGAATACTTGAGGTATATATTCAACTTAAAAAAAAGAGCCATTTATATTGGGTGTCTAGGCCAAAACAATATTGGCGATGATGCCGTTCACACTGCATTAAAATTAATGTTTAGAAAAAACCTTAGGTTTTATACAATTGATTATACAAAGCCAAGTGCCGGATCTGTTTTAAGAAATTTCCTTTTTCCAAAACCCAATTACATTATTGTAGGAGGTGGAACTATCATCAAAAAAAAAGCCAACGAAAGCTATTTAAAATTAATATTAGATTACCACGAAAAATTTAATACTGCAAAAATAATGGTATTAGGTTCAGGAGTGGCAGATCCATTTCTTGCGAAAACAATAGGTTTTCCTACCGATGTGAATGCTTGGGTGGCACTTTTAAATAAAGCACATTATATTGGGGTAAGAGGCCCTTTGTCCTATAAAATTTTAAAGGAAAATTGGCAGATCGATTCAGAAGTAAACGTTTTTTATGATCCTACCATTTATTTTGAACAGGCTTTAAAAAAGAAAATTAAAGAAAAAACTATAGGTGTTAATTTTTGCAATATTGCTGGAAGAATCTACGGAATGGATCAGGAAGCAATTGCTCTTTTTTCAAATAAATTACTTCTAAAATTACTTGATGAAGGATGGCAGGTTATTTTATATCCAACAACAGATAAGGATATTTCATATATGAGAAGTATTTTAACAAATGACATCTTAAATTCGATTACCGTTTTTGAATATACACCCAACATTCAGGAAGCATTGCGTTTTTTTGAAAAAATAGATTTATTTCTTGGGATGAGACTTCATGCCATTATTTTTTCTGCCTTAAAATCCACGCCATTCTATGCTATTGAATATGAACAAAAAACCTCTGATTTTTTAAATTCCATAGAGGTTAGCGAGTTTGTTTGTAGAACAGATAGTTTGGATGTTAATATTATTTTTGAAGAGATTGTAAATATTTATAAAAATATCGATACTATTCAAAATGATTTGTTCCATAAAATAAAACAGGCAAAGATCAATCAGATTGAACAGATTGGGAATGTTTTAAAAATGACTTATGACTCCTAATACCATCACCATCCTCCATCCCTTCACCCCGCAAGCTGCCGGCGTAGTGGAAAAAAGTGTAGCCACTTACCACAGTCAGCCGCATTTAAAAGCCTTAGTCTCTTTGGCCGAAACGGAAGGATGGCGATGCGGCATGGAATATTTTACCCACAAATTATGTAGTTATCGTTATAATATAGCGCAGGTCGCTTATCGTTTCTATCCAGTGGACTTTACGTGGAACGGCGACCACAAAAAATGGAAAAAGCAGACTTCAAAAAAATGTCTAAAAGCCTATAAAAAAGAAACACCGGATGTTACCATACTAAATATGTCCGGCCATTCCAGTCCGTTTTCATATCAGTTGTCTAAAGTAATTTTGGATAAAGGAAAAGAATATATCGCTATGTTGGGCGGCAGACATTATACCGACAGTATTTGGGTAAGAGAATATTACAAACGTGCGCACCATATATTAGTACACACACAATTGCAAAAACAGGAAATGTTGGGAATGCCCATGTTTCAAGATTTGGATATTCGGGTGTTTCCATTAGGGATTGATACCCATTTATTTAAACCTGAAGTCAAGCCGCACAGTGCTACAATCAATTTACTTTATGTCGGAAGAATTACCAATTCAAAACGAATCCACTTAGCTATTGAGATTGTTGCCTTTTTAAAACAACAGGGCCAACAGGCTGTGTTAAAAATTGTTGGCCCGATTTCTTCGCCTGTTTATAAAAAAGAATTGGATGTATTGATAGTCCAAAACCAATTGGAAAAGGAAGTAACGTTTGAAGGAATAAAACCTCATCACGACTTGCCGTATTATTTTCAACAGGCCGATTTGTTTTTATTACCCAGCAGCAGTGAATCCTTCGGGATGGTAGTGGCGGAAAGTATGGCTTGTGGTACGCCCGTGGCAGTTATTAAGGGAGTAAATGGTCCGGAAGAAATAATCACCCATAATGTTGATGGCATCATTACATCCAAAGAAAAGTATGTTTCAGAAGTAGCAAATTTGTTGCAGAATAAGGAAAAATTACAAAGTATGGGACTTAAAGCCCGAAATAAGACAATGGATAAATACAGTATCCAAGAAACTTCCAAGGTCTTGTTGCAATCGGTTAAATCAGCCTTATTCAATGCCTAAATTAATAGTCACCATCCACACCCCACAGGAGCTCAACCATTCGTCCTACATACAAACCGGACTTTTTGAATTGCAACGATTGGGGCTTATAAAAGTGAAGGTGCAACTATATAGAGGAAGAAACTAAGGCTAAAATCCACAAACTCGAATATGTTTTGGTACAAATTCCGAATAGAATATGGGAGGGCAAGTTTTTTCTTGTTCTGTTTTGGGCACCCCGTTCAAAATGTTAAACGTATCTTGGAACTCATGTTAAACAAACCCTTGGATCTTGAATAAAATTTTTGTCCATCACCGCTCTCGGCACCATGCCAATAACTCCGGATATGCAAGATTGATTGATTATTTAGATGGACCGGTAGTATATGGAAAGCCAAAATTTCCTTTTCTATTTTGGAAATTTGTGGCGGACCTACATGCACAGAATGCCGGAATCTATGATGCTGGCAGCGTACTGAGAACTCGGGAGATATATTGTCTCCTCAAAAAAAACAAAAAACAGAAAAATGTAGTACATTTTTTGAACGCAGAACGTGGCATTCGCTATATTGGATTTTTAAAAAAGAAATTTCCAAATACCAAGTTTGTTGCTACCTTCCATAAGCCTCCTTCTCTTTTACAAGAAACCATTACCGACGTTTCCGCTTTGCGAAAATTGGATGGTGCCATTGCTGTGGGTGCTAATCAGGTGGAGTTTTTAAAGCAATGGTTGGATTTGGAAAACGTGGTTTATATCCCCCACGGGGTGGACACGGAATTTTTTAAGCCAAACCTCTCCTTAAAGCAAAATAGCACTCTTTTATTCGTGGGCCAGCATTTAAGGGATTTTGATACTTTTAATCATACAATTTCAATATTGGTAGACATTATAAAGGATTTAAAAGTCAAGGTTGTTTTGCATCCGGCCTATATTTCAAAAATAGTTTCACTTCCAAATATTGAGATACTAACAAGGATCAGTGACTTTGAATTACTTAAACTTTATCAAGAAGCAACTGCTCTGTATTTACCCATGCTGGACAGTACTGCGTGCAATTCCATTTTAGAAGCCATGGCCTGTGGTGTGCCAATTATTACGAGCAAAATTGGCGGAAGTGCGACTTATCTGGAAGGTTCAACAAATGTAATGGTCTGCAAAGGGGACGACAAAAGTTTTATACGGGAAACCATAGGTTTACTTTCCGATAATTTGCGTTTAACAGAAATAGGAAAATCCTCAAGAGATAAAGCATTAGAATTGGATTGGTTAAATGTAGCGAAACTTGTAATGGCTTTTTATCAAACGCTGCACTCCACAACCAAGAAAGATGGATAAACTTAATACAGATTTATCAAAAATATAGTATATCATGGTTATGGGTAGAAATCTTTATCGAGGGGAGTTAAAATGGAAAAATGGGAAGAATGATACTACTTAATTTGAATAAAAAACGAGCCATCAAACCAAAATATTCAATTGTCTATGATTATATCCTTGCATATGCCGAAAACTGCCGGCTCCAGCTTTCGTTTTTTCTTGAGGGACCAATTTCAGGACGCGGTATATTTTGACTATAATGATTCTCCGGATCATCTTTCAAAAGAGGAAATACGGGAAAAGTTGCAGTTTTATAAGGCGTGCTATTATGGATTTAAAAAGTTTTATTTTCTGTATCGGAAAAAACAGTGTATTCATGGCCACTTCCTGGCTGCTAAATATGGTTTTTATAAAAACGACAAAAACATTTTTGTTACATGGCTCAGAGATCCCTTGGAAAGGTTGGGTTCGCATTACTACTATTGGCAAAGGTCTTATCATCCCACAAGATCCAAGCCCTTGCACAAAAGGGTAATCGAGGAAAAATGGAGCTTTGAAAGGTTCTGTTTTTCTGGGGAAATGCAAAATCTTTACTCTCGCTATATCATTGGCTTTCCCATGGAAAATTTCGACTTTATCGGTATTGTTGAGAATTTTGAAGAAGACTTTAGCTACTTTGTCAACAAGTACCTCGGCCTGGAAAAAATGGAGATTGAGGTCGTAAACTCAAATCCCAATCCAAGGGCCTCCTATTTTCAGGACATACCATTTTACAGGGAATTGAGGGACTACCACCAAAAGGATTATGAATTTTATAATTACGCCCTGGAATTGAGGGAAAAGCGTACCAAGATAGGAGGCGATTTAATTTAAAGTAGAAGATGAAAAATCTTGTTTCCATTATCCTTCCCAATTATAATCATTTCCCCTATTTAAGGGATAGATTGCACAGCATCTTCACCCAGTCCTATCAAAATTTTGAGGTCATTATTCTCGACGATGCTTCCACCGATAATAGTCTTTCAGTTTTAAACGAATACCGCAGCCACCCAAAAGTTTCCCATTTCGTCGTTAATGGAAAAAATAGCGGTTCGCCATTCAAACAATGGAAAAAGGGATTGTCCTTGGCAAAGGGCGATTATATCTGGATTGCGGAGAGCGATGACTTTTGCGAACCAAGTTTTTTGGAGACCCAACTGCAATCCATGCAAGGGAACGATATCAGCGTTGCAAAAACTGTCCTTTTTGGAGCCGGAAAAAAGGAAAGGGAAATAGTGCATCCGGCATTTAGGGAGAATGGAAATATCACTTTGAACAGGGAGCACATTATGTATTGCCCCATATTGAACGTGAGCGCCGCCCTGTTCAGAAAAATTGATAGGGATAGATTGGATGCCGCCGTGTTCGACGACTTCCAAATTATTGGAGATCGAGTTTTTTATCACGAGTTTTTTTATGGGAAAAGATGGGGTTACAATTCCGGAACCCAGAGTTTTTTTAGACAGGAAGAGGGAAATCTATCAAACTTGGAGGCCAAGGGCCTGAACTACCTGATCCGCTACTTTAAGGAACACGTTCGGTTTATTGATTCAATCACCGCAACGGACCCTACCCTCCTTGAGTTCAGGAAGACCTATATTACCCGTTTCTTCAATCGGGTGCGACATCGGGTTCCACGTAAAAATAAATTTTCTATCCCTTTTCTGAAACTTTATATTTACTACCGATTTCAGCTTTCGAAATAAAAACTACTTGAAAATAGGCCTTGTCATTACCGTCAAAAACGAAGTCCGGATCCTACGGCACAACCTGCTATACCATAAGGCAATTGGTGTGGACCGGACATTCCTCTATTTTGACAATACCACCGATAATGGCAGGGAAAGTATTGCCGATCTGGATTTTGTAACAAGTTCTGATTCGGTAAATCCGGGTAAATACGCGCATTTGCAATACCTCCATAAATTTACTTCCCAAGCTGCGGAACATCACACCGCCCGCCAGTGCCTGAATACTTTTGACGCACAACAAAGATGTAAGGAAGAGGGTATTGATTGGTTGATTTCCATTGATGCAGATGAATTGGTATGTACAAATACAGATGAACCTTCTGATCTGGGATTATTTTTTGCTAAAATAAGAATGGAAGTCGATGTTGTCCGTTTCAGGACCCTGGAAGTTCTTCAGCGGTTCCCATCCTATACGAATGTTTTTGCCGAGGAAACACTGTTTAAAAACAACAAACAGGCGTATTTTAAATCCATCCACAATCCCTTTACCAACAGGCCACAAATGTTTGCCTGGTGGTATGGCCATACCATGGGCAAGGCCGCCCTGCGCACGGAAAGGGATATGATTCCATTTAATGTGCACAGGTATATAAAGAGGGACGGCACGGAATTGCTTAAAAAGGACTGCGGAAATATATTGCATTTTCACGCTTATGACAGAGAGGATTTTATAAAGAAATTCTCCAATTTCGCAGACCATCCCAACACCTTTTTGTCCGGCAATAAGGTGGAAGCTCTGAAGTTGTTGCTCAGGGATGTGGTCAATGTTTCCGGAATGGATTGCGACGGTCTGGGAAAATACTTTGTAGAGAACCTGATGTTCCGTAAAAAGGAGATAGACAGATTCAAACTCGGAAAGAAATATCTCTTTTTTAAGGTCAATCCCACACCTATAAAAGAAGTGGTTTCAGTAAAAAAAGTTTTTGAAAAATCGATATCTTGAAGAAGCCCTTAAAAATAATCATCTTCGACGGCAGCTTTAGGACCACTCCCTTTATAAACCGATTGGCAAAGGGACTGGCAAGGAAGCATCGCGTCTATATTTTGGGATTTAATGTAGGGTTGGACCATCGCTTGGAGCGGGTTCACTATGTGCCTCTGGGCAGCAACCAGATCAAGCTGAGATTTGTTCTTACGACTTTGAATTATGCTCTTCAGACCAAATCGTTAAAACATTTTTTGGGCACGCTGGACAAATTGTTCAATGGGGAACGGCAGCAACTACAGAAACAAAATTTGGATTTTGTACTTCAAAAAATAGATCCGGATATTATACATCTTCAGTGGCCTTCGGTTATACCTTGGGTCGAGGATGTATTGGGGCAGCAGAAAATCCCGGTGGTTCTCAGTCAGAGGGGATCCCAGAACAACGTGCGTCCTTTTTTGGATACCGATGTTTTTGAATATATGGAACGATTGTATCCCAAAATCAATGGGTTCCATTCCGTTTCGAGAAATGTTCAGTTGAACGGCGATAAAGTTTGGGCCTCAAAGGACAAATTGGACAAGGTGGTGTACTCTGGGCTATCTTTCCAGGCGATTCCCTTTCCAGGGAATTATCTTAAGGATGGTCCATTGCTATTGCTTTCGGTCGGGCGTGCACATTGGATCAAAGGATATGGATATGCGCTTCAGAGCTGCAGGTTGCTAAAGGAAAGGAATATTGCTTTCCACTATACCATCATTGGCGGTGGGGGCGATGAGGAACTTCAGTTTTTAATATCCGATTTGGGCCTGGGGGATCATACAAGTTTGATCGATAGAATTCCCCAAGACCAGGTATTTGAAATTATGCGTAATGCTTCGTTGTTGTTGGTGCCAAGTGTGGAGGAAGGACTGCCCAATGTGGCCGTAGAAGCAATGGCCCATGGACTTCCCGTTCTTAGCACGGATTGTGGCGGCATTTCTGAATTGATTGAGGATGGTCGGGAAGGGTGGATTGTTCGCATCCGTGATCCGGAAGCAATGGCAGAAGCGATAATAGCATTTTCAAAATTACCTATTTCTAAAATCCTGGAAGTACGGTTGGCCGCAAGAAAAAAAGTAGAGCA